>PWXV01000310.1 GCA_003568415.1 Ignavibacteriales bacterium
ATGCAAAAAAGATAATGGTGGGTAAAACCTGAAAGGCGAAGAAAAATCCAAAGCTATCCTCTTTTTCAGGACCTCTGGCAAGATCACCAAAAACGAATTCCGCTCCCTCACTGGTGAAATTCAAAATGGTGACAAAAACAGCACTAATTTGACCAAAAAACCACTGTCCGTAACTAATTTTGAGAACGAAGATAGCGAATAATATCTGCAACGCTAACCCCATCCCGATTAAACGCCAGTTAATAGCGCGTCTGTTGATGGAGACGAGATAAGCAATGCTAAGGAGAACAATAATACCGAGAGCACCTCTGAGTAAGTCTGCAAGTATCATAGAATTTCCGATATAATTATTGGCTTAATGTGATTCAGCCGGCGGATCAAAACACTTCCGGCAGCGGGCTTCGTAATGGTCTTTTGCACCGACAAGCACGCGTTCCTGGGATTTTGTAATACGTTGTGTGCGGTCAGCAGGGTTACCGCATACCATACAGATTGCGAGTGTCTTGGTTATGTACTCCGCAATAGCCAGAAGTTGGGGGACCGGTTCGAATGGCTTACCGCGGTAATCTTGATCAAGGCCGGCAATAATGACGCGCTTACCACGGTCGGCAAGCGCATCGCAAATATCAACAATATCCGGCGTGAAGAATTGTGCCTCATCGATACCGACAACCTGATAATCCTCAACCATATCCAATATATCCTTTGCATCTTTTACGCTCACACTGTCGTGTGTTTGTTCGCTGTGGGATACGATGTGATCGCTGCTGAATCGCGTATCAATTTGTGGTTTAAAGACGATAACTTTTTGTTTTGCTATGTGTGCCCTTCGAACGCGGCGGATAAGTTCTTCGGTTTTACCGCTGAACATACAACCGCATATTGCTTCTATCCATCCTGTATCGTTGGGCGAATGATGCGGGGTTGGTGTTATCATACTTTGTAATTCTACTATTTATACGTTAGGGTTTTTAATTAGATAGGAGCGACCGAATGCAAAGGGGAGGAGCTCGCTCATTTTTTTATGTTGCATTTCTCCTCGTGAATCGGTCAATATTACATCGATATCGCCGGCTAGATCAGAAAGCACCTGTCTGCAGGCACCGCAGGGAGATATAAAATCATCTGCATCCGAGACAATCAGTATCTTTGAAAATTCTGTCTCACCTGCTGATATAGCCTTAAAAAGGGCGGTCCGTTCAGCACATATTGTGAGAGAGAAGGAACTGTTTTCGATATTACAGCCGGTGTACAATTTACCTGCCTTTGTCAGGAGTGCCGCACCTACCCTGAAATTCGAATAAGGTGAAAAAGATTTTTCCTGCGCAGCTTTTGCCGCGTGATAAAGATCGTTATTTTGCATGAACTATAACACGTTGTAAAATAATAAGATACGTAAGCCCAAATATATTAAAAAAAGGTGTGAAAAGCAAAATCAGGGTATGGTTGATTATAGATATATAATATTTCTTCTTTTTTGACGGTATTGCCTGTCACGTCTGTGAGGTATACGAATACTTGAATCATTCAGCACAAATGCAATCCGTGGCTGCGGAACTACCTGTGTGTTTGATGCTGGCAACCCGAAGGACAACATTCCGATCAAAATTGCAGTAAGTACTATTTGGCGTATCATACATTTTTATTCTTATTGTGGAACATTTATTTAAAACACTCGTTATATGTAGAGAGTTTCAAGGTTATTATGATGTTCCTATTGTCAATTAATCCTGTATTTATTACATTATATACAATAAAATATTAAATTTATAAAAAAGAAAAAAATATGGATTGGAAAAAATACATACTCTGGGGAATAATCGGGTTGCTCAGTTTATCCCTCATTGTCTTACTATTCGACAGGGTAATAATGCCGTGGTATGTCAGAAGTGATGCCACAGAAACCGTACCCGATGTTGTTGGAATGAATATAGACGAAGCCGATTCATATTTGCAAGATATAGGTTTCACTCCACACAAAGCAGATGAACGATTCGATCAGCGCTATCCGAAGGGAACAGTGATTTTGCAGAATCCGTCCCCGGAATCTGTCGTCAAGCCGGGCAGGCGTGTTTATCTAACGATCAGCAGTGGCGAGCAGCTTGTGGAAGTTCCTTCAATTCGTGGACGTTCAATACGGGATGCGCGATTTACGCTTGAACGCCAGGGACTATCAATGGGGACTATAACACGTGAGTTGTCGTCCCTGTATCCGGAGGATACTATTATCAAGCAGGGGATTGAATCGGGAGAGGAAGTTGCCCGGGGAACCGCTATCAATGTAGTTGTCTCACAGGGAAGCGAAGCCGATCAGGTTATGGTGCCGGAACTTGTCGGTAAATCGTTGTCAGAAGCACAACGGTTGCTGGGTCAGCGCGGGTTACGGGTCGGCAATATCACCCATCAACCGATACCCGATTTACTGCCGAATACCATTGTACAGCAATATCCGCATCCTGGCGACAGGATACCCCGAACGCAGCCGGTTGATATTTTTATTGCACAAGAACCTCCGGAAGATGCCGAGGATCTCCGCGAAGGAGGGGGGGGACTCGAAGAGGATGAATAAAATCTCCCGTAAAGTTCCGTTTATTGCACCATCTATTCTCTCCGCTGATTTCGGAAATATCCGCAATGAGATAAAACGTATACACGACGCGGGTGCCCGATGGTTTCATTTCGATGTCATGGATGGAGCATTTGTTCCGCCGATTACATTCGGTGCAGAGTTGGTTAAATCGGTGCGGAAGGATTTCGAGGCATATTTTGACGTTCATCTGATGATCCATAATCCCGATCAACACATTGCTGCATTCAAAGATGCCGGCGCTGATATGATTTCAGTGCATTATGAAACCTGTCAGCATTTGCACTATGTAGTTGATCAGATACACAACCATGATATGGATGCCGGGGTGGTGATTAATCCCGCAACTCCTGTATCTGTGTTGTCTGATGTTGTAGCTCTGGTTGATCTGATTTTGATCATGTCCGTTAACCCCGGTTGGGGAGGACAGCGATTTATCGAACAGACCTATCAAAAAATTTCCGAACTGAAACAACTCTTAGCTTTTAAACAAACACAACCTCTCATTCAGGTCGATGGCGGTGTTAGTGCGGCAAATGCGGCACGCCTGACCGCATCGGGTGCACAGGTTTTAGTAGCAGGTTCAACCATTTATAAGGCGGATGACCCGGTCGCTGCTTATCATGAACTCTCCGGGAAAATTACCAGACCGATCACAGCATAATTTCCGTATTAAATTTTTCTAATATTTTCACCAAAACTCTTGACATCGACCCATGGTTTATATATATTAGCACAATCTTTAAAGAACCTTAATAAGTAAGGTGATTACTTATATAAACATTAATAATTAAGATTAATATGCTTGATGACATTGATCGGATAATCCTTGAAGAACTACAAACGAACGGTCGCATCAAACGGAATGTGCTTGCAGAGATGACCGGGTTATCATTGCCATCGGTAAGCGACCGGTTGCGGAAACTTGAAACTGCAGGTTATATCAAAGCATATCAAACGATACTCGAACCGAAACTATTCGATCTCGATATAACTGCATTCATTACCGTTTCGATTGAGTCGTCTAAGTATTATCGTGGTTTCATTGAAAAATCATTAAAGATACCTGAGATACAGGAATGTCATTCAATAACGGGTCAGGGAACCCATATATTGAAAGTAAGAACGAAGGATACACCGACACTTGAAAAATTGTTATCGAAAATTCAAGCATGGCCGGGAGTCAGCGGTACAATGACGAACATCGTACTTTCAAGTCCGAAAGAAACAACGAATATACCAATACATACCAATAAATAATTATTCATTACATAAGGAGAAAGCGTATGGCTGAATCACGCTCTGCTGCAGTCAATGCAGTATTGAAACGCATCAAAGATGAAAGCATTGAAATGGTTGATTTCAAGTTCATGGATTTTCCCGGTCAATGGCAGCATTTCAGCATACCAGCATCACAATTAAAGGAAGATTCGTTTGAGGAGGGATTTGGATTTGATGGTTCAAGTCTCAGGGGTTTTAAACGTATTGATGAAAGTGACATGGTAATTATTCCGGATCCGGCTACCGCTTTTATCGATCCGTTCATAGAAATGAAAACACTGAGCTTGATCGGTGATGTGTATGAACCGATAACAAAAGAAAAGTATCAGCGGTGTCCGCGAAATATAGCACAAAAAGCCGAGGCCTATGTCGCTTCTACCGGTGTTGCCGATACCGCCTATTTCGGAGCGGAAGCCGAGTTCTTTATTCTGGATGACGTCCGGTTTGATACAAACGGCCACTCAAGTTTTTATTTCATCGATTCACGTGAGGGGAGATGGAACAGTGGTAAAATCGAGGAACCGAATCTCGGTTACAAGCCACGATACAAAGAGGGGTATTTCCCTGTTCCACCGACTGACTCGATGAACGATATCCGCAATATGATGGTACGGCATCTGATCAATGCGGGTATAGAAGTTGAAACGCAGCATCATGAAGTAGCAACCGGCGGTCAGGCCGAAATTGATCTTCGTTTTAACAGTTTAACTGCGATGGCAGACGACCTGCTCCTTTTCAAGTATATCGTAAAAAATACTGCCAGAGATTATAATAAGACGGTAACATTTATGCCGAAACCGTTGTTCGGTGATAACGGTTCAGGAATGCATACGCATATGAGTCTATGGAAAGACGGCAAGCCGTTGTTTTACGGGAATAAGTATGCGAACTTGAGCGATACGGCATTACACTTTATCGGGGGAGTTTTAAAACATGCACCGACGTTATGTGCCCTGACAAACCCGACGACAAACTCATACAAACGGCTTGTACCCGGTTTCGAGGCACCGGTTAATCTTGCATATTCTCAAAGAAACCGGAGTGCTGCAATTCGAATTCCGTTGTATTCTTCAAGTCCGAATGCGAAACGGGTCGAGTACAGAACACCCGATCCTTCGTGCAATCCGTATCTTGCATTTGCTGCAATGCTTATGGCAGGCTTGGACGGTATCATTAACAAAATCGATCCGGGCGAACCGTTGGATAAGAACATTTATGATATGCCGCCCGAGGAATTGAAAAATGTTCCGTCTGCTCCTGCATCACTTGATGAAGCGCTGGCAGCACTTGAACGTGATCACAGTTTTCTGCTTAAAGGTGATGTATTTACCGAGGATGTGATTAACGCCTGGATTGATTATAAATACGCGCGTGAAGTAAGGGAAATGTCACTCCGACCACACCCGTATGAATATGCATTGTATTACGATGTATAAGGGAAGATACTATCGATGGAGTCCACCATGCCGTGTGGACTCCATCAATAATTCATTATAGCAACGACTCTATCGCTTCTTCAGCAAGAGGAACATCGATTGCGAGCCAGATAAGTTGATTACCCTCCGCATAAAAGTAATGTGCCTGCCCCATACCCAACGCCATCCATACATCCCGTTCTTTAATGGTTAATTTCCGCACATGATCAAATACATGTCCGCCGCGCTCCATACTTTCTACCATAGCATTCAGTTCTTCATCAGCCTCACTACTGGTGTCATAAAGCGAAAGGTAGTAGGTTGCAGTATGACCGTCACCTTCGTATCTCCCCACATAGTTCTGAGCGGGGGTTACTTCTTTTTGGTGTAGATGATCGATTATCTCGGCTGCCTGCTCACCCGATAGCGATTCGGTCATTTCAAGATGAAGAATTTCCGATGGAAGCGGTGTTTCTTCCCGCGGTGAGCATCCGGCTATTACCAGCAACATTGTTGCGATGAGAATTACATTTTTCATATACTTTTCCTTGATATTTGTGAATGAAATTTGACTAACTAAATATGGTTTAATATATTATATTTTTCTCTCTTAAACACAATCAATTAATAACCAGACGGGTCGATCCTTGATCTGCCGGAGCAATTTTTTTTGCCTGTACCCGCTTTCCATTTTATAAACAGTATATATACCAGAATTTTTTAGAAAATTCAAGGTAGGAGGATATATTATGCAGAACGATGTTATACAAAAATCACTCGATCATTTTAAAAGTGTGCTTGAAGACCAATTAAAACGCGTTGAAAGATTGAAAGAAAGTCCGGATTGGACAGATTATTCAGCAATCAAACCCATCATTATCGGTGTGATAGGAGGAGACGGTATCGGACCGTATATCGCAGACGAGGCAAAGCGTGCGCTGGAGTTTCTGCTTAAAGATGATATACAGAATGGCAAGGTTGAGTTACGCACAATCGAAGGATTAACCATCGAAAAAAGGGCGGAGGTTAAAAAAGCAATTCCCGACGATGTGCTTGCTGAAATTAAAAAATGTCATCTCTGTTTAAAGGGGCCGACCACAACACCAAAGAAAGGTGATAAGTGGCCGAACATTGAAAGTGCCAACGTTGCGATGCGAAAAGAGCTTGATTTATTTGCCAATATCCGCCCCGTACGTGTATTATCGGAAGGAATCGATTGGACATTCTTCCGCGAGAACACTGAAGATCTGTATGCATTAGGAAGCAGGGGACTGGATGCTACCGATGACCTCGCGTTCGATTTTAAAGTTATTACCACACCGGGGAGCGATCGTATTATACGTGCAGCGTTCGACTTTGCAAAGGCAAACGGTAAGAAAAAAGTTACAGCAGTTACAAAGGCAAACGTTGTGAAAACAACCGACGGTAAGTTCTTAAACGTATTCTACGATATTGCTAAAGAGTATCCCGACATTGAAGCAGACGATTGGTATATCGATATAATGACCGCAAAACTGATCGATACAAAACGTCGTACTCAATTTGAAGTTTTTGTATTACCGAATTTATACGGCGATATTTTGACCGACGAAGCAGCAGAATTTCAGGGTGGTGTCGGAACCGCCGGCAGTGCAAATGTGGGTAAACAATATGCAATGTTTGAAGCTATTCATGGCAGTGCACCCCGGATGGTTGATGAGGGAAGAGCTCAATACGCAGATCCTTCAAGTATGCTTCGCGCATCGGTAATGATGTTAAAACATATGGGACATCAGGAGAAGGGTGAACGTCTTGATATGGCACTTGACATTTGCGGTACTTATGAAAAGAAATATACACTGACCGGTCGTTCGGATGGAGCAACGGGGCGTGAGTATGTTGATTATGTGATGGAAACAATTCAACGTGACGACTTGAAAGAAAGATGGGGACAGTTGACAAAGGCAGAACAGCCCGCATAAGAAAATAATTAAAATCAGTGAATATCGGTTAATTACGGTTGCCGTAGAGTTCGGCTATGGCAACCGATTGTAACTTTTATAAGCATACAGTAATTTAAAACGAAAGGCCTTAACACCATGAGCAAACCACTCGTTGCCGTTGTCATGGGAAGCACATCAGATTGGGATACTATGCAGCACGCGGTAGCTATGTTGAAAGATTTAGGTATCCCCTATGATGTAAAAGTATTGTCGGCACACAGAACACCCGATGAGGCACTTATCTATGCGGCAGGTGCCGAAGCGGCTGGTATTGAAGTTATTATTGCAGCCGCAGGCGGAGCAGCTCATCTTGCCGGTGTGCTTGCTGCAAAAACGGTTGTACCGGTATTGGGTGTACCGATGAAAAGCGAAGCTCTGCAGGGATTGGATTCGCTGCTTTCGATGGTGCAGATGCCCGGCGGTATTCCCGTTGCGACTCTGGCTATAGGGAAACCAGGGGCAGTGAATGCCTCACTCTATGCCGCTGCAATTCTCGGAAATAAATATCCTGAAATCAGGGATAAAGTGAAAGAATTCCGGGAAAAACAAAAAGATAAAGTGCTCAATGCAAAATTACCTGATTAATGGGTTTGACTTTTAATTATATTTTGTTAGTTTATATGATAATGAATACCCCGCTGTAATCCTTGTATACAAGACTGTATACAAGGTAGCATGCGGGTTTTTTTATTGGTAACATTACACATTAAATAGGAGGTAAATTTATGGAAGGAATACGAGAGGGAGATATTGTGCAGGTTCACTATACGGGAAAACTGCAGACCGGTGAAGTCTTTGATACTTCGCAGGAAAAAGAGCCGTTAGAGCTCAAAATAGGTGAAGGTAAAATTATTCCCGGCTTTGAACAAGCACTTATTGGTATGCAGCCCGGAGAGAAAAAAACATTCGATCTGGATCCAGAAGAAGCATTCGGAGACCGCAAGGACGAATTGGTTCACGTAGTCGAGCGAAAGCAGGTACCGCCCGACATGAAACTTGAAGTCGGTATGCAGCTTGCGCTCGAGGCACAGGGGCAAGACCCTATTCCCGCTCAGGTTGTTGACTTGAGTGAAGAAACTGTTACCCTCGATACTAATCATCCGCTGGCAGGAAAAGCTCTAACGTTCGAAATCGATGTCGTAGATATCGAACGCTGATTATATCAACGCGGGGTAATCTGTTCATACCGGTTACCCCGTTTCCTATCTCATTGATTTTATTTGATTTCCTCCCCAAAAATTGTTATTATTCCATGTTTTAGTTTCTATAATCATACACATTGCAAATTTGTTTAATGATCTCGATTGTCAAGAAATTTCTTTCCCTCGAGCTTTACACAAAAATACTAATCGCGTTGTTATTTGGTGCGATATTTGGCGCTATTTTTAATGTCGACAGACACAGAGTTGAAATTGAATATGGCCCGGACAGGGAAATTGAAACTGCGGATGTCAGGAACTGGGAAAACATTACGGTTTATGCCAAAGACCGAATGTGGAATTTTGGTCCTTCAGAACAAGATGGCCTCATTCGCAATATCGAGCGCCTGAGACCGTCCGAACGCCGCGAAGCCCGAATTGAAGTTACAAAAATCGATGAGGAAACCGGCGAACGTGTTACACAGGTATACGAAACAATACGATCGGTAGAGGAAGTTGGAACGGTTGCTACCGCTATCCGCCCCATAGGAACGATATTCATCCGGCTACTTACCTTCATTGCAATTCCCCTTGTCATATCATCCCTCATTGTGGGTGCTACCAGTTTAACCGATTTAAGTAAAGTGGCTAGCATTGGTGCAAAAACGATCGGGTATTATGTTATTACAACATCCATTGCCATTACAATCGGTCTTACCGCAGCCAATGTTATTCAACCCGGCTACCGTATGGCTGAGGAACCCAGAGAACGTTTTGTGGCGGAGTATCAGGAAGATGTAGAAGCACGCATAGATGAGGAGCTTGAGGTAAGCGTTATAGACCAGATCGTGAATATGGTACCGACAAATCCTCTGCAGGCAATGGCTGAAGGTGAAATGCTGCAAATTGTTTTCTTCGGGATAGTGTTCGGTTTAATTTTGACGACCATCTCGAGAGAAAAAGCCGAACCGGTAATAAAATTATTCGAAGGTATAATGGATGCGATGATCAAACTCGTTGAGTTTGTGATGAAAATCGCACCGTATGGAGTTTTCGCCCTCATTGCCGCAACGGTGGGCGAGTTTGGCTTTGATATTCTTGGTACATTGATATGGTATGTCATGGCTGTGATTCTCGGTCTGCTTATCCATATGTTTATTACGTATGGGTTATTGCTGAAAGGATTATCATCGATGCCGTATCTTTATTTCTTTAAAGAAATACGTCCTGCCCAGCTCATTGCATTCAGTACGAGTTCAAGCGCTGCGACTTTACCGATCAACATGCGAACCGGCGAGGAAAAAATGGGCTGTTCCAAAGAAACCACGAGTTTCATATTACCGCTTGGTGCAACTATCAATATGGATGGGACGGCGCTGTATCAGGGTGTTGCTGCGGTCTTTATTGCGCAGGTGTACGGTTTTGATCTTACAATTGCACAACAGCTCACGGTTGTACTAACTGCGACACTTGCTTCAATCGGGACTGCACCGGTACCGGGAGTCGGCATTGTCATGCTGATAATTGTTCTTCGTGCTATTGGCGTACCCGAAGAGGGCGTTGCCTTAATACTTGGTGTTGACAGGATTCTTGATATGATGAGAACATTGACCAATGTAACCGGTGATGCTGCTGCAAATGTTATCATATCCGAGTCAGAAGGTAAGAGAACTGATATAACAAAACAAGCAGCTTAGAAAAAACGATTTTACATGAAAAACATAGTTCGGATAGAAAATATAGTAATCGGGAATGATTACCCGCTCGCATTTATCCTGGGCCCATGTGTGGTTGAAGATCGTGAGATGTTATTTACTGTAGCGAAGAAACTAATAAAAATACAAAAACAACTTGATATTCCCGTTATTTTCAAATCCTCGTATAAAAAAGCAAACCGGACCAGTGATACATCATTTATCGGTATCGGTATGGATGAAGCATTGAAGATGATAGGTGAAGTTAAAAACGAGTTCGGCTATCCCTTGATCACGGATGTGCACACAGAAGCGGAGTGTGCAGCAGCTGCTGAAGTGGTGGATATTCTGCAAATACCGGCGTTCTTGTGCCGGCAGACTGAATTGCTTCGGGCTGCAGGAAGTACCGGGAAACCGGTCAACATTAAAAAGGGGCAGTTTATGGCCCCGGAAAACATGAAATTTCAGGCAGAAAAAGTACTCAATGCCGGCAGCGGGGGTGTTATTTTTACTGAACGCGGAACTACATTCGGCTATAATGATCTGGTTGTCGATATGCGTTCGATACCCGTTATGCAATCAACCGGTTATCCGGTGGTTTTTGATGCCACACATTCGGTACAGGTACCCGGTGGAGCAACCGAAATTACCGGCGGGCGCCCCGAATTTGTTGCTCCGCTGGCAAAAGCTGCTGTTGCGGCGGGCTGCGATGCATTGTTTATCGAAACTCACCCCGATCCGCCGCGTGCGAAAAGCGATGCCGGCAGTCAGCTTGCGCTGGATAAACTTCAGGATGTTATCAGGGAAGTTATTCTGATACGGGATGCTCTTACATAATTATCTGGAACACATATTCTTAATGAACGTTATATATAATGTATAAATTTCGATCGAAACAGACCGTTTTTGAAAAAGCCCGGCAGGTAAAATTGATACTACTCGATGTTGACGGAGTATTAACAAATGGCGATATTACGTATGGTAAGCTGAATGATGATGGGGATCCGGTCGAGATTAAAACATTTGATGTACACGATGGATATGGTATCGTTCAGGCATTTGAAAAAGGATTAACTGTTGGAATTATAACCGCCCGGAATTCAAAAGTTGTGCAACTTCGGGCAGAAGAGCTCGGTATCACAGATGTTTATCAGGGTTCGTTCAATAAAATTGATGCTTATGAAGATGTAAAGAAGAAGTATGCTGTGAGCGATAATGAAGTAGCATATATGGGGGACGACCTTTTCGATCTTCCGGTATTGCAGCGGGCCGGGTTGAGTGCTGCTCCGGTTACTGCCCGACCGGAAGTAAAACGAAAGGTTGATTATATTACAAAAGCATCCGGTGGTAAAGGTGCCGTGCGTGAGTTCATTGATTTAATTTTTAAAGCGAAGGGACTTATTGAGTAGTGTGAGGAATGGGTGAACGGAATAATACATATCCGCGGCCTCTTAGTGAGAAAGAATGGTCGCTTATAGAATGGATATTACCGGAAAAACGAACCGGCTATCAGAAATACCGTACTCTTCTTACATCGCTGCAGGTCATAGGGCCGGGGAGATGGGGAGAAGGCGATCTCATTCTGGGTGAACCCGGTGATACACCTGAACTTTCAGGTCCGATGGAGCGGATATTTGCAAACGGAATAATCGAATCCGCTGAAGGGAAAATAACGGTGTCGGTTCACGAATATGTTGCCGGACAGCTTGAAGTGCAGATAGCTAATTTGCACGATGAAGAAATTCCGGATGAGCTGACGATACAAAGAAAAGCAACCTATTCAACGTGGAAACCGGGAAGTGAATGTCCGTTTTGTAATCAATCGATACGCGAGATACCGGTAAATAACAACGATCCGGTTGCGGTACTGGCTATATGCACGAATGATAAAAATATATGGATTTACGATGATGCCGATGGAGTTAATCATCCGATTCCTGCAACGAACTATTACAATGAATTAATGTTGTTTAAACAAATAAAAGACCCGTCGATTGCGTTGCAATCGAAAAATCTTTTTTCTATGCTTGACGATTACAGTGATGAAGATTTGCGTGAAGCATTTGTACGATATAATAAAACCTGGCGACGGATCTCGATACAACAGGAAACGAAGTCGACAGACAAAGAAAAGATGAATTTGTTGAAAATTTTTAAAGGGAAAAAGCGTGAATAACGAGCAGACAACAGTATCTTCCGTCGATTCTGTCGATATTATCGATAGAGGACGTCGCGTTGTCGAGATAGAAAGTAAAGCGATACAAAATCTTGTCAATAAAATCGATGAATCGTTTGCACAAGCCGTCGAGATGATTCTCAACTGTAAGGGACGTGTTGTTGTCACCGGTATGGGAAAATCGGGTATTGTAGGTAAAAAGATTGTAGCAACAATGAACTCGACCGGCACACCGGCTATATATTTGCATCCATCTGATGCGGTGCACGGCGATCTTGGTATGGTACGTAGTGAAGATATTGTCATCTGTATTTCAAAAAGTGGTAATACCGAAGAGATCGTAAATCTCATTCCGCTTTTTAAGCGTATTGATGTTCCAATAATTGCAATAGTCGGTAATGAAGAATCAAAAATTGCACAACATGCACAGATCATTCTGGATATCAGTGTCGAGCAGGAAGCGTGCACACTTGATCTTGCACCCACAGCATCGACAACGGCAACTTTGGTAATGGGTGATGCGCTTGCAGTAACGTTGCTCGAAAAAAGGAATTTTACACAGGAAGATTTTGCAAAATTTCATCCCGGAGGACACATCGGTAAACGGTTGTTGTTGAAAGTCCGGGAGATGATGATTAAAGGAAATGCAACACCGGTTGTCGATGAGGCGGTGTCACTTAAGGATGCAATAATTGAAATTACAACCAAACGGCTTGGGGCAACCTGTATCGTCAACAATGTCGGTGAATTGAGCGGTATTATTACCGATGGTGATCTCCGGCGATTACTCGGAAGGACCTTGAATTTGGATTCATTGACTGCTGCTGATGTAATGACAAAGAATCCGAAAACAATCGGACCGGATGCACTTGCTGCAACTGCTATGCAGCAAATGGAGATGTACAGCATTACTCAGCTCGTTGTCGTCGATGGTGAAAACAAACCGGTTGGCATGATTCATTTACATGACCTGGTAAAGGCAGGGTTGGCACAACGATGAAATTAACTGTTATTTACATTATTATACTGACGGTTATTTTAGGTGTACTGGCGGGGTGCGAACAGCGTATTCGACCAAGCATAGTCGAAGGTATGGACGCAGATGAATTACCCGATCAGGAAAGCTGGAATAGCACCATTATTGTATCAAATGAAGGAGTAGTATCTGCGATAATAAAAGCCGGCTATATCGCAATGTATTCCGATAAAAAGATTACTCTCCTTGATGACGGCGTGCACGTTGATTTTTATAACGAGGAGGGGGAGATCACATCGATACTAATTTCCGATCGAGGTGAGGTCGATGACGAGACACAGGATTTATCCGGTTACGGAAATGTTGTGATCGAGGGTGACGATGGTACGATTCTTGAAACCGAAGAAATACACTGGGTAAATGAGACAGAAAGAATACACACTGATAAATTTGTCAAAATTACCTCACCCGATGAAATTATTGAAGGGTATGGAATGGAATCCGATGCAGGATTAAATAATTATACAATATATCGGGTAACTGGACAAACGCGTGTTGAATAGTAAAACAAGAATTGTGAGAAGGGATGAACTATGAGCAGCGGACGGCTTATTTGGATTATTCTGGTTGTTATAATGCTTCCGGTGAATGCTCAGGAAAATGATGTTATTATTATCCGAAATGCCGACAGTCTGATCGGTAAACGCGTTGACGGTGAGAACATCCGTGAACTGATCGGGAATGTGGTATTAGAACAAAATGATATAGTTGTGTATTGTGACCGGGCAATTCATTATCCCGCACGAAACAGCGCTTTTCTTGAAGGAAATGTGCGTGTTGTAGATGATACGGTAACACTCCTGGCAGACGAAGGTTTTTATGACGGTAATGAACGTATTCTTGACGGTGAAGGAAATTTATTTCTCGATGACGGAGTAACGCGATTAACGGCAAACTACGGAAAATATTTTATCGATGAAAAAATTGCTGAATTCTGGGAGAATGTCATTGTGGATGATCCTGCCGGTATTGTATATTCAGATCATCTTGTACATCGCCGGGAGCAGGAATTTTCAACAGCTACCGGGAATGTCCGTGTAGTTGATCGTGAGCGCGGATCAACCGTCTATGGTCAGCTTCTCGAATATGATAGCCATACCGGATCGAGCAGTATGAAAGATTCACCGGTTCTTGTCCATATGGATACTACTGCGGTTGGCCGTATCGATACCTTGATTGTAAAAAGTAAAATAATGGAATCCGTGCTCGAGGATACCGTGCGGCGCTTTATTGCAGAAGATGATGTTGAAATGAATCGCGGTGAACTCTCAGCGCGCGGTGCTAAATCGATTTATTTTGTCGATAATGATGAATTGAATCTTACCGGCGATCCCATTATGTGGTATCAGGAAAATCAAATAACCGGTGATTCTATTCATGTTAGACTTGAAGAGCAACAGTTACGAACTCTTGAAGTCTATCGCCGTGCCTTTGCCGTATCAAAAAGTGACGACAGATATCCCGATAGATATAATCAATTAACGGGTATGGAGCTGACAATGTGGTTTGCAAATGATGTAATTGAAAAAATCGAAGTACGGGATCAGGCGACGAGTCTTTATTATCTGTATGAAGAAATGCTACCAAACGGCGTCAATCATGTAACCGGCGATACCATAACATTGTTGTTTATCGATGGTGAATTAGAAGAACTGAAAATTGTCGGGGGAATAGAGGGTCAGTATTATCCCGAGAGACTTGTGCGCGGACGTGTGGATACGTATAATTTGACAGGATTCCGCTGGATTGAAGATAGACCAGAAATTTCAATTCCGGAACGTCCGATAGTGCATATTCCGATTGGAGAGAGAATGGAATGAGTGAAGACGTCAAAAAAGAACTCGTTGAACTCGAGCGTTTGACAGAAGACGAGCGAAAAGCTGAACGTAACAGCTTCATAAGAACCGAATCACTGTATAAACGATACGGTAAACGATATGTTGTAAAAAATGTATCGATTGAACTAAAACAGGGAGAGGTTGTGGGGCTGCTCGGTCCTAACGGCGCGGGTAAAACTACGACTTTCTATATGATTGTCGGGTTGATAAAACCCAATAGCGGAAAAATATATCTTGATGGGAATAATATTACCAAGGTTCCGATGTATAAAAGATCCCGATACGGTATCGGGTATCTACCCCAGGAAGCATCGATATTCAGGCGTCTAACGGTCAAACAAAATATAATGTCGATACTCGAATTACGTAATCTCTCAAAAGCAGAGCGGGAAGAACGGTGCGAAAGTCTGATGGAAGATTTCGGTATATCGCATCTTGCGAATAGTTATGGAAACGTGCTTTCGGGTGGAGAGCGAAGGCGTACGGAAATTGCAAGAGCGCTGGCTACTGATCCGAAATTCATCCTTCTGGACGAACCTTTTGCCGGAATTGATCCGATAGCTGTAGAAGATTTGATGAATCTGGTCGAAAGTCTGAATGAACGTGGTATCGGTGTATTAATCACAGACCATAATGTTCACGAAGCGCTGTCTATTACCAATCGATCATATCTGTTATTTGAAGGAAGTATTTTAAAAAGCGGTACGGCTGAAGAACTTGCGAACGACGAACAGGTAAGAAAATTATATCTCGGTGAGAAATTCAGATTAGATAGATATTAATTCTTCACAATATAGGGAGCAAATGTATGGTTGTCGTCATTGATAAAAATGCAACCAAAGCGGAAATTGAAAAAATAATCGATACATTATATAAACATGGGTTTGATGTACACAAATCTACCGGTGTCAATCAAACTGTGCTTGGTGCTATCGGTGTACAACCGGATTTTGATACCAATACAATAAGGGTTTTACCGGGGGTCGCGGAAGTATACCGCATCACTGAACAATATAAACTTGCCAGTCGATCGTTTAAGAAAGAAAACTCGGTTATAAAACTTAGTGAAAATGTCGTTTTCGGTGACAATGAGGTCGTTGTAATTGCAGGTCCGTGTTCCATTGAAAGCGAACAGCAAATGTACAAACTTGCCGAATCGCTGGCGTCACTTGGTGCCGTTGTTATGCGGGGAGGGGCGTTTAAACCCCGGACATCTCCTTATTCATTTCAGGGATTAGGTGAAGAAGGTCTTCAAATTATGCGTAATGCCTGTGATGCATTTGGCCTGAAGATGGTTACTGAAGTGATGGATGTTTCTCAGATTGATACCATATTGAAATATGCCGATATACTGCAGGTGGGAGCACGGAATATGCAGAATTTCACACTCCTACGTGAACTCGGAAAAATATCCAAACCGGTATTGCTGAAGCGTGGACTTTCAGCCACAACCGAAGAACTTCTCATGTCTGCCGAATATGTGCTTTCAGGGGGGAATATGAATGTGATTCTGTGTGAGCGTGGTATCAGAACGTTCGAAAAATCAACACGAAACACAATGGATTTAAGTGCAATACCGGTGATCCACCAAAAAAGTCATCTTCCCATTATTGCCGATCCCTCTCACGCAGTCGGTATACGTGATAAAGTTATTCCGATGGCAAGAGCAGCGGTGGCAGCTGGTGCTGATGGTATTATGGTGGAAGTACATCCTGATCCGGATAATGCTATGTCAGACGGAGGTCAATCGCTCTTTCCTGAACAATTCGCTCAGTTAATGAAGGAAATTGCTATTATCACCAAAGCAATAGGAAGAGAGTTGTCGACAATTGGTTTGAAAAAGGTTGCTCAGTCTGTCAGGAATTGATTGATGAATCTCTCACAAAAGACGATTGGAGTTGTCGGACTGGGATTAATCGGCGGCTCTTTAGGTGCAGCGATAAAAAAGTACATTCCCAAGACTACCGTTATCGGCTTTGATAATAATAATACGGAAGCAAATAAAGCGGCATCATATTCGCTGGTAGATGATGTCGAAATTACTTTTGAAAAACTTGTTAATTCCGCTGATATATTAGTTTTAGCGACACCTCTTTTAAGTGCTTTAAAGTATATAAGATTACTTCATTCGTATAACCGTCAGATGATTGTATCAGATGTGTGTAGTGTGAAGCGACCGCTCCTTCAAGCTGCAGAAACCCTATCGGGCAATATGACTTTTGTCGGCGGCCACCCTATGGCGGGTAGCCAGAAATCGGGTAATGACTATGCAGATCCCGATATGTTTCAAGGTGCAGCGTATGTTCTTTGTCCACCTCTTACGGGTAAAATTCCGACTGAACTTACTGATATAATTACTGCGATAGGTGGTCAACCGGTTCTGACATCACCGGAAGAACACGACAAAGCAGTATCCCGGGTAAGTCATGCTCCTCAGCTGCTTGCTGTCTCGTTGCTGAATGAGTTGCAAAAAGGAGAGGACTCTGAAGAATTGTTATTAAAGCTTGCTGCCGGTGGATTCAAGGATGTTACCCGTATTGGAGAAAGTAGCTATACCGTTTGGAAGGATATACTTGCTAATAATAAAGATAATATTATTTCTGATATTAGCAGGTTAATTATACGTCTCAATGATTACAAGGATGCTTTACAGACGGGGAAGTCGGAAACACTTGAGAAGGAGTTTGATAAGGCAAGATCTGTGCGGGAGAAGATTCTGCGCGATAAAGAATTATAAAGCGAAGTGAGGCAAGGGGCTACCTCTCTTCGCTTGCGAGAACTATTTGCAGCTTTAATCTTTTTGTGTGGCTTCTTTTTTCGTGCCTGAGTCGGCTGATTTTGTAGTGGTATTTTTGGAATTCTCGGCTTGCGATGTAGTTTCTTTTTTATCAGAGATCGATTGTTTCTCTGCCTTCCCGTTTCCATTACCGTTTTTATAATCGGTAATATAAAAACCGCTGCCTTTAAATATTAAACCCGCTCCTGCTCCGATTAATCTTCGTAATGCGTCGGTGTTACATTGCGGACAGGTCTTCAAAGGATCAGCCTTTATACTCTGAAATTCTTCGAACTGATGCCCGCATTCCGAACATCGATATTCATATGTCGGCATTTCGTCTCCAGTTATTTGATGGTTTAGCACTCTTTCTTTTCAAGTGCTAAATATAGTATATTCAAATTTTAAAATCAAGATCTTAATTTATCGAAGCATTCCCCGATCCGTTCAATGCCTTTCCGGAGTTCTTCCATCGATGAAGCATACGATAACCTGATATATTTCTCTGCACCAAATGCACCGCCGGGAACGGTTGCGACGTTACCTTCTACCAGCAGATACTCACAAAGGTCTACGTCGTTTCGTATGGCAAAGGTACCGTCTGAACTACCATAAAGCTCGTCGACACGCGGAAAAACGTAAAAAGCTCCTTTTGGTTTTGTGCAGGTTACTCGATCTAACGCGTTCAACTCACCGACAATATAATCACGCCTTCGTTCGAATTCATCACGCATTCTCCGTACTTCGTCAAGAGGTGAGGTGAGTGCGTAGAGTGCAGCTTTTTGAGAGATGGAGCACGCATTTGAGGTAAGCTGGCCCTGAAATTTTGCGGCATTGCCAATAATATCTTTATGTGCCCCCATATAACCCAATCGCCAGCCAGTCATAGAAAATGCTTTCGACACACCATTCACGGTTACCGTCTGGTCACGAATAGCATCTATAGAGCCAATACTAAAATGTTTCGCATTCCCGTATATGAGGTGTTCATATATTTCGTCACTTATTACATAAATACCGACATCGGCTATAACTTTTGCAATATCTTCAATTTCTTCCTGAGTATACACCATACCCGTCGGGTTTGAAGGTGAATTGAAAATAAACGCCTTTGTTTTCAATGAAAGGGCACTGCGAAGTTCTTTTGCTGAAACTTTAAACCCGGATTCGTCGGTGGTATTAATAACGATAGGCTTTGCATCGACGAGTTTGGCCATTTCAGGATAACTTACCCAGTAAGGAGCTGTTATTATAACTTCGTCTCCCGGATTGCATATTGCCTGGAGTGCATTAAAAATTGAATGCTTTGCACCGGATGAGACAAGTATTTCCTGCGGTTCCCATTGCAGATCGTTTTCTTTTTTAAATTTATTCGAAATTGCTTCACGGAGATCATGAAACCCGTTGTTTGACGTATATTTCGTAAAGTTTCCTTCGATTGCCGAGATACCAGCCCGTTTGATATGTTCGGGTGTCGGGAAGTCCGGCTCACCGGCAGTTAAACTAATGACATCGATTCCTTCACGTTTCATTGCGGCAGCCCGTGCTGTGAGCGCGAGTGTTTGTGATTCAGCAATGGCAGTTGTTTTTTGTGATAACGGGCGTCGTTGCTTCATAGAGATCCCTTTCACTGAGAATATTTTTCATGTAAATACTTTTTAATGTTAGGCGGAACAAACGGGGTGCAATCCCCGCCGAGTTGTGCGATTTCACGTACAATGGATGAACTTAAATATGTATAGCGTTCATCGGGCATAAGAAACACAGTCGTAATATGTTCGGCCAACTTTCTGTTCATCAATCCCATTTGAAATTCAAATTCAAAATCGGATATCATTCTTACACCGCGAATAATTATCGTAGCATTTTGTCTTTTGGTATACTCCACAAGTAATCCCTCAAAGCTGTCAACTCGCGCATTTGGCAGATCTGAGATAGACTCGCGAATCATTTCGACTCGTTCTGAAATCGAGAACAGCGGCTGTTTGCTGCTGTTTTTTGCAACAGTAATAATCACCTCGTCAAAAATATTTGCTGCTCGCTGTACTATGTCAAGGTGTCCGTTGGTAAAGGGATCAAATGTTCCGGGATATATAGCACGTTTCATAATGTAACCTGATTGTTCGTAGTTGTTCTAAAGTAGTTCGAAGAAAGACACAATAGAATTACCGAATGTTTTTTGCCGGATAATTGAATACGATGCATATTCTGGAAAAACAGTTTGTTTGTTATGTTCGATTAATAGAATACTGCCATCTTTCTTTATAGTTGAGTTTGCAATTTTAGCAGGTAATTTTTCCAAATGCTCGATTGCATATGGAGGATCTGCAAATATCAAGCCCGCATCGGAGGGTGGATTCTTAAGAAATCGATCCACCGTACCATGAATTATTTCGCACCTATTGTCGCATCCTAATGCGTCGGATGTTTTTTTCATCGTGTTTACGGCTTCTTTCGATGCATCGACAAAAATTACGTATTGAGCTCCTCGACTTAAGCACTCGAACCCGAGACTTCCGGTACCGGCATAGAGATCAATTACCGTCGTATCAGAAAAATTTATATATTGCGGCAGTATTGCAAAAATAGTTTCGCGGACACGGTCGGTTGCCGGGCGCACATCTTTTAATTTCCCGGAGTAAATTTTCCTGCCGCGATACTCACCACCCGTTATCCGCATAGATTCTATTCTTGACCCTTTAATACCACCGAAACGGCCGGGGCAAATGCTTCTTGTGTTTGTAACGACTCGGGGAAGTTCCGTTTCGCTTTTCTCTTAAGGGTGAGTTTATCAAACGGTTTGAGGTTATCAAACTTCCAACCGCTGCTTTGTTCAGTTCTATCAATTATAGTTTCATCAAGTGGATGATAAAATATACGTTGTTCGATATTACGTTGCGGACCACTTGCCGATGCGAGGAACATACTGAGTCTTTTTTCCGGAGGATGTTCCTCATCGATGATATACTCCCGATACCGGACCATACGATGATTCCAGAGCAAACTGCAATAGAGAATATCATTCCGCCGGTAACATACCGCATTTAAGCGTTCCCGCTTCGTGCTACCCGCTGAGAACTTTAAAAGGTTATCGATCGCAAACTGATCAATATTTATTGATAGCAATTGTTTGTTTGCCAAACGTATACCTCGTTGTAAAAGATGGATATACGATCGTAATACTGCCGTATAAATGAATTTGGGAGATTTATCTTTTGTCGGGTTAAATCCCGGATTATATGTATCGAACAAAAATTCCTTGCTCGGTATATCGGGGAAGTACTGAGATAATTCCCATTCGATAATTTTCTTCACGTTAACAGGTGAAAAATTTCCATCGAAAGGCACGGTATGAATAAACGCATTCCGGGAATCAATTGCCACAGCTATTTCATCGCTTGAAAAACCTTTTTGGGATAGTAATGTCTGTAAGGATGTAGAAAAATTTTCCAGATATTCGTTTGCTTCATCACTGGTAAGCGGGCGCAGTCGATCCGGTACAGGAAGTTGTACCGGATTTTCTGCAATTGCTGTAACAATGTAACCGTACCTTTTCCGAATTATATCAACTGCGCGCAAGATATCGTGTTGGACATATAATCCTATCATACCGTGTTCCGTTCGGGGAAATTATTCCCAGCTTGCACGGTGCAGCTGAGACACATCATCGAGATCGCTTACAAAACCGAATTCATCGGGACAACGGATAACGTACCGGTGTGTTGAAGATGTGTCATCGACCTGAATTTCGTATTCTGTGTGACTTGCCGGAGAATATTTCAGTGATTCCGGGATAAAAACTCCTGCGGAAAGGGGTTTAAAAATACTGTCTCTTTTAGCGACCACAAGACTATCTGTTTGAATCCAGCGAATGAGACTATCCAAATCGCTTTGATACGTTTGATATTCAGCATAATAAGCCATCTGTGCGTTACGAATGTTTGCCATTCGTAATCGCGATTCTGTCCTGTTTTGTTCTTCTGTTCTGATAATCTCAAAAGGTTCCCATATCGTATACACTAAAACGCCTATCAACAATACAATAACAATTTTTAAAACAAGTGATCCCCGTGGTTTCGGTTGACCTATCATGAATATTCCTCCTGGTCTCTAATGAATTAAGTTAGAATGTAATATATGGTTTTATTTGTTCAAGCCGTCGTTCTCCAATACCGCTTATATTCAGCAACTCAGCCGGTTCGGTGAATTCCCCGTGATCTTCTCTGTAAAGTATAATCCGCTCTGCATACACATCTCCTATTCCCGGAAGTAATGTGAGCTCTTCTTTTGTGGCAGTATTAACATTTATACTGTTTGGCGCGAGCAATGTCAACGGTGGTGATTCATCATCTTCCCGGTCCGGAATTTGTTCCGAACGATCCAAAAATACGGTATCCTGTTGACGGTATTGCTCCGAATGATCCACAATGTCCAGGTCTGCACGAAATCCCTGGTATGCTGCAATTCCAACACCAACCATAAAACCGATTGCCAGCAATATGAGGACCCGTTTTTCGTTATCAGTAAACGAAAAGAGTCGTGTGAAGTACCTGGTGAATTTCATATTTAGTTAAATACGTCTTTGATTTTATCAAAGAAGCTTCTGTTTTCAGTTTGGTCTTTTTCTTTCGGGTGAATATTCTGGTGTTTCTCTAACTCTTTAATCAATTCTTTTTCCTGTGCATTGACTTTCTTCGGTACCCAGACATTTATTCTGACAAGTTGATCTCCGGCTCCGCCACCGTTAAGATGTTGAATTCCTTTGCCGCGCATCCGTAGAATTCTTCCGGATTGTGTGCCGGGGTCCACCTTTAAACGAACCCGTCCGTTCAATGTCGGTACTTCTACATCGCCCCCCATCACTGCAGTGGGGTAGCTGACCAGCAGATCATAAATTATATCATCACCTTTTCGAATGAATTTCTCATGTTCTTCTTCTTCGATGACAACGATGAGATCGCCGGCCGGACCGCCACGCCGTCCTGCGTTACCTTGACTCCGTAGCGAGATGTATTGACCTTCGGATACGCCAGCCGGTACTGAAACCTCGACAGTTTCTTCTTTTTGTTTTCTTCCTTCGCCGTCACACGTTTTACAGGGAGAGGAAAGTATTTTGCCGCTTCCTCCACAATTAGAACAAGGTGTTATGTTTACAAATTGTCCGAATACCGAACGCGATACTTGTCGTATCTCGCCGCTCCCGTTACAATATTCACATCTTCTGAAGCCGTCACTGTTGCTTGCACCTGAACCGCTACAAGTTGAACAGGTAACATATTTTTTGAGCTTCAGTTTTTTCTTAACGCCGTTGGCTATCTCTTCGAGTGAAAGTTTCAGTCTAATTTTCAGGTCGCTCCCCTGACTGCCCGGATGTCTGTGAGCTCTGCCGCTGCGACCGCCGCGGGCTCCACCGAACACTTCTTCAAAAATACTACCCCCAAATCCACCGCCGAATATATCCCCGAAAGCGCTGAAGATATCATCTACATCCCGGAATCCACCGAAGTCAGATGAACGCATACCCTCATGTCCGAAACGATCATACCGTTGCCGTTTTTCAGGATCCCGTAATACTTCATATGCTTCGGCACACTCCTTGAATTTTTTTTCTGCCTCGGGATTGTCAGGGTTTTTGTCCGGGTGATGTTTTACTGCAAGTTTTCTGTATGCCTTTTTAATTTCTTCCTGTGAAGCATTCCGGGAGACTCCAAGTACTTCGTAAAAATCCCGTTTTTGCATTATTCGTTCCCCTTATTCTTCAATTCTTCCGGTGCTTCCTCATTATTGTGTGTATCATTGTCATCCGGTTCTTTTGCTACGACCACTTTTGCATGGCGGATAACTTTATCTTTATACATATATCCTTTTTCGACTTCTTCTACAACAGTATTCGGTTCAATATCTGACTTTGGCGTTTGCATTAATGCATCGTGTAAATCGACATCGAATGGTTTACCTTGCGATTCAATTGCGCTGACACCTTTCGATTCGAGTAATTTTAATAACTTATGATAAATCATTTCAATGCCTTTGTAAAACGGACCGAATTCACGTCGATCTTTACTTACATGCAACGATCGTTCAAAATCATCGATAACAGGGAGGAGGTCGGTTATCAGCTGCTCGTTTGCATACTTTGTGAGTGAGGAAAACTCCTGTTCGGTTCGCCGTTTATAGTTTTCAAACTCTGCAGCTTTCCGCAGATATTTATCCTTTAAATCATCACGCTCTTTTTCGAGCTGCTCTATTTTTGCGTGTAATTCTTCAATGGCCGTCTGGTCATGATTCTGCTCATCTGATTTTGTATCACGTGTTGTATTTTCTTTACCCACGTTCTGATCACGGGTAGTATCCTGCATTTCTCTTTCGTTTAATCCTTTTTCTTGTTTCTTGTCACCCATATCTATGTTACTCCACCTCCAAAATGTTGCAAAATTAATCTGATGTATTTTTCGTAATACTTTTTGCTATATGATCAACCAGCGGTATTATACGTGAGTAATTCATTCGTTTCGGACCAATGACACTTACGGTTCCGAAAATATCACCCATTAGGTACCGTGTGGTGATCACACTATAATTCTTTAAACGTTTTTCACGATTCTCTTTACCAATTGATATGGTTAAGTCAGATCCTTTTTCTCCCTGACTTTCGAGTACGTGAATAATAATTTCCTTATCATCAATTAATTCGATAACGCTTCGAATATTATCGGGAGAATTGAATTCGGGATTTTTCAGTATATCCCGGGTTCCGCTGATATACAACCGCTCCCGGTCTTTAGCGTCATTAAATAATTCATCTACCGAATCAACAAACAATCTGATCAAACCGGTTTCTTCGTTCCTGACATCCTTTACACGTTCAGAGAATGTCTCGCGTATTTGCTTTAAAGTTAATCCGTGCAGCCGTTCGTTCAATACCTGTGTGATGGCATCAAGCTTATCTCGTTTGATTTCTGAGAGTACTTCCATAACCAGTGTTTTAATGATGCCGGATTGCACGGTTATAATTACCATTATCCTATTACTTGAGAGCGATACTATTTCCAGGCGGTCCAGTTTCCCCGATGCAAGCTGGGGATTTGTGACAATACTGAGCTGACTGGAGATAGTACCGAGCAGATCGGATGCTTGAGAAAGCATTTCTTCACGGTCTTCAACTTTCTCCAGTTTTTTCTTGATCGCCTCAAGCTCTTTTTTTGACAAATTCTCGATATCCATCAGCATATCAACATAGACCCGGTATCCCTTATCTGTAGGGACCCTGCCTGCCGAGGTGTGCGGGTGGTTGAGGTAGCCACGCTCCTCGAGATCAGCCATCAGATTCCGTATTGTCGCGGGTGAAAGATTCAACCCGCTGTGTTTGGCTAAATACCGGGATCCTACCGGATTTGCCGTAAGGATAAAATTTTGAACAACATGGCGCAGAACCGCCCGATCCCGTTCGCTCAACTCGTCTTTTAAGCTCTGTGCACGCATTGTTATTAAAGTCAAAGTTAGTGAAAATACGAAATATCAATAATCTAGAAAAAATAAAGAATATAATCCTGATTGTCAATCAATATTTAAAACATTTATCATTTCTAAATAATTTCTTATATTAACCATTTACAATTTTTGCGGATAAACGAAAAGTATTGAACTCAAATAGCAAGCAGCGCAGAAAAGCCGAAGTCATTCTCATAATCGTAACATTGATTTGGGGAGGGACGTTTGTAGTAATCAAAGGAGCACTGGATGATGCCTCACCGTTGTTTTTTGTCGGGGTACGGTTCGCAATAGCAGTTCTTATTCTAACGCCATGTATGCTCACCAGATTACAGGGTTTTACAAAACCGGTTATTAAATCGGGTATTATTCTCGGCGCAATAATGTTTCTGGGGTTCTCAACACAGACAATGGGGCTTCAATACACTACAGCATCAAAGTCAGGTTTCATCACCGGACTGGCAGTGGTTTTCACACCGCTTCTGCAGATGCTCATTGAAAAACGAATGCCACGTCCGGGAAATCTCATCGGTGTAGTCCTCGTGGTTATTGGATTATATTTGCTTACTTCACCGGCTGGAGCATCATTCAATGTCGGCGATGCATTGACCCTTGCATGTGCGTTCTTTTTTGCGTTATATATTGTTTATATTGATGTTTTTTCGAAAAAATTTTCTATCATTCATCTGGTATATTTACAGATACTGACAGTAATGGTCCTGAGTTTCATTTTTGCAGGTGGATTTGAAACCATACGGTTCAACCTGACAGGTAACTTGCTATTTGCACTGGCATACACGGCACTGCTTGCAACAATAATTAATACCTATTTGCAGACCGAATACCAGCGGTATTCAACACCGAC
The DNA here is from genome assembly GCA_003568415.1 of Ignavibacteriales bacterium. Lineage (GTDB taxonomy): Bacteria > Bacteroidota > Ignavibacteria > T3Sed10-11 > T3Sed10-11 > T3Sed10-11. The sequence goes on from PWXV01000310.1 coordinate 26,281, forward strand.
ACGTGCGGCCATTATTTTCACGCTGGAGCCGGTCTTTGCTGCCTTGCTTGCATTTCTTATTTTACATGAGATATTGGGATTACAAGGCGTTATCGGCGGGGCGGTTATTGTAACGGGTTTAATCGTCTCTGAATTGTCTGAAGTAATAGAAAAATGGGGTTTAATACCATGGTACGAGCACGAGCAGTCGTCAGCGGAATAGTTCAGGGGGTCGGATTCAGATTTTTTGCCTCACGGCTTGCAAACCGGTACCGGGTAACCGGTTTTGCGAGAAATTTACCTGATGGAAATGTGGAGATTGAAGCAGAAGGAGAAAAATCTGCTGTTTCGGGATATTTAAATGAAATCAAAATCGGACCGCGCAGCGGCCACGTCACAGATATGCGCGTTGAATGGCTTGAGCCAAAAAATTATACCGGATTTTCAACCTATTGAGATTATACTATGGTAACACGTTCAGGGATCGGTTATGATATCCATCGATTCGCGAAAGATCGGGAGCTCTGGCTCGGTGGAGTAAAAATTCCATCGGATTTTGGGCTTGAAGGGCACAGTGACGCTGATGTTCTATTACACGCTATTGCTGATGCAATGCTCGGTGCTGCGGCTCTGGGAGATATCGGCCAGCACTTTCCGAATACCGATCCGCAATGGAAAGGCATCAGGAGCACAGAGCTGCTCAAGAAGGTTCAACAAATGCTCACTGTGAATTCATACTTGATAGTCAATATCGATGCCACACTTATTATGGAATACCCCAAAATTTCACCGCATACAAAAGAAATGTGTGAGGTAATTGCTGAAACGCTCGGTATTGAGAATTCACAGGTAAATATTAAAGCGACTACAAACGAAACGCTCGGAGCTCTGGGACGAAGTGAGGGGGCAGCGGCATTGGCTATCGTAACGGTGCAACTTAGATGAGGAATACTTTTGATTGAATTTTTTGTTTATATAGACAGGTTGCTATTTACGTTCCTTAACCAGACGATTGCTAATCCGGTTTTCGATGTACTGATGCCCTTTCTAACCGACTTGAATAAATATACACTATCATTTGTTGTAGTTGGGCTTATATGGATTTCGCTCATAATATGGGGAGGTAAAACCGGCCGACTTGTTGCGGTGGGGTTGGTTCTGGTAATTGCGTTAGCAGACCAGTTTAATAGCTCAATCATGAAGTCGATTTTTGAACGTTCACGGCCCTGTCATTTCATTAACGATGGTATTTTTAATGTTGAAAGTGTTCGTTTGCTCGTTGGATGCGGTGGAGGGCGGTCATTTCCCTCCTCACACGCTGCAAATAATGCAGCCGGTGCTATGTTGTTAAGCTGGTATTATCCACGTTTTAAGTGGTGGTTTATTGCGGTTGCTCTAACTATAGGTTTTTCAAGAATTTATGTTGGAGTCCATTTCCCGGTTGATATATTGGGTGGATTTATTGTGGGAATAGTCTGTTCGTTTGTTGTAATTGGTATTTTAGTTGTATCTGATTGGTTGTATTCAAATCTATTTTTAAAAAAACGAGGGGTTCAACAGCTTGAAGAAGAAGCAGAAAAAAGTGAAAATCCAGAATTCTGAGGAAAAGAAGCAACAGCGGGTACTTTTGTTTCTCGCCCTGTTATCTGGTGTCGCATTGGGGATATCATTTCCTCCATTTCCATTGGGAGTTATTGCCTGTTTTGCACTTGTGCCGTTATTATTAATATTTGAATTCACCGATGGATTTTCCCGGCCGCTGCGATACACATATGTCACATTTTTTGTATTACAACTCATATCTGTTTATTGGATGGGAGGATTTGCACACGGTCAACACGCAATGCAGATGTTCGGCGGTGCACTATTGATCCTTGCTCATCCGTTTTTCTTTTTCATTCCGGTTCTCGGGTACCTACTCATCAGGCGCACATTTGGCGTACTATATGCTCTTGTGGTACTTCCTTTTATCTGGGTTGGATTTGAATATATTCACAGTATAGGTGATCTGGCATTTCCGTGGCACACGCTTGGCAATACACAGACCTATGATATAGTTCGTGCACAGTTTATAACCTTTACCGGGGTTTATGGTCTCACTTTCTGGATAGTGACAATAAATGCCATAGCATTTTATCTGGTGATGAATATAGCATCAAAACGCTGGGCGATTACTTCAAAACCTGCTATTAGTACAGCAGTAGTAATAGTTATAATACATTTTATTCCATTTATTTATGGTTCTGCAGTTCTATCAGCTGAGCAAGAATATACCGATGAGGTACAAGTCGGTGTAGTCCAACCTGACCTGGATCCGTTTGATAAGTGGGAATTTAGCAGGGGGGAATTAACCGAGCAGCTTCTCGATCAATCATCCCGTTTAATCCCCGATGCTCCCGACCTCATTGTATGGCCTGAAAATGCAATCACTTTTTATATGATGCATACCCAAAATGTTCATTTTCGAAGAATGGTTGAAAATTTTGTAAATGATACCGGTGTGCCGGTCCTTACGGGTTTACCTTATATGAAAATTTATCCAGAAGATGAAGCTCCGCGCACGGCAAAAATAAACGAATTTACCGGCGAGCGATATCAATCGTTTAACGGTGCGGTGATGATTGAACCGGATAAAGAAGAGTATGATTTTTACGGAAAAATTGTCCTTGTTCCTTTTGTTGAACGAATACCCTTTGGTGATCTGTTCGAATTTGCTGTTAAAATTCGCAGAAGTATAGGTGTGGGCGGTTGGGATGTCGGACCCGATACAACAATCTTCTCCTTCACCGATAGTATGGAGCGGGAACGTCAATTCGGTACGGTGATATGCTACGAATCGGTTTATCCCGGTTTCGTGCGACATTTTACAAACAAGGGAGCAGATTTTCTGGTTGTAATTACAAATGATAGCTGGTGGGGAGAAACACCGGGTCCCCGTCAGCATCTTCAGATGTCTGTACTTCGGGCAATTGAAAACCGCCGGGCAATCGCACGTTCTGCAAATGGTGGTATTTCAACCTATATCGATCCATATGGGCGAATCCTTTATGAGACAGACCTTTTCGTCCGCACACAAGTATCATATGCTATTCCGGTATCCGACCAGATGACATTTTATGCACGCTATGGTGATGTTTTCTCTAAAATTTGTATGCTTCTCGGTGCATTACCGATTGTCGCATCGGCAGGTGAACGAATGCGCCAACGAATGTTTGCTACTCAAAACAAATACAGAAAAGAATTTGAAGAAAAAAATGATTGATTTACGCAGTGATACAGTTACGAAACCATCATCCGAAATGCTTCAGGCAATGAGCAGAGCAGAGGTCGGTGATGATGTTTTCGGTGAAGATCCTACTGTAAACAAATTACAGGAAGAAGTTGCAGAAATGTTCGGAAAAGAGGGGGGATTATTTGTCCCGAGCGGGGTGATGAGCAACCAACTTGCAATTAAATCACAAACCAATCCGGGTGATGAAGTTATAGTTGAAGCAGAATCCCATATCTTTCATTATGAAAGTGCCGGACCATCGATTCTTTCAAGTGTGCAATTGCATACACTGCCAGGCAATAATGGCAGCATTACTGTGGAATCGCTAACCGGGGCAATTAGGCCACCTGATTACCATATGCCTCCGTCAAAATTGGTGTGTCTTGAGAATACGCATAATCGATATGGGGGTGCGGTATATCCATTTGATGAGATGCAGACTTTGTGCTCGACCGCAAGAAAAATGGGATTGAAATTACATCTTGATGGCGCGCGTATATGGAATGCTCACATTGCATCTGGTGTTTCATTAAAAGAATATGGGGAGCAATTTGATACGGTTTCGGTGTGTTTCTCAAAGGGACTCGGTGCTCCGATTGGTTCAATGCTCCTCGGAAATCGTGAAACAATCGTTCGTGCTCATCGCTATCGTAAGGTTTTTGGTGGTGGTATGCGGCAGGTGGGTGTCATTGCGGCAGCAGCAAGGTATGCGGTAAACCACAACATTGAGAGGATGGGCGAAGATCACGAAAAAACCAAAGTTTTTAGGGAAATTCTTTCAGATCTAAAAAATCTTGAGTTTCTCCCGGCAGGGACTGCCACAAATATGTGCATCATTGATATCCGGAAACAAACCAAAAAAACAGTCGATGAAATCTTAGTGGATTTTAAAGATCATGGGGTACTTCTCACGCCGTCCGGAAACGGGCAAGTGCGTGCTGTAATGCATCTCGATGTTACAATGGATGATGTAAAAACAGCAGCCGGAATTATTAGAAATTTACTAAAGCACTAAATTATGGAAAAACAGCAGTTTAATTTTAAAACCTCTTTACGGGTGAGAACCTATGAGGTAGACTGGCAGGGAATTGTTCACAACACGGTTTATTTGCTCTATTGTGAGGTTGGCAGATCAGAATATCTGAAGCAAATCGGTGCCAACCTTGATCTGAACAAAGTCAATACTTCCAATCGCGTTGTGCTTTCACGAAATGAAATTGACTACAAGTCACCTGCCCGTTTCGATATGGAAATTGATGTATATACACGAATTGCCGAAATTGGAAATAGTAGCTTTATATTCGAGGGGATGTTGCGTGATGCTGCAACTGACATTCTTATCGCAACAAACCGGGCATTTCACGTATGGCTCAGTCCAACCACTGGCACACCTATGGAGATACCGGAGGAGTTCCGGATCCTGGTCAGAAAGCAGGAAAAAGGAAATTTAAAAGAAACGTCAAATAAGGCGTAACCTATTGATTTCTTTGGTTTATTTTAATATCTTATACGCACTTCTGTAAATAGCCCACCAAGATGGGCTATTTTTTTTGTTACGATATGGCGGGAGACTGTTATGAAGGAAACAATCGAGCAGTCTTTGCGGGAACTGGTAGAACCGGTCCTTGAAACGTATAATGCGTTTCTTGTTGAGATCATCGCACGCGGTGAGCGAAATTCGAAGATCGTTGAGATATTTATCGATACTGAAAAAGGAATTGACGCAAAGACAATAAGTGAAATAAACAAAGAAATTAACCGCCGTTTAAGCGAAGTAGACATCATTAAAGGGACGTATCGGTTGAGTGTTTCATCACCCGGATTGGATCGTCCCTTGAAGATTGTTCAGCAATATAAAAAAAATGTCGGACGCGATCTTGAGGTGCATTATCTTGTAGATGGCCAATCTCAAAAGATGGTTGGCAAACTCATTGATGCCGGAGACTCAGCATTTACGATCGAACTTGATGAAAGCACGATAAAAGAGTTTGAATATAATACAATAAAAAAAGCGTTTATAAAACTTCCTTGGTGAGGAGAAAAACAGTTTACCGATAGGAGAGGATTAGATGAACTACGATATTACCGAATCATTTGCCCAGATGGCACGTGAGAAGGGGATTGATAAAGATATTCTTGCAGGAATCATCGAAGATATTTTTTCGATGATGGTGCGGAAGAAATACGGTCTCGATGCTCAATTTGAAGTTATTGTGAATATGGAAAAAGGCCATATCGAAATCTATCTCGAACGAGAGATCGTCGATAAGGTTGAGGATCCTAATACACAAATTGATATCAAAACTGTACGCAAAAAGACAGACGAGCCACTTGAGGTTGGTGAAGAGTATGTTGAACTTATTGAGTTAAGCAGATTCGATCGTCGGTTGATCGTTAGTGCAAAACAAAATTTAAATCAGCGCATAAAAGAAATTGAAAAAGAAATTACGTTTGCCGAATATAATAAGATGATTGGTGAAATTATAGTCGGCGACATTTACCAGACACGACGTAATGAGATATTAGTAATTCACAATAAAAAAGAACTAATTATGCCGAAGAGCGAGCAAATCCCCAAAGAACGTTACAAAAAAGGGGATACAATTCGCGCGGTAATTACAGAGGTTCGAAGAACAAGCGCCGGAAACCCTCAAATCATAATTTCCCGCGCATCGCCGCTGTTCCTGCGCCGTCTTTTTGAGCTCGAAATTCCTGAAATTCCCGAGGCATATGGTGGAGTAATCGAAATTAAAGGAATTGTCCGCGAACCCGGGGAACGAGCTAAGGTTGCAGTAGAATCGCACGACGACCGCGTTGATGCAGTCGGTGCGTGTGTCGGTATGAAAGGTACTCGTATACACGCTATTGTTCGTGAATTGAATAACGAAAATATTGATGTGATTAATTTCAGCAATGATCCGATGGTGTTTATAACCAGAACGTTATCACCGGCAAAGCTTAAGGACATAAAGATTGATAAAGAGAACAAAGTTGCTACCGTCCATGTCGATATAGATCAAGTACCATTGCTTATCGGTAAAAACGGTCAGAATATCCGATTAGCATCAAAGCTGACCGGTTATGATATCAAAGTAAAGAAATTAGGTGGTATGTATGATATCGATCTGAGTGAGTTCCAGGAAGAACTGGAGGAAATTCAGCCCGGAACATTCACTCTCTTTAGTGAAGCTGGATTTTCATCAGCTCTTGAGGTAATCGAAGCATATGAAAACAAACAAATTGAATTTGAAGATCTCAAAAAGGAAACGTTGAAAAAAATTGTCGATATGATGCGTGAAGGACTCGAAGAAGCTGAGGAAGAGAACGAAGAATCCGAAGCCGAAGAAGAGGTCGAAGAGCCTGAAACCGAAGAAAGTATTGAAGAAGCTGTAGAATCTGATGAACCTGAAAAAGTACAGGAGCAGGAGGAGGATGAAGAGGTTGAAGAGGAGGAAGAAGAAACGGAAGAGGAAGAAGAAATAGAGGTTGAAGAACAGGAAAAAACAAAAAGGGACGAACTATCCCAGACATCCGATAATGAAGAAAAAAATCAGGATGGTGAATCGGAAGAAAAGTCTGAACACGAATCCGGAAGTGACAGAAATGTCAAAACTTTAGAATAAAGGCGGTTAGGTTTAATGACCACTACAACACAAGTAAAAAAACAAAAAGTATATAAAATAGCTGCAGAACTCAACCTGAGTAGTCAGGTTATTTTGGATTTTCTCGCGAAACGCGGTTATCCGGTGAAGAGCCATATGTCTGCTGTCGAACCCGAGATGGTTGAAGAGATAATGGTTCACTACAAGAAGGATAAAGATAGCGCCGAACGTCACCAGAAAAAAGTAGCCGAATTACGTCAAACACAGCAGCGCAGACGCGAAGCAGAAAAAGAAGCAAAAGAAGACAAGAAGGCAGAGAAAAAGGATGAAAAAAAACCGGATAAAGAAAAAGTCGCTGCTCGTAAACAACCTAAAGATGGTGAACAAAAAGAAGTTAAAACACCCGAACCAGATAGTACAGAATTAGAAGAAACTCCTGAAACGAAGAAGAAAGAGCCGAAACCAGAAGAACCGATAGAAGAAGAAGTACCTGAAGATACCGAGAAGGAAGATGAAACTCCTGAAGTAACTGAGACTGGTACAACCGAAGAAATAAAAATAGAAGATGAAGAAGTTGCTGATGACACAGAAGCAGAGGTTGAGGCACCGAAAGGTAGAAAACCTCTACCCGGTCTCAGGATTAAAGGAAAGGTAGACCTTGACGAATTTAAAAAGCGTAAGGCAAAGGAAGAGAAGGCTAAAGAAGAGAAGAAAGAAGAACAGGACAAACAGGCAACCAGTGAATTAGAAAAACCTAAGAAAAAACGTAAGAAACGGAAAAAGAAAGTACGGGAAGAATCACGAGCCGCCGAGGTCAAACAGCGGGAAGAGCCGGAAAAAGAAGAACCTACAACCAAAAAGAAAAAGAAGAAAAAGAAACTTCGTGCTCGGAATATAGATGAAGGTGAAGTTCAGGAAGCCATTCGTAAAACGCTTGCAGCAATGGATGATGCCGGACCAAGTGTGCGGGCGGTAGCACGAAAAAAACGAAAACGTGAGCGGCTTGAGGAAGAACAACGCAAGCTCGAACAACAAGAACTCGAAAAAACAAAATTAAATGTTATTGAGTATATAACCGTCGGTGAACTGGCAAACCTCATGAACGTTCCGAGTAATGAGATGATACAAAAATGTATCGAACTCGGAATGATGGTTTCAATTAATCAGCGGCTTGAAGCCGATGTTATCACTCTGCTCGCCGACGAATTCGGATACCAGGTAGAATTCCAAGAAGAGTTCGCTGAAGATGTAATAGAAGAAGAGGAAGAAGATCCGGCGAAACTACAATCGCGCGCACCAATAGTCACGATAATGGGACACGTCGATCATGGTAAAACCACATTACTCGATTTTATCAGAAAGACTAATGTTGTCGCGGGTGAATCTGGAGGCATTACACAGCATATCGGTGCGTATGAGGTGATGCTTGATGATGGTAAAACTATTACCTTCCTCGATACACCGGGTCACGAAGCCTTTACTGCTATGCGTGCACGCGGTGCACAGCTTACTGACATTGTTGTACTTGTCGTAGCAGCCGACGACAACGTTATGCCTCAAACTCTTGAAGCTATTAACCACGCTCAGGCAGCAGGTGTACCGATTATTGTTGCGATCAATAAGATCGATAAACCCAATGCAAATCCCGATAAGGTGCGTCAACAACTGTCCGAACGTAATGTGCTGGTCGAAGAATGGGGCGGTAAATATCAGTCCGTTGAAATAGCTGCAAAACAAGGGTTGAACATTGATCAATTACTCGAGAAAATCATCCTCGAAGCCGAATTGCTTGAACTGAAAGCTGATGCTGAAAAACGTGCTCACGGTGTTATTATCGAATCTGAACTCGATCGCGGAAAAGGTATTATCGCATCTGTGTTGATTCAATCAGGTACACTCCGGGTGGGTGATCCATTTATAGCTGGTTTGTATAGCGGTCGTGTGCGAGCTATGTATGATGAGCGCGAAAACCGGCTTGAAGCAGCTCCACCGAGTAAACCTGCACAGGTTACCGGTTTTGATGGTATGCCCAAAGTAGGTGATCGTTTTGTTGTTCTTGAAAGTGAAGCTGAAGCGCGTGATATCGCTGCAAAACGGCAACAATTAAAACGAGAGCAAGATCTGCGACAAATTCATCACGTTACACTCGACGATATTTCGAAGAATATTCAGACCGGTGATGTTAAAGAACTTTCAATCATCGTAAAAGGTGACGTCGACGGATCGGTCGAAGCACTCTCTGAGTCATTGGTTAAATTATCCAATGATGAAGTTAAAGTTAATGTTATCCACAAGGGAGTTGGTGCAATTAACGATGCTGACGTCTTGCTGGCTGCCGCATCGCAGGCGATTATTGTCGGGTTCCACGTTCGACCGCTTGCAAGTACACGCAAGCTTGCCGAAACCGAAAATGTCGAGATCAGGTTGTACAGCGTTATTTATGATGCAATTAATGATGTAAAGAGTGCGCTTGAAGGATTGCTTTCACCTGAAATCAAGTAAGAAATCCTCGGTACCGCTGAGGTTCGTGAAACATTCAAAGTCCCGAAAGTGGGTACTGTTGCCGGTTGTTATGTCCAGGAAGGCAAGATGTTGCGTAATGCAAAAATTCGGCTAATTCGTGATGGTATTGTTATCTACCAGGGAACACTCTCCTCACTCAAGCGCTTTAAAGAAGATGTCCGGGAAGTAGATAGCGGCTATGAATGTGGAATGGGTATAGAAGGATATAACGACATTAAAGTCGGTGATTTGATTGAAGCATATAAATTAGTAGAACAAAAACGGACATTGGAATAAATCGAAAAAATACCAGTTAGCTGCATGTCAATTAGAACAGAAAAAGTCTCCTCGCTTATAAAAGAAGAAATGAGTCAGATATTACTCCGTGAGATTGCCATCGATACGGATGTATTTCTGACGGTGACTGATATTATAATGACGCCCGATTTAAAAATCGCAAAAGTATACCTGAGCATATTTGATTCAGATGAAAAAAAGAACGCAACAATAAACGAGTTGGCACGACGAAAAGGTGAAATCCGGCATATGCTCGGATCGCGTGTGCGTTTGAAATACACTCCCGACTTACAATTTTTTCTTGATGATACGCTTGACAGGGTCGATTCGCTCGAGCGTATATTTAAAAAGATCCGGAATAATGACGACGATACAACGTAATGATTTTCTGACACTTAGTGTTTTTAAAGAAAACAGTAATGTTGATCCAGGTATAATTTCAGAGAAATTATCGGGAGGTGTTGTTGTACTTGTTGATAAGCCGGTTGGGTGGACATCGTTCGATGTAGTGAATAAAATTAAAAAAACATTCGCTATTAAGAAAGTCGGACACGCCGGCACATTGGACCCAATGGCAACCGGGTTATTAATTGTTTGTACTGCCCGAAAAACAAAAGAGATAGATTCATTTGTTTCATTAGAAAAAACCTATACGGGAACAATCAAACTCGGTGAAACTACTGCGAGCTATGACGCCGAGACTGAAGTTATCGATCGCAAACCGATTGATACAATAACCCCGTCAATGGTAATTGAAACTACCGGGTATTTTACCGGTGAAATTGAACAGTTACCACCGATGTATTCGGCCATTAAAAAAAACGGTAAACCCTTATATAAGCTGGCACGAAAAGGAATTGAGGTCAAACGTGAGCCGCGCCGGGTATCGATATCTGAATTTAGCGTTACAGACATCAATTTACCATACGTATCTTTTAAAATAACGTGCTCGAAGGGCACTTATATTAGATCGATTGCACATGATTTTGGCCAGAAACTTAACACCGGCGGCCATCTGACGGATTTACGCCGCATAGCCATTGGCCCGTATACAGTAGACGAAGCGGTGACAATTGAACTCGTAAATGAATTGAAAGATCGTTTAAAAAGGAAGTACGTGTGATACAAGCACGATCACGTCAGGAAACCGGCGAACCGGTCGATTCGGTGTGTACAATAGGCAGTTATGACGGGATTCATCGTGCACATCAAAAGATCATTTCTGAAGTACGAGAGCGTGCAAGAATGCTCGGTATGCGAAGTGTGGTTATCACGTTCGACCCGCATCCGAAGGAAGTGGTGAAATCGGACAAAGGAGCGGTTGAGTTATTAACAACACTTGATGATCGAATAAGTATCTTTCAAAAAATGAACATCGATGTGTTGTTTATAATTCCGTTTACCTATGAGTTCTCCCGTCTGACGTCGGAAGAGTTTTATAAGCACTATATTGTCGATGGCCTGGGAGCGAAAGAAGTCGTTGTTGGCTATGATCATATGTTCGGACGCGACCGGCAGTCTGATATTAAAGATATCATTGATCTGGGAAACCGGTTTGGGTTTAGTGTGCATACCGTTCCTCCGTACTATGTCGGTGAAGAGATTGTAAGCTCTACAAAAATTCGGAAGCTCTTGAGGGAAGGTAACGTTGAACGCGCTGCCGAATTTTTGGGATGGACTTACTCGTTCAGGGGGAAGGTTGTGCGGGGGGATGGTCGCGGTGCTTCTATCGGATTTCCGACTGCTAACGTCATTCCGGTACACGAAAAAAAACTCGTGCCCGGTAAAGGAGTTTATTTTGTCACCGGTGATGTTGCCGGGCAAAAAATACCCGGTATGATGAACATCGGTACCCGGCCGACGTTTAAAAACGACGGGCAGGTTGTAATGGAAGTACATTTTCTGAATGATGTGGGCGAGTTATATGATACACAAATCGATTTATCGTTTTATCGGAAATTACGGGATGAACAAAAGTTTGATTCACCGGAAAAATTAATACATACTTTGCAAGCCGATAAACGGCGGTGTATAGAATTAGCTGAAAATTTTTCAAAAAACAATATATAATACATTAAATAAGGAGTATACAATCAATGGCATTAACAAAGGAGCAAAAAGCTGAAATTGTAAAGAAATATGGTAACACCGAGAAAAATTCAGGATTACCGGAAGTACAAATCGCAATTTTAACTGCTCGAATTAACGATCTTACCGGTCACTTCGGTACACATAAACAAGACAACCATTCCCGTACCGGATTATTAAAAATGGTCGGCAAGCGGCGCAGACTGTTGAACTATCTAATGAAAAAAGATATTGACAGATATAGAAAAATCATAAACGAACTCAAAATACGTAAGTAAAATACGCAAGAATTTGCAGGAGCTTAAATGGAAATCAAGAAACAAATTGAATTAAACGGAAAAACATTCAGCATATCGACCGGAAAATATGCAAAACAAGCCGACGGTTCCGTTATGGTACAATACGGCGACACTATGGTTCTTGCCACAGTTGTATCAGCTCACGAAGCAGATGAAACGAGAGATTTCTTTCCGCTACAAGTTGAATACCGTGAGAAGATCGCAGCAGCGGGTAAGATACCGGGCGGTTTTTTCAAACGTGAAGGACGACCAACAGAAAAAGAAATCCTCTCATCACGATTAATAGATCGACCAATTCGTCCTCTCTTTCCAGACGGGTATATGAACGAGACTCAGTTGCTGGTGACCGTTTATTCATCCGATCAGGAAAATGACAGTGATGTGTTGGGAGGGGTCGGTGCATCAGCTGCGCTCATGGTTTCCGATGTGCCATGGAACGGTCCAATATCGGAAGTACGGGTAGGAAGAATTAATGGAGAATGGGTGGTCAATCCCACATATAAACAAATTGATGATAGCGATATTGATGTTATCGTTGCGGGTACTAGTGAAAGTGTGGTAATGGTAGAGGGTGAATCCAACGAGATCAGCGAAGACGACATGCTCAGTGCACTTAAAGTAGCCCACGATGCAATTAAACAGCTCAATGAATTACAGGTCGAGCTTGCTCGTGAAGCCGGAAAAGCAAAACGTGAGTTTGTGATAACAGCTCCGGATGAACAACTCGTTCAGGATATCCGGGAACTTGTCGAAGAACAAATCAAAAAGAATAACCGGTCGGCAGGTACAAAAGAGGAACGAGGACAGAATCGGAAAGAAATAGAAGAGAAAACACTCGAATCGCTTGCTGAAAAATATCCCGAACAGGAAAGCACAATAAAAGAGATTATCCACGATATCGAAAAAGACGATATGCGGGAAATGATACTCTCCGAAGGAAAGCGGCTCGATGGCAGAAGTTTTGATGATATTCGTACCATTAGCTGTGAAGTCGGATTGCTGCCGAGAACACATGGATCAGCTCTGTTTACCCGCGGTGAAACCCAGAGTTTGACAAGCGTTACATTGGGTACGAAGATGGATCAGCAACTCATCGAAGGGTTGTTACCCGAATCAATGAAACGGTTTATGTTACACTACAATTTCCCGCCATTCTGTGTCGGTGAAGTTGGACGTGTGATGGGACCTGGACGGCGTGAAGTTGGCCACGGGAATCTCGCAGAACGTGCCTTGATGTATGTGCTTCCGGGTGAACAGGAATTTGCCTATACGTTGCGGATCGTATCCGATATTCTGGAATCAAATGGTTCCTCATCGATGGCTACCGTTTGTGCCGGTTCTCTTTCACTGATGGATGCAGGTGTACCGATTAAAAAACCCGTCGCAGGTATCGCTATGGGATTGATTAAGGATAACGATCGCGTTGCCGTGTTAAGCGATATCCTTGGTGATGAAGATCATCTCGGTGATATGGATTTTAAAGTTGCCGGCACTGCAGATGGGATCACTTCTTTCCAGATGGACATTAAAATCGAAGGGATCTCTTTTGAGGTTATGGAGCAGGCACTCCGTCAGGCAAAAGAAGGAAGGCTGCACATACTCGATGTGATGAACCGGACAATCAGTGAGCCGCGTCCGAGTATCTCTGATTATGCGCCGAGCTTGATCACAATGAATATACCGGTGGCACTTATCGGCTCCGTTATCGGTCCCGGTGGAAAAACCATCCGTAATATCATCTCCGAAACCGGAACTGAAATTAATATCGATCAGGACGGCACGGTAACGATTGCTGCACTCACAAAAGAAGCAGGCGACAAAGCCCGTGCTATCATTGAAAAAATGACCGAAGAACCGGAAGTTGGGAAAATCTATGAAGGTACGGTAAAACGGCTAATGGATTTCGGGGCATTTGTTGAATTTCTCCCGGGCAACGAAGGACTGGTACATATATCACAACTTGATACCAATCGAGTTGAAAAAGTTAGCGATGTCGTGAAAGAGGGAGATAAGATGGAAGTTAAGTTGATGAAAATCGACAGTGAAGGTCGTTATAATCTCAGCAGAAAAGCTGTTATTACCGGTGAAGAGCCCGGGAAAGATGAGGGTGATGGTAAACCAAGAGAACGACGTCACGATAGAAAAAAACAATCACGACGTTCTAACAGATAAGATTTCATTATGAAAAAAATGATGTTCATTATCCTCGATGGTTATGGTCTTGGAAAAGATCCGTCGGTTAGTGCAATTGCACGGGCAAAGCAGCCATATCTCGACGAACTCTTCAAGACCAAACCATGGACATGGGCCAATGCATCGGCTGAACACGTCGGGCTTCCCGGCGGACAAATGGGTAACTCTGAAGTAGGGCATATGAATATTGGTGCCGGTCGTATCGTCTGGCAGGATATCACCCGCATCGATCACGCAATAAAGACCGGAGAAATTTTTGAGAACGAGACACTTCTTCGCCTTATTCACGACGTCAAGAATAAGAACGGAAGGCTGCATCTGATGGGGTTGTTCTCCGACGGCGGTGTTCACAGTCATCTCCGGCACCTATATCCGATACTTGAATTAGCGAATAAACATGCATTATCAGATGTGTATGTTCACGCATTTATGGACGGCCGTGATACACCGCCGCATAATGGTGTGAAATATATAAAGGAATTTCAGGAAAAAGTAAAAGAGATCGGTACCGGTAGAATTGCAACTATCGTCGGACGGTACTATGCTATGGATCGGGATAAACGGTGGGAACGAACCGAGAAGGCATACCGGATGCTGACCGATGGAGAGGGGAAAAAATTCAACGATCCGGTTGAAGCAGTTGAAGCATCATATGAAGACGAAAAGACCGATGAATTTATAATGCCGATTGTCATTACCGAAGACGAAAAACCGGTTGCCGTGGTCGAAGATGGCGATGCAGTATTATTCTTTAATTTCCGCACCGATAGGCCCCGACAGTTGACAACAGCTTTGACCGATCCGGATTTTAAGGAGTTTGATCGAACCTTACTCGATCTCGATTATGTTACGATGACACCGTATCAAAAAGAATTTACATTTCCGGTTGTGTTTCAACCACAATCGCTTGACAACACACTCGGTGAATATATCGCAGCCCAGGGATTAACCCAGCTTCGAATCGCGGAGACCGAAAAGTATCCGCACGTGACCTTCTTTTTCTCAGGCGGGCGCGAAAAACCATTTGATGGCGAAGAACGGGTGCTTGTCCCTTCACCGCGTGATGTTCCTACATACGACTACAAACCAGAAATGAGCGCATATGAAGTTGCAGATGAAGCCGTTAAGTTTATTACAGAGAAATATCCAGATCTGGTTGTTTTAAATTTTGCCAATCCGGATATGGTAGGTCACACCGGCTCTATGGAAGCGGCGATAAAGGCAGTTGAGACTGTCGATAAATGTACCCGGAAAGTGATGGAGGCAGCACTTGACCTTGGGTATTGTGCAGTCGTAACAGCAGATCACGGTAATGCCGACATAATGATCGATACCGATGGCGGTCCGCACACTGCACATACAACAAATCCGGTTCCGTTTATCGTTATAAAGGAGGGATTCAATGGTCCACTGCGTGAAGGTGGAAAGCTTGGTGATTTTGCACCAACGCTCCTTGACTTAATGGAGTTGCCAATTCCGGCTGATATGGATGGTGAATCTATTCTGAAAGTTAGCGACGTTGTTAACCAAACAAAATGAAAATAATACGGTTACAGTCTCACCGGTCAGCGCATTACGTGGTGAAATAGAATTACCGGGAGACAAGTCAATTGCTCATCGGGCAGCATTATTTGCCGCGTTGGCGAAAGGGGAGAGTTTATTTGAAAATTTCCCCAACTCTCAGGACCCGCTGACAACGGTGGAATGTCTTGCAAAACTTGGGATAGAGTACGAGTTTGCCGGTAAAACACTCTGGGTCCTCGGCGGCGGACCATTTGCATTTCGAAAACCAGGCGATATACTTGACGCAAAAAATTCCGGGACTACGATGCGGCTACTGGCAGGATTACTGGCTGGTCAATCTTTTCCATCAGTTATCACAGGTGATGATTCTTTGTTGACACGACCAATGCGAAGAATAATTAAGCCGTTATCAAAGATGAATGCCCGTATCTCCGGTACACGAAAAGGGACTGCTCCACTAAAAATACGCGGTGTTAAGCGTCCGTTGAAAAGTATGAATTACGAATTACCCGTAGCCAGTGCTCAGGTGAAAACGGCAATTCTACTAGCCGGACTCTATGCAACCGGAACAACGACGGTTATCGAACTATTTCCGACGCGCGATCATACAGAAAGAATGCTCGGATTGCCGGTAAAAAAATTCGGTCGAAAAAATTATATTTCGATCAGTAAGATGCTAAACATTCCCCCCGCTCGAATGACCATTCCGGGTGATCCGTCAAGTGCTGCATTTTTTATTGTTGCGGCCCTTATTACTCCGCAAAGTGAAATTCTCATAAAAAATGTTAGTTTAAATCCTACTCGAACAGCTTTTCTTAAAGTTCTTGAACGGATGAACGCAAATATTGTTATCTTAAATAGACGAAATCCAGACGGTGAACCTATTGGTGATATAATCGCGAAATCATCGAAGCTCCGTGGGTGCACGGTAGAGGGAGAACAAATACCTCTCATTATAGATGAAATACCAATACTCGCAGTTGCGGGAGCTCACGCTGACGGAATATTTGCGGTAAAAAATGCAGAAGAACTCAGGACTAAAGAGTCGGATCGAATATCCTCAGTCGTGGCAAATCTTTCGGCACTTGGTACTCGAATTAAAGAAATGGATGACGGGTTTATGCTTGAAGGAGGGAGACTGAAAGGTGGTAAATCCCTTGACAGTTATGGCGACCACCGGCTTGCAATGGCTTCGGTGATTGCAGGTTTATCGTCTAAAAAAGAAGTGACCGTCAAAAATATGCAAGCTGCTGCTGTATCGTTTCCGGGTTTTATGGATGTAATTAAAATGATTACGTATAACAATTGAGGCATACTATGGCAAGTGTTCGTTTAGAGAATATCGAAAAAATATACGAAGGTGAAGTTGTTGCGGTCAGCGATTGTAACATAGAAATAAATGACAAGGAATTTGTTGTGCTTGTCGGGCCATCTGGCTGCGGTAAATCAACAACGCTCCGGATGATAGCTGGACTTGAGGAGATTACCCGTGGGAATATTTATATTGATGACAAAGTTGTCAACGATCTCCCGCCAAAAGACCGGGATATTGCAATGGTCTTTCAAAATTATGCACTTTACCCCCATATGTCGGTATATGATAATATGGCGTTCGGATTAAAGTTGAGGAAATTTGCAAAGACGGAGATTGCTCAGCGGGTGCGAGAAGCAGCAAAGATTCTCGGCATCGAAGACTTCCTCGACAGGAAACCTAAAGCACTATCCGGCGGACAACGGCAGCGGGTAGCAGTAGGTAGAGCCATCGTCAGGAAACCGAAAGTATTCCTCTTCGATGAACCACTCAGTAACCTTGATGCAAAACTTCGTGTACAGATGAGAACTGAAATCTCCAAACTTCATCGCCGTCTCGAAGCTACCATGGTATACGTTACCCACGATCAGATGGAAGCTATGACGATGGGGGATAAGATTGTAGTTATGAAAGACGGATTTATTCACCAGATAGACTCCCCGATGGATATATACAATTCACCAAACAACGTTTTTGTAGCCGGATTTATCGGTAGTCCGTCGATGAATTTTGTTGATGGTGTAATATATCACGAAGGTGATATAGCGTTCAGACAAAAAAGTGGAGAAGTTCAGTTTAAAATTTCAAAAAAACATGAATCATATTTGAAAGGATATAACAATAAAGATGTAGTAATGGGCATACGGCCGGAGCACATTCATGATAAGAGTGCCGTGCGAGAGGGCTATAACGTAACACCCGTGAAAGTAGATGTAGAAGTGGTGGAGCCGATGGGGAATGAATTGTTTGTATATTTTACGGTAGGAGATTCACCTCAATTGGTTGCGAGAGTACCCACGGCATTTGAAAGCCGGAGTGAGATGCCGGAGGCCGGAAAACAGTTTGAATTATATTTTGATATAGATAAAATTCACTATTTTGATAAAGAATCAACAAACTCGATTATAAAACATGCTGAAACACCCGGACAACAGCAGGCGGAAGCAGCTTCTGCCTGAACAATTACAAAATGTGTATTTACCGGACCCACCGGTTGATGTATTACTGCTCAACGGTAAAGATGTCATTGATTTCATCCACCGGATGTCGACAAATGAAGTGCGTAATTTAGTAGAAGGAACCGGTACAACAACAATATTCACAAATGAAAAAGGTCGAATAATTGATGTTGTTGATCTGTATTATTTGAACGGGAGTATACATCTCGTTCACAGCCGAGGTGCAAAAGATGCGATAAAAAAAATTTTCGATAAGTATGTTATTATGGAAGATGTCGATGTTTCAGAATATCCTGAGTATAGCTGTATACTGGAGTTCGACGGTAGCACAGGTTCAAAGGAAGTATTTTCCGGTGAGTCAGGTTCTATTGAGATGTCTTCTCCGAGATTATATCCCGGTGGTAAATTGTTCTACATAGAGAAAAAAAATATAGATGAGTTTGGTTTAGTAAAAAGCGGAAAACCCATTGAATTGATTGATTTTAATTCTCTTCGCCTTGAGTTTGGTGTATCATTATTCGGGAGTGACTTTGATGATTCGGTAAATCCGCTTGAGTCTAATTTGCAGGACTTTGTAAGCTGGACCAAGGGCTGTTATATCGGTCAGGAAGTAATTGCACGGCTGGATACTTATCAAAAGATAAAGCGCTTTCTTAAGGGTGTTGTGCTTGACAGTATTCTGGAGGATAATACCATCCAACTACTCGAGTCCGGTGAAAACAAGGTAACTGCTATCTCGGGAAACGGATCTGTTGCAGGTGCTGTAACTTCAATTGGGTTTTCACCACATCTACAAAAATCTATCGCACTGGTACGCTTTGAGAAAGGAAATGAATCAACCGGTAACCGTGTAAAGGTAAACATAGGAGAAGAACACTATTCCGGCAAAATTGCAGATTTACCATTCATTCGGAGTGATAATTAAAGTAGAAATTAAGTATGGATAAACCGGTAGTACTGGTCACAGGTTCGGCAAGACGTCTCGGGAGACACATACTCCTTGCATTTCATCAGCATGGGGGATTCGATCTTGTATTGAATTACCATGCATCTGAAGATGAAGCAAAAAAAACTTCCGATGAAATTACATCCAACGGGGGCCGTGTGCTCAGAGTTCAGGCGGATGTATCAAAGCGTAAAGATGTTGTTCGTATGATGCAAATCATTGAAAAAGAATATGGACGTCTCGATATTCTGGTTAATAATGCTGCTATTTTCACCCGATATAAATGGAATAAAATTGACGATGATGCGTGGAATAAAATCATCGATACAAATTTAAAAAGTGTGTTTTTATGCTCCCAGGAAGGAGCACAATTAATATTGAAATCAACCGGTGCCGGGAGGATAATTAACATTGCATCACTTGGCGGATTGCAGGCATGGAAAGAACATATTCATTACAGCGCGTCGAAGGCAGGTGTGATGAGTTTGACCCGATCGTTTGCCAGAACCCTCGCACCGGATATTACAGTAAATGCCGTTGCACCCGGGACAATCATTATTGAGGGAGAAGAAAATCCCGAAATGCAGCATATCGATAAAAGTAAAATCCCGTTGAAACGATATGGAGATCCTATTGATATTGCTGAGGTTGTGCTGTTTCTTTCAACTAAAGCATCATATATTACGGGGGTAACAATTCCAGTCGATGGCGGGCGTTCGATCGATACACGGTTATCATAAATTAATGAGTAGAAGAGGGAACCATGAATAAAACGTTGGAAAAAGCTGAGAAAGCATATACTAATTTAAATTTTCTGAAAAGCGCGGATGCTCGTATCATACGTATTTTATCGGAATTTCTTGAACCGCTACAGCGTTTTCGAAAGCAAAAGATCGCTGATACCATTGTTTTCTTTGGTTCCGCACGCACAAAGCCACTTGCTGAGGCACAAAAAGAACTCGATCACCTCGAGCTTGAATTAAATAATGCAACAGATGCCACGCGGAAAAATCTTGAAGAACAAGTAAGAATTGCCCGAAATCATGTTTATCTTTCGAAGTATTATGAGGATGCCCGTGAATTATCCAAACGGATGACACTCTGGTCAAAATCATTGAATTCATCATACCGCTTTGTCGTGTGCTCCGGCGGCGGGCCGGGAATGATGGAGGCGGCAAACAAGGGAGCACTTGAAGCGAAAGGAAAGTCTATCGGGCTCAATATCAGTATACCAATGGAGCAGTTTCCAAACCAGTATATTACTCCGGAATTAAACTTCGATTTTCATTACTTTTTTATGCGGAAATTCTGGTTTGTCTATCTTGCCAAGGCGCTCGTAATTTTTCCGGGTGGATTCGGTACACTTGATGAATTATTCGAAGTGCTGACATTGATTCAGACTGAGAAAGTGAAGAAACACCTCCCGATTATAATATATGGGTCTGAATATTGGAATGAAGTGATAAATTTCGACGCACTGGTCAAATACGGTACTATCAGTAAAGCCGATCTCGATTTGATCAAATTCTGTGATTCTGTTGACGAAGCATTTAATTATCTTAAAGATGAACTAACCAGGCACTATTTAACGCCCGATTAGTTTAGTCCCGGGAATTGTATATCCCCGAAAAATTGTTATATTAGTATAAGACAGTATGCATTTCCAAAACGGGGGTGATGTGGTTTCGACGGGGTGTGGAATGCTCGGAATTGCGTGCCCTGGTCTCCGCGTCCAGGTCCCGAAAGGGATCCCGCTTTAATAATTCATATGAATGAAAAGGCGGGAATAAAAAAGCGGAAAAATCTATAAGTGCAGACAACAACTACGCACTCGCTGCGTAATTAAACGCAGCGCGTTCTCTTCAATCCCTGCCTGACGGGGTTGTTGAGAGCGTCGCCAAAGTCAGGCTAGCCGGACTACCGGGTGCAGGGTAGTGCGGCGAACTCAAACTGCGATAGATCCGTTCACGGCCTGTCCGGTCGGTTGTGGCGGATCGAAATAATAAGACCGGACTACGCACGTAGAAGTTTCGAGGGTTTTCACTCCGGACCCGGGTTCGACTCCCGGCACCTCCACTTGTGAATGATTATTGATGATTGATTATTTATTTTTTGTTGAGTTATGAGTCCAAAATTGAAATCAATTTATAAAGCGGTTGAAGATCTATCAATGAGTGAAAAGCTGGAACTTTTCGAACATATTTTTACAATGATTGAAC
>PWXV01000323.1 GCA_003568415.1 Ignavibacteriales bacterium
ATATTCGTCGCTTTCCATAAACTCTTCAACACACTGCATCTGATTCAGCATAAATTGATTCGTTACCGCCGTGAAACCGCTTGTAAAACAAGCAAAATAATGTGTGTTCCTTGCATCACGTACGTGCCGTACTATATACGGCAGGTACGCAAGCATAAGATCATCATGATGAGGTTCGGTGTGAAAGAACCGTGTTGCCGATAATGCTTTTGAACCACGCTCAATGCGACTTACAAGATTATCGGTAACCTTTTGTGCTAATTCATTATACGGTTCAGGTCGTTTCTTTAATATCTCTGCAGTAAACCTGTTTTCCTGAAAATCATCTCCGGTGAGATCAAGTATACGCTTTCGTTTCTCAACTGACAAGTCGACGATATAATTTTCGACATCCTGATCGGTAATTTTTTCACTGTGTTGTAATATATGATATCTGCGTTCTGTAAGATTCTTAGCTGCACCCTGTGTGATATAAAACCGCGCGTTCGGCAGTGCCTGCAACGATGTTGCCGGATACAGCACGTTTTTTTCACTTTCTATAGCAAGGCGTACGATTTCTGCTTTTGCTTCACCTGCTGCGATGATCAATGCAGTACATTCAGGGTTATGCGTTATAGTCTCAAGACCGATTGTGATCACCAAACGGTTACCTGAGATTTCAATACCGCCAAGATCACCTGCAGCTGCTGCCTGGGTTTCGTAATTCGTTTCGGTCAGCCGTGTTGTAGAATAGTGATCGGATCCCCGGACGTTGAACCCGATATGGCCGTCGGGACCGATCCCGCCTAGGAAAAATCCGATGCCGCCGAGGGAACGTATCTTATCCTCAAATTCCAGGCACCATTGGTCGATCCTTTCAATTACCTTTTTTTGTTTTTGCTCAAGCTCGGTTTTACCGGAACGAACTCGCAGCGACAGATCGACGGTGTTGTCGGGCCAAACCGATTGAAGTGTGTCACCTTTGTCGAGCCCGATCTTTGAGCAATCGATCAATAATGCTTTTTTGGGATCCAGCCCGAAGCCCTTTAAATAAAATTCATTGGTGTAATAGTAAAAACTGTTGTGTTGTTCCGGATTAATCGGATAAAACTCATCGATTTGAACAAAGTGAAGACTTTTCATATCGGGGAAAATTCCCGGGTCAATGCCGGCTTCTTCAAGAAGAGACCGGGTCTGGGGTTTATTCCACGTGTTTAATAGAAGGTCGATCCACTTAATAAAATGTTCCGGTGTCTTTCCGGTCGGCAATGAAATAACACCGCCCGGATTATTCTGCACCCATTCAATAAATCGCAGCGCGGTCAATTTTCCGAGTGCCGGGAAGTTTTCGACTACCAGCGTGTTAAGTTTTTCTGTTGGCGGATACATGATATCAAATGGTGAAGAAGAAAGTCCGTATTGCTCGACAGGAGTGAGGTGCGAATGCTTGTTCATTTTTCAATCCTACAAAAATGTTTGCTTCTATTTCATAGAGATTGACGTTACAGCGTATGGTTGTTCGCAGTGAGAACGTTCATCGGTAAGTAGTACCGCTTGCACAAGGGAAGTCTCAAGTATGAGCCGGCAAATATATAGTATAGCCGGTTGCAAGTCGCTCTCTATGAAATTTTTCAAATTTCTTAGAGCCAGTAATATACGAAGAAAATAGAAAATAACAAAACACATCCCGGAAAATATTCAGGAGGGTTTTATTATGATAATGGGGTTCTGCTACTTGAAGATTATCTTTTACCCCTCTATAAACATTCAACACATATAATTTATTGTAATCTTAACGGTACCGACACAATATCTCGGCGTTCACCGTCCTTCATATCGGTGTAAAACAATTCCAGGATGAATGTATCCCCGCTTTCAAAATGATCGCGAACAGAGAATTCGAATTCATAATATCCCCAGGTATATGCCGCAGTAGCGGTAGTAAATCCCCGATCAACAACATCACCGGATTCATCGAGTACGCGGTATTCTACATTTGCCTCATGCACATTAGCTATACCTGTTACCTTTACAGGATCTGAGACTTCGGTATCGGGTACGGGTGAAAAAAGTTTTATCGAGCGTGATTCCGCCTGTATTTCAGGCAGGGTATCGATTCCCTCAATTCCTGCAAGTGTCCGCGGCTCATCGGGTCGGTATCGCTCAAACTGTATAGGTTTATCAGGATCATCAATGCCGGCAATATCATACGGATGGGTAAATGCCTGTGTGACCATTTCATCCGGCCCGGGGCTTGTAAAGTCGAGCTGCACGTAAATCGTTTCATCACGGAAAACTGCATTTTGAATTTTTACCTCGTACCCGCCTGTTGGACGGGTTCCCCAGGTTGCAAAAATATAAAATTTATCATCATACCTCATCGATTCTGCCATTGGAACCATATCAAGTTTCATAAGATTATCAATCCAACGTCTGACCGCCTGAGGTAGATCATCTTTCTGTAAACGGTTAACCAAAATTTGCTCCGGATCAATTTTTTCAGGTTCAAACAGAACAAGTTCTTCAAGTATTGCATCGACGATTTCCGGTTTACCGGTAAACTCATAAACTATGTTGTTTTGCTCAATTCGTACATAATCTTCATCGAATCGCTGCAGATGTGTTCGAATTCCCGGGGCACCTCCTGCTTCGACGTCCGTTTGTGTGTCGCGTGCACGCTGATCAAGACGTACCAGCGGCATTAATCCGCTCCAACCGGCATTAACCGCCCGGATATCCAGTTTCCGGTCATCTTTTGTTACGGTAAGAAGCACCATTTGTTTATCGTTTTGCCGTTCGATGCTTTCCTGAATTTGCCAATCTTGTTTTCCGGCAAGGGCAAAACCGAGGGTGACATTCCGGTATACGACTTCATCAACCCCGGGGATGGTACCTTCTTCATGGTCTACTCGCTGTTCATATTCTTCTGATACATCATTTGCTTCGCGCTCGCCACAACCGGATACAATGAGGAGCATAGCAAGAATAGTGAGTAAAATTATTTTCATGTAGGTCTCCACGAAATTCGTTAGGATTAGGCATTCTGGTTCGCTGCTTCGACATCAGTGTGGGGCAGGTAACAGCGTTACACTTAAGTATACTTAAGCTACTATTAAATGTCAATTGTGAAAAAAAAAGCCTGTCCTGAAAAGTATTCAGGACAGGCTTTGCGAGAGTAAAGCTTACTGTTTACTTGAGGAATATCATTTGTTTTGACTCAACAAAATCACCGGCAACAATGCGGTAGATATAAGTACCACTTGAGACCGGCACATTGTGATCGTTTACACCATGCCACACAACCGAATGAATCCCGGGTTGTAATGTCTCGTCGGCAAGCAGCACATTAACCCGTTGACCGAGCATGTTGTAGACTTCCAGCCGCACATTTACCTGTTCCGGTATTGCGAACTGTATAGTGGTCGATGGATTGAAGGGATTCGGATAATTTTGATGGAGCTGGAATTCCCGCGGCAATCGATCGTCTGCTATATCGTCAGTTGTGAGCGATACCGGCGCTTCATAAGCACCCATATACGGAGCGTTTATATCGCGTACGTTGCCGTCGATATCCGTTTCAACCAACTCGAGCGGTATACCGGCAAGTCGTTCATCGCCAACCGAATCGCCCGTGAGACGGAGATCGACGGCCGATTCGAACAAAACGTCAATCGAGACCGAATTATGATCAAGATCGGCGCCAAATCGCCAGTCACCGACTGTTGCGAATACATCGTCATCGAAATACCCGACATTCGCATTCTCGCCGGGTGTATACAGGTTATTGTAATCGGATACGGGAACCGTCGATAACGGCCAGTATATAGCATACGCATTCTCTGCATTCCGGTGATTTATGAATATATTATTTATCATTTCAAACTCCG
>PWXV01000138.1 GCA_003568415.1 Ignavibacteriales bacterium
ATCATGTCGGGATGGGAAGAGATTGCATTGGTCGGGTATTACGGACTTGAGAAGGAACTTAATCCCGACTTTGCGGGCGCTGCCATACCCTATGTCTGGTCGAATATTTGGGGCAGCGGCACTGAAGAATATTCCTATAAAATTGCGAACACAGGGTATGAGATTATTATGTGTCACGCATCCAATTTTTATTTTGATTTTGCCTACAATAAGCATCCGGAAGAGGCGGGTTTTTACTGGGCAGCGTTTGTTGATACCCCTGATCCCTTTTCGATCATTCCGTTTGACTTATATAAAAGCGGAATAAAGGATCAAATGGGTCGCGAGATTCCGGAGAGTGCGTACGATGATTTCGTAAAATTATCGGATGAAGGGAGAAAAAATATCCTCGGTCTGCAAGGTCAGCTCTGGGGGGAAACGTTCAGAAGTCCGGAACGGGTGGAGTATATGGCGTTGCCGAGAATTATATCTCTTGCCGAAAGGGCATGGGTACCGGAACAGGATTGGATGGGAATTGAAAATCGTGCCGAACGGCTCGAGGCGCTCGCTATCGTGTGGAATGAGTTTGCGAATCGTTTGGGACAGCGTGAACTTCCCCTTTTAGATAGAATGAACGGCGGGTATGGATACCGTATCCCTCCGCCCGGAGCGGTTATAGAAGATGGAAAATTAAAGGCGAATGTTTCTTACCCCGGTTTGGTAATTCGTTATACACTTGATGGTGGTGCACCGACAATGGATGCACCGCTCTACGAAGAACCGGTTCAACTGAATGAGGAGATTAATACAATTAAACTGCGAACGTTCGACCTGCGCGGACGCGGAAGCCGTATTGTGACTATCAGTCAATAGGCGTTGGTAATTTAGCATTCATACACAGCTTCCGTTAAACAATTAGCAGTCATTTTGCTTTGAACTTTAATTTATTGATTGTATCTTTTAGGAAATTACATTTTCTGATACAGCATATTCATTTGTGGAGGGACATATGAAATTTCGACCAGGGCAATATGTTCTCGTTATACTTTTCACTCTTGGCATTCTAACATATCCATCATGTGCTCCGACAGAATTAGACGCGGATTTAGCAATTATCCATGTCAATGTTATCCCGATGAACGATGAACGGGTGCTCGAATCTCAAACGGTTCTCATCCGTGATGGAATCATATATCGTACCGGACCATCAGACCGGATACATGTTGCGGATGATGTCCCGGTTATTGAAGGTGATGGTCGTTATCTGATTCCCGGACTTGCGGAGATGCATGCCCACGTCCCGTCACCTCCTGAGGAATTCCCCGATGAGGAAAGCCGGCAGAATTTTGAGCAATGGCTTGAGGATGTATTATTCCTGTACGTTGCAGCCGGTAATACAACGGCACGCAGTATGATCGGACATCCCAATCATCTGCAGATAAGAGAACAGTTAGAAGCCGGCGAAATTATCGGTCCGCGCTTGTGGACATCCGGACCCGGATTACACGGCGGTAATCTGCAAAAAGCCGAGCGTGCCCGCGAAGTGCCGTTCGAACAAAAAGAGGCAGGCTACGATTTCATGAAGTTGTTATGGGGAGTAGAGCGTGACGTTTATGAAGCACTCTATGAGGCGGCAGAAGAAGCCGATTTCTGGCCTGCTGGACACGTGCCGGAGGAAGTAGGTTTGGAGCGTGCTCTCGAAACCGGATATCTTTCAATCGATCATCTTGATGGATACATGGAATTTCTGGTCGACGACGATGCCACCGATCTTCCCGAAGGACATTTGTTCGGATTCGGGCTTGTCGATTATATTGATGAAACAAAGATACCCGGGGCAGCGAGAATGACACGGGAAGCCGGTGTCTGGGTCGTTCCGACACAAATGTTGTTTGACGGAGTTTGGGGAGTTGAGACTCTGGAAGAGCTTACGGCACGTCCTGAGCTTCGTTATATCTCGAATGACATGCTCGAGAACTGGAAGGAAGCTACGACGGAGTACCGAGAGAACATTGACCACACCTACGAGCGGGCAGAACGTTATAGAGAAATTCGTATGATGCTTATCAAAGCATTGCATGATGAAGGCGCCGGTATCTTGCTCGGCGCCGATGCACCGCAGTGGTGGAACGTGCCGGGATTCTCTATTCATCGCGAACTGAAAACATATGTTGAAGCAGGACTCACTCCGTATGAAGCACTGCGAACGGGCACCGTCAACGTCGCACGGTTTCTCGAAATAGAAGACCGGGCGGGTACTATCGAGGAAGGAAAATATGCCGATCTTATTTTGCTTGACGGGAACCCGCTGGAGGATATCAGTAATGTTCAGAATATTTATGGGGTATTTTTGCGTGGCAAATGGTTATCCGCTGAAGAAAGGCAGGAAGGATTAAACCGGATAGCTGAGCGAAATGGTGAGTAATTTGTAAGACAAAGACTGAACAATGGAGTTTTCTGCTCTTTTAGAATTACCTCACCAGGGGATTAAGGGGGTGAGGCATATACAAGAAAGCACCTGTCATTAATTATTTACTGCTATTACGCAACATAGTACTTTGGTTCTTTATGCTGATGAAAATCCTAAGCACTAATTCCCTAAATCCTAAACAATTACCTAAATTCTAATGTCTTAATGTTCAAAATAGCACGAATTCAATATGTTTTGAACATTAATTGATTTGGTCATTTGAATTTGTTTAGAGTTTAGGTCATTAGGATTTAGAGCTTTATTTAACCTTTTTCGATTGTGCGTAACATCAGTTATTTAAATAAAACGTTTACTCTCAATTTTATATCCCTCGATGACGACCCAATGTGTAGAACAAATGCACCGCTTTCTACCGTCCATTCTTTTTTATCGGGATGCCAGAAAGAGAAAGTACTCCTGTTCAATTCTATCGTTACGGTTTTGCTTTCGCCCGGTTTGAGAAATATTTTTTTGAAACCTTTCAATTCTTTCGGCGGACGGGGATATGTGCACTCTACATCTTCTACATATACCTGAGCGATTTCTGCGCCGGGCACTTCTCCGGTATTTGCGAGCTTGAATGATACGCGAACGGTTTCATTTTCGTCGAACGTATCGGGTGTAATTGTCAGGTTACTATATTTAAAAGATGTGTACGAAAGTCCGTACCCGAACGGATACAGCGGTTCGATGTCATGTTTCTCGTACCATCTGTATCCGACAAAGATACCTTCTTTGTAATGGATATCGTATACAGATCGTTTCTTTTCTTCTTCGTCGTTCCAGCCGTTGTAGAGCGATTCGCCTTCAGGAATATATCCGTAACCGGGTGAGTCGGAAAATTCTTTCTCGATCGTGATAGGGAGTTTACCCGACGGATTTGTTTTTCCTGCGACGATCTCCGCAAGCGCAGTGTTGCCGGTTTGTCCGCCGTACCATGCATATATGATCGCTTTTGCTTTTTCATTCCAGCTGGTCATTCGGATACCGCTGCCCGAGGTGACGATGACGATTGTGTTTGAATTGTTTTCAACACACCGTGACACTCTTTCTTCCTGATCGGCAGGTAATGCAAACGGTCTGTCCCATCCCTCGCTGTCAAATGTGCCAACATTGCATAGTACAATATCAGCATCCTTGATTTGTTCTACTGTTGGATCTTTTACATAATGTAACCGGTCGCCGAATTCATTTTTAAGCTCATCCAGCATCAACCGGTTGTTATATCCCTCAACTTCTGCCGAACCGCCGCCGCGGGCGAGTTTCCCGACATATTCACCGGTTAAAAGGATCGATCCGGTATTATCTTTTATCGGAAGAATGTTATCATCGTTTTTCAGAAGGACAATTCCCTCGCGTGCAGTTTGCAAAGCGACGGCCTCGTGTTCACCAAGCTTTTTCAGATATGCCGG
>PWXV01000082.1 GCA_003568415.1 Ignavibacteriales bacterium
ATAACTATTCATTCGCAATTAATTTTTGAAAGTCCCTCAACGTTCGCCGCGGCGAATACTTGCCCGGAGACGGGCTGGGAGAGTAGGTCGTCGCCAGGAGTTATATTAAAACCCCTCACTTTTTTAAGGTGAGGGGTTTTTTTTATATATATGCATGAATGCATGCGTGAACACGCAACCATGCATCAATGCACCCCCATCTGTGTCCAGATAAACAAAGTCTGGATTCTGACATGCAGGCAAGTATTCATCAAATCAATCGTCCATTTATTTGTTCGCTGAATAACTATTCATTCGCAATTAATTTTTGAAAGTCCCTCAACGTTCGCCGCGGCGAATACTTGCCCGGAGACGGGCTGGGAGAGTAGGTCGTCGCCAGGAGTTATATTAAAACCCCCACTTTTTTAAAGGTGAGGGGTTTTTTTATATATATGCATGAATGCATGCGTGAACACGCAATCATGCATCAATGCACCCCCATCTGCTGTTTTCCGCACCGTTCCTGCAAAAGACCATAAGTCGTTTGTTTTCATGAGGCAATTTTAAAAAATGGGTGTCGCACAATATAGTATATATTATGGGATGTTTGTAAGAAGGAAACGAAATCGAAATTTTCAAGGAGTTTATCTGTCAAATTATGTATTTCCTTAATAACAATATCACTACTGACATTGATACTATTTCGCGCTTTCCTTCGCGCCCTCTCCCCCAGCCCCTCTCCGCATAGGCGGAGAGGGGTGTGAGGTTGAATAAGATTTATCTGCTATTTGATAACGAAATATCAATTAAAACATTTTAAATAATAAATATTTGCAGAAAACATACTCAACTTCTGACACCCCCTCTCCGTTTTCACGGAGAGGGGGTTGGGGGGAGAGGGCGTGAGGGCAAGCGCGATCTGTTTGAAAGTACAATTAATTATGAAAAGATAATCGCTCAATCAGGAATATCCCATGATCTCACAAGACTGGAAAACCATTACACAGCTCTGTCGTGATCTCCGTCAACGGGCAACTCCGGCCGAAAGAAAACTCTGGTCTTATCTTCGTAATAAACAACTGGATGGTGTGAAATTCTATTTAAAATATTTGTAGGGTGTCCCATTGCGGAAAACAAAAACACGTAACCATGCATCAATGCACCCCCATCTGTGTCCAGATAAACAAAGTCTGGATTCTGATGTGCAGGCATGTATTCATCCAATCAATCGTCCATTTATTTGTTCCCTGAATAACTATTTCGCAATTAATTTTTGAAAATCCCTCAACGTTCGCCGCTCAGCGAGCTGCGTTACATACTTTTTAGACCTCCCCTGGAGACTTACAGTAAACCCCAATGTGATATTTCACGTTGGGGTTTTTATGTTTTTCGATACTTTCAACCGATCGGTAATAAATTGAATGAATGGATGCCTGGTTGCCTGAGGAACAAATGCAAAAATTTTACTATTTTAAATATGAATGAAAAAGAATTGGCAGTGCTATGATGAATCGACCATACAATCGTTACGATACTGAGGCTTTAAGGGAATATATCGGATATACTATCGTTGCTGTCATTTTTTTATTCGTAACAGGATTCAATTTTGTTTTCGAATATTATTACATAGCCTTTGTTTTTGGGCTCTTTGCTTTGATCTTCGCCATAGTCGTTATATTGCACTATTATGAACTAATACAAAGTGTAGATGAGATTGAGGGATTTTTTACTCACTTCGGTTTAATCTTTTTTATGAAATTTTCGTTGTCTTTTGGTGCAGGATATGCTTTTGCCCGTCAGCAATATCTTGAATGTGCCGGCGCTGTCTTGATGGCCGCAATTTTATCTGGTATGGTAATAAGTGGATACCGGGATATGCTGAAAGAAAAATACCGGATGGAGATGGGGGAACGACCGGTATCACGTTGACAAAATATAGTTTCGTATAAGTTTAACAAACGTATCGAAGTCTTCGAGGTTTTTCCTGAAGATGCCATACGTAATTGAATCATCTACTCCGTTATAGGCGTGTATGAGCATATTACGATAACGCACCATTTTTTGAAAGGTTGAGACATTATCCTCCGGAATAACTCCCTCTTTTGAAAGCGTAGAGAAGCATTCTGCATAGGTGTCGGGTTCCTTTAAATCCAATGAACTTACTATATGCCTGCAGATATCGATTATTTGTTCAATTGCCAGTTCGATATTTCTCTCGACAAACCGTTTTTTAATAATGTCGTCTCTGAAACTTTCAAATGACGGAAAATCTACTTCGCGCACTTCACGGATATATTGCTCAATGGTACGGAGTTTTTTATCAACAAGTTGCTTATCGATCATAAATTTCCAGATAATTTAAGTATTTATAATCTTGATATAATCTGATAGTATCCTCGCGGAATTTTATAAATATTCTTCTGTCTTTGATTATCAGACGTATTCCGTTCTTCATAACTTGATGTCGAAGAAGCGGCGAAGCTGTATTAAGTACAACAAGATCGACATCATGATTTATAAGAGTTGATAACTTTGTGCTGTAATCCAGTATTGCCATACCCTGAGGCGGTTTTTTAAAATAAACAGCAACATCGACGTCGCTTTTTTTATTTGCCTTCTTACCGGTCTGAGATCCGAACAGTAATGCAAACACAACGTTCTCATCATTATCGAAAAACGAAGTCAGTGCTTGAACGGATTTTTCCTGTAAATATGTTGTTTCTTCTTTCATATAGATAATATGCTGAAAAAAGAATAATTATCAAACACTAACCATGCCGTACAAATATTCCCATATCAACAGCGCACCGAGCTTGCTTGTCCTGTTCTCGACATCGTGCTTCGGGTTAACCTCAGCTATCTCGACAATGCGAGCACGGCCGTCTCTGCCGGTATAGTGCGACAGATAAATCATCTCCTCAACCGATAGTCCTTTCGGATACGAAGCACTTACACCCGCTGCATCGGCAGACCGAACCGCATCCATATCAAAGCTGACGAAAATTTCTTCACAGTCGATTTTTTTATAAATTTCCGAATGGATGGTTTCAACACCCCGCCGTCTGATCTCATCGAGCGTGTATACCGTAACGTCTAGGTCCTCGACGTATTGCATATACGCGGAGGAATTAGCAAAGGGTTGTATCCCGATCTGATATAAGCACGTGGGGTCTAAAAGCTGCTCGTCGAGAATCATTCTGTATGAGGTGCCGCTGTTCCGCGGTTTATCGTCGCGAACATCCAGATGCGTATCGATGTTCAGAAGTGCACAGGTTGAGAAGACATTTGAGAATGCTTTGAAATCCGGATAGGTAATGTCGTGCCCGCCACCGATGACGATGAGTTTTTTACCGTCGCGAAGTATCTGTTCGACAACCTTCATTTGCCGGTTGTGTGTCGATTCGAGAGTCTGTGTGTTTTTAAGGTTGCCGAGGTCGAAAAGTGATAGGTTTTTGAACGATTCCGGCGCTGCCAGCTTGTAAAACTCCTGTCGTACTGCAACCGGAGCATACCGGGCACCGATACGTCCTTTATTTCGTTTTACGCCCGTATCCTGCGGGATGCCAAGGATAACGATATCGCTTGCATCGTATTCTTTCTTTTTATGTTGTGCGATATCACCCATGCGAATATCGTTCGGGTCATGTCGCGTATAGAAAGTTTCTATCGGTAATCGGGTTGTTGCTTTGAATATGTTCATTACTTGTTCTTTTAAAGTGTATGGATGTATACATTTTGTTCACCAGTGCATCTTCAATATACAAAACCTCAATTGCTTAAAAAAGGTATACGGACTAATTGTTATTGATTTTCAACACCTATAATCCTATATTCTCTTATACTAATCAATAGTATGACAGTATAGTACGCATACAT
>PWXV01000146.1 GCA_003568415.1 Ignavibacteriales bacterium
GCAGAGTACTGGTCGACCGATTGGGATACACAGGCAGATATGCTGATCCGTGATGCGATGTTGAACGATTATATTGTCGGGCTTTCAAATATAGAGCGGTACTACGGTTCGTTTCTTATGTACAAACTCGGTCAGAATGCGGTGCAGTTTATTGCGCAAGAGTTTGGAGAGGAAGCGGTGTTGCTGCTGTTGGAGAACTACTGGTATTCGAGCTCGTTCAGCGATGTTATGAAAAAAACAATCGGTCTCGATTACCGGGAATTCGATGAGAAATGGTTATATCACTTAAAGAAAAAGTACTATCCATTGATCGCCGAGAGCGATCATCCGAGCCGGGTAAGCGAAGAGATTATTACCGAAGGATACAATGCAACACCGGTGTACACAGAGATCAACAATAAGCGCGAAGTATATTTTGTCGGCAATCATACGGGTTACACAAGTCTGTTCCGTCTGAACCTCGATGATGATAAACCTAAGCCGGAAGTAGTCATCAAAGGTGAACGCACAAGCGATTTCGAATCGGTGAGAGTGTCACAAAACTCAATACACATTTCAAACGAAGGTATATTAGCGTTTGTGACAAAGAGCGGTGAAAGCGATGTCATTCATCTCTTTGACATACGGCAGAAGAAACGGATTGAAACCCTCCGTTTTGATGAATTGGTTATGATACATTCACCGAACTGGTCGCCCGATGCAAATCGATTTGCATTTGCCGGTGTGAATATGAATGGGTACCGGAATCTATATATTTATGATGTCAAGCAGCGTTTACTGGAGCAGTTGACGCATGATATATATGATAACCGTGACCCCGCATGGTCCCCGCAGAACGATAGGATTGTATTCAGTTCCGACCGGTCGTTATATGGCAGATACGGATATTATAATCTATTTGAATTGCACCTGGAATCAGGTGATATCAATGCATTGACAAACGGCCGAAGGAATTACCAGACACCGTCGTGGTCACCCGACGGGTCACAGCTTGTATTTGTATCAGATAGAAACGGCGTCCGCAACATCTGGTCGATGAATATGGAAGAAGAGAACCCGCATTCATTGACACGGCTTACGAATTTTACTACGGGATCGTTTGATCCATCGTGGACGAATAATGATGAACTGTTATTCACCGCATATGAACGGGGAAGATTTCATATCCGAAAGCTGAATAATATCACTGAAACAATTGCAGAAAAATCCGGTGAATCGATATTTGACACCACACCTACATTGAATGGTTGGGATATAGAAAAACTTCGTGCCGAGATCGATGCACAAATTAAACCGTATCAACCGAGATATACCCTTGACATTG
Organism: Ignavibacteriales bacterium; assembly: GCA_003568415.1. Taxonomy (GTDB): domain Bacteria; phylum Bacteroidota; class Ignavibacteria; order T3Sed10-11; family T3Sed10-11; genus T3Sed10-11. Next base: position 1,325 of record PWXV01000146.1, read on the forward strand.
CTCAAAGTCAGATTTCAACCGATCCGATATTCGGTACCAGCGGCGGAGCGGTGATATCGTTGAGCGATATGCTCGGAAACGAACGGTATAATTTCCTTGTATACAATACAGCCCAATCGCAGGATGAATTTCTGGAAAGCTTCAATATTGCTGTATCGCGTGTATCGTTACTGCGAAGGACGAATTTTACGTACGGTATTTTTCATTTTGCCGGCCGGCGGTATGATCTGACAGACCCCGATCTGTATTTTTACGAGCGTATGTTTGGCGGATATTTTGCATTGAGTTATCCTTTATCTCATTTCAAGCGAATCGAATTCTCCTCGTCACTCAGTCATTCAAATAAACAATTATTTGATGCAATAGGCGAACGAAAAGCGTTGTTAATATCTAATTCTGCAACGTTTATTCATGATAATTCATTATGGGGGCCAACCGGTCCGCTTGACGGAAGACGTTTGTTGCTCAGACTTGCATATACAACAGATATACAATATGGGAATGTGAATTACTATACAATAATGGCTGATTACCGCCATTATCACCGGCTTGGACAACGGTCGGCGTACGCGTCAAGATTTCAATTATTTTATAATCACGGAGAGGAAGCACGACGTTACTTTATGGGAGGAAGCTGGGATTTGCGAGGATATCCACGCTGGTCGCTGCGGGGTCAGAAATTATGGCTCACGAGTCACGAATTACGGTTTCCGTTTATCGATCAACTCGGTTTGCTTTTTCCTTTTGGTGGCATCGGTTTAGGGGCGATCCGCGGAGCGTTATTTTTCGATGCAGGAAGTGTTTGGGACACCGAATATAAAGAAACGCTCGGGAGTATTGGTGCCGGGTTACGATGGAACCTCGGCGGTGTCATAGTATTACGGTATGATATCGGCAAACGAATAGAGGATAATTTTTCAAGTTTACAAAGCGGGTTGTTCCATCAATTTTTCTTCGGATGGGATTTTTAGATGACAAATAGTTGCGCTTTCACAATTATATGTATTATATCGCTGTCATTTTTTATCGGATGTTCCAGTCTCAAGCTTGATGAATCCATTCCTGCAGGTGAGTATGATTGGTTACTCGGAGCCGGCTCTTCAGAGCGGAGTCATTTCCTGCAAGCCGTTGCATCACCCCCATTTTCAGCAGATTGGGAGTATAACGCCGGTGGAGGTTTTGCATCGAATGCGCTGCTTGCAAAGGGTGATTTTCTTTTTGTGACCACATTGCACGGAGAATTACATCTTATCGATATACTAACCGGTAAACGTATTGGGCGCCAAAAGTTTGATGAACCGATTTCTGCGTCGGCTGCATTGCACGATGATATAATCTTTATCCCTCTTGCCAATGGTGATAATACACTAATTGCGTACGACCTGGTGCGGGGAAAAGAATTCTGGAAAAAGAAGCTCGGTCCTGTCGAGGCGGCACCGTTGATCCATCGTGAGATACTTTTTGCTGCTGCCCGTAATGGTACACTCTATGCAATAGATCCAAAAACAGGAACGGAAGAATGGAAGTATGAGACAGGAAGAATGGTATATTCTTCACCTGCAGCTACCGAGAGTTCTGTTTTTGTCGGTACTACTGCAGGAATAGTATATGCATTGAATTACCAGAACGGAGAAGTAGTCTGGAAATCTGATACGCTGCGAACAATAATGAGTGCCCCGGTCGTTGGTGGTGATTATCTCTATATTACTTCAAGAGATTCTCTCGTGTATTGTTTTGATACCACGACCGGTGAAAAAGTCTGGACTCGTAATGTAGGTGCACGAATATATAGTGCTCCGGCAATCGGCGATGAATATCTTATTGTTGGAACTGCTGCCGGGGATGTTATAGCTCTCATACCGGAGACCGGAGAAGAGCAGTGGCGGTTCAGCGCGAAAAGTGTAGTGAATGCTACTCCCTTAATTGGCGGAAATTTTGTATATTCTGTATCATTAGATAACAACGTATATGTTCTTGATAAGCGTGACGGAGTGCTGCACTGGTCGTTTGATGTAGGTAGCCGGCTTAAAACAACACCGCTTTTACACGGCAATCGCTTGATACTATGTGCGGAAGATAGAAGGGTATATAGTTTTACACAAAAGATATCCGGACACACAATGTAATTTTGTGTGTTATTTCCTACAACCGTAAAACCGTATGGAGTACCGCACTAATGGATAAAATTGATCTCATCCGAACCGTCCCGATATTTAGTGAACTTGAAGAATCCACCGTGCAACAGATCGTAGATATTGGGCTCAAACGTAAGTATACAAAAAACTCTATTATTTTTTTAGAGGAGGAAGCGGGAGCAATCCTTTTCATCATCTCCACCGGTAAAGTAAAAATCGTTAGAACCGACGATGATGGTAAAGAAGTGATACTCTCAATTCTCGGACCCGGTGATTTTTTTGGCGAGATGGCATTACTGGACGGATTACCCCGTTCAGCTACTGTTGTAGCCCTCGATGAATCGGAGTTATTTGTCATAAATCGTCGGGAATTTATTAAGTTACTCGAGGATTCACCTCAGGTCGCGACATCGCTCCTCCGGGAGCTCACGCGCCGGCTCCGCAGAGCTGATGAACAGATTGAAAATCTGTCACTCAGAGACGCCGTTGGCAGAGTCGCAAGTGTAATAATTCAACTCGCGGATGAATCGGGTAAGATAAGAAAAGGACAAGTTGTTATCGATGATTTCCCGTTACAGCAGGATCTCGCCAATATGGCTGGAACTTCGCGGGAGACCATTTCGCGTACCATTCACCAGTTTATGCGGCTTGGTTATGTTAACCAGAAAGGCAACAGCTTCATTATCAATGAATATGAGAAATTTAAGAATCTCTTTTCTTGAGCAGCATTAAAAATTACTTCATCGGCTTGACATTCAGTGTGGTAAAATGTATCTTATCAAGAACTTAGGGTTCTTTTCGGGCATAACCTGCAATAGTCCCCCCGGTGGTTAAGAGAGATGATCCACAAATGATGGGAATCAGCGTTATATGGACATAGTTGAATTAGTAAGGGCAGTTCCTATTTTTGGTGACTTAGATGAGAATGAGATCAAAAAAGTTGCCGAGATAGGAATTAACAGGAAATTTTCTAAAAATGGTATTGTTTTTCTTGAAGAAGAAGAAGGGGCCGCTCTTTTCATTATTATTTCCGGTAAGGTAAAGATTGTCAGAACTGATGATGATGGCGGTGAGGTAATTTTATCCATTCTAGGTTCGGGAGATTTCTTTGGTGAAATGGCAATCCTCGACGGGTTGCCAAGATCGGCAACCGTTGTTTCGATCGATAATTCCGAGCTATTTATGATTCACCGGCGGGATTTTCTTCAGGTTGTGGAAAAAGCGCCGCAAGTTGCCATATCTCTTCTTCGTGAATTAACACGTCGCCTTCGCAAAGCAGATGAACAAATCAAAAGTCTGTCCCTTAAGGATGCTGTCGGACGTGTTGCAAATGTTATTCTGCAGCTCGCCGATGATTCGGGAAAAATAAAAAAGGGACAGGTTATTATACCCGATTTTCCGTTGCAACAGGATCTCGCCAATATGGCGGGTACATCTCGTGAAACTATATCACGAACTATTCACCAATTTATCCGTGAAGGATTATTGGAGCAGCGTGGGAATTCACTTATTATCACAAACTTTGATAAATTTAAAAGTTCCTATTCGTAAGAGCAGATGTTGGTTTCATGGATAAATTAGCAAGCATGCACAAATTTGATTATCTCTCGGGAGATCCGTCGCTGGTAGGTAAACGTGCAAAAAAACCGCCGTCCGGTGATTTACATATGCATACCTACTATTCAGACGGTTCCTTCTCACCAGACGAAGTGATTCGAAGAGCTGCTGCACGAAAAATTACCGTTGTATCAATAACTGATCATGATTCGGTTAATGGTATTCAGGAAGCTATCGATTGCGGTATGAAGTATAATGTAGAAGTAATTCCCGGTATCGAATTGAGTGCAACGTGCGGTGAGCGTGAAGTACACATCCTCGGCTATTTTATCGATTATCAAAATAAAGAACTGCAAAATTATCTTGAATTTTTCCGCGGTGAACGTGTAAAACGCGCCCGTGAAATGGTCAGCCGTTTAAACGAACTTCAAATACCAGTTTCCATAGATGATGTGCTCAATAATGCGGAAGGTCGATCAATCGGCCGGCCACACGTCGCCGAAGCGGTACTTGAAACGGGGCGTGTAAAAAATTATCTTGAAGTGTTTCATAAATTCATCGGGTTTGGATGTCCGGCATACGTTGAGAAATACCGGCTGGATGTAAAGGAAGCTGTTACAATGATAGCCAGAGCCGGTGGACTCTCATTCATTGCCCATCCAAATGATACTTTAGCTGAATCGGTATTATTCGATATTATTAAAGCCGGAATTGACGGTATCGAAACGGTACACCCTTCATTGAATCCTTCGAAATCAAATTATTATCGAGGGATTGCACGGGAATATTATTTGCTTGAGAGTGGCGGTTCGGATTTCCACGGCGGCAAGCGGGATGACGAAATGAATATCGGTCGATATGGTGTCCCGGTTGAATATATTGATGCTATGAGAAAACGGCTTGTTGCCTGATATTATTTATAATAAGGATTAAAACATATGGTCGTTCACGGATCATTAGATGCTCAAGGTCTTCGGTTTGCAATTGTTATAAGCAGATTTAATGAAACAATTTCGAATCGTCTTCGCGACGGTGCAAAAGATTGTATAGTACGCCATGGCGGGAGTGAAGAATCGATTACTGAATTTTATTGTCCCGGGTCATTTGAGATACCCGTAGTTGCACAACGCCTGAGTAAAACAGGAAAGTATGATGCAATCATATGTCTCGGTGCGGTTATCCGGGGTGATACTCCACATTTTGAATATGTTGCAGGTGAAGCAGCCAAAGGGATCGCACAGGTTGCGCTCAGCGGCGAATGTCCGGTGATGTTTGGTATCCTTACTACTGACACAACCGATCAGGCGATGGAACGTGCAGGCGGTAAAGCCGGTAACCGTGGATGGGATGCTGCCCTCGGTGCAATTGAGATGGTTAAATTATTGGAGCAAATTAAATAAGTTTTACATGATAATGCAGGGATAGGTAAGTCCGTGATTCGGTTAGTTGGAATTGTATTTTTGAGTTGTGCCATTATGCAGTTTATCTATAGCCAGAATGAACAGTGGCGCAATTATACTGCGATGAATCAGGCACGTTCTGCCGTTCAACATGATGGTGTAGTTTATGTGGTGACGAGCGGTGGTTTGTTCAGTTATACGAATAACGGAGAAATAATCGAAACTCTAACGACCTCTGAAGGCTTATCGGCGATTGATTTGACGGCAATTGTCGGTAGTGAGAGCGGTAAACTATGGATCGGTACAAGCAGCGGATCGCTCGATGGATATAATCCGATCGATCACTCGTGGACGAGGGTTCGCGATATCGCACGAACCGATTTTGCACAACGTGACATTACCACACTTGCCTCGCGGGGAGATACACTCTATGTGGGTTCAAGCTTCGGTGTAAGCGTATATTCGATTTCCCGGAATGAATTTAACGATTCATACATTAAGTTTGGAGATTTTCCCACCCAAACCCCGACTACTGCGATCGCATATGACGAAAACTATATTTGGATCGCTACCCCTCTTGGTCTCGCCCGTGGAAATATCGATGACCCGCTTCTTGCCGCCCCTGACCGATGGACCACATTCAGTGAACAACTGCCATCCGAAATGGTCAATGATGTGGCGATCTTTGATGACTATGTATACACGGCAACTTCTGAAGGACTTGCTTATTATGACGGTAATGCTTGGAATACTCTTTCCGAAGTACAAAGCAATGTCGTAGCCCTCGCAAGCGATAATTTTTTATATTTTGCAACAGAGCGGGATGTGTACCGGATGGACAGGAACCATAACATCACAAGCTATGGTGACCGGCTTCCGGATACCATAGCCGGTTTGTTTGCTGCCGATGGAACTGTCAAAGTACTCGTGCGTAATTATGGGGTTGCCCGTCTTGAGGGAAGCTGGCACTATACCATGCCGGATGGTCCATCAACTAATTTTTTTGTGAACATAGATATCGATCGATATGGAAATGTTTGGGTGGGAACAGGCGCTACTACTATTGCCAACGGTTTCATGCGATTTTCACCTGATGCCGGGCCGGATGAACAGTGGTGGAATATTCCGAGATTGACATATTCATTTCAGGATCAGCAAACCTCCGAAAGCCGGAATATTGCACTTTTTAAATACCACAATATTCGTACAATGGAGGACGGAACAGTTTGGTTAAGTTTATGGGGGGAAGGGATATCCCGGTTTGTACCTGAGAATCCCGACGCTATTGAAACAACGGGTGATATAGTTTATGAAGGCGATAGTGCGACAATAGAACACTTTTATCTCAATCAAGGCTTGCAACCGATATCCGGCTCAACGAGTTTTATGGTTATCGGCAGTGCCGCTATGGATAGTGAAAGAAACGTCTGGATAACAAATTATAATGCCGATAATGGAATGCCGCTTGCCAGCTGGTCTCCCGACGGTACCTGGGAATTTCATCGGAATTTGCGTAATACATTTGCTACAAATTTCACCGATATTATTGTCGATAGATATGATACCAAGTGGATACTATCTGCTGATCCGGCGCAACGTGGACTCTTTTATTTTAATGAACATCTATCTATCGGGAACAACACCAGTGGGTGGGGTGTCGTGACAAGTACCAACGGTCTGCCATCAAATAACATTAATACTGTTGTTGAAGATAACCGGGGTGAGATCTGGGTAGGAACCGAAGCAGGTCTGGCTGCTATTGCAAATCCACAGGAACCGCAGGCTTCGGTGCGTGATATATTCGTCTTGCGGGACCAGTACATTAATAGCATAGCTGTCGATCCGCTAAACAGAAAATGGGTCGGGACTCAGGAAGGTGTCTTTCTGGTATCACCCGATGGCACCTCTTTGGTCCGTCATTATAATATGCAGAATACAGACAATCAATTGCTTACAAACGATGTTCAATCTGTTGCATTCGATGGTGAAAAGGGCATAGCATACTTTGGAACAAATCGCGGACTTTCAAGTGTGCAGACGGTGGCAGTTACCCCGAGAACAGCGTTTGATGACATGTTCATCGCACCGAATCCATACCGTATTCCGGCAGAGCATGCAATGAAAATCGATGGACTTATGCGCAATTCATCCGTGAAGATACTGTCGGTAGACGGCCGTTTGGTTAGATCGTTTGATTCACCCGGTGGCAGAGTTGCATTCTGGGATGGACGGGATGAGGCAGGCAGGCAGGTAGCAAGCGGTGTTTATATCGTTGTCGGCGTTTCTGAAGATGGAACCGAAGTCGGAAAGTCAAAAGTGACCATAATACGAAGGTGATGTGTATCATATCAAGTTTGGAGAAGATTTTGCTAATTAATTTTAATCTAATAAACTAACTAAACCAATAAACCAAAACAAATAAAGATAAAACGAGGAGGAGGTCGACCTTGGAAAAAACTTACAATGAAGAACTTTTCACGAGGCGAGTTCGTGCAGGTAAGCGAACCTATTTCTTTGATGTAAAAGCGACAAAATCCCAAAAAGACTTTTACATCACAATCACCGAAAGCAAGCGGGTTGGTGAAAATACATACGAAAAGCACAAAATCTTTCTGTACAAGGAAGATTTTGATAAGTTCGCAGACGCGCTCGGTGAAACAGTCGAGCATGTCAAGACCGAGCTTCTTGCACGCGTGAACGGTGAAGATCAAACCGTCTCGTCTGAGTAGATCCTTGGTCACAGATTCACGCCTGTGAGCCGAAATCCGGCTCGAGTAAGTTCAATGTGTAATTTACTTCGGCGTGCAGGCACGTGGCTTCAACCCTCTTTTCCGCACCAATGGAAAAGAGGGTTTTTTATGTAATTGTAAACTCTACATCTCCATCACGCCTTACATTCTTCACACGCACACAGTGATCGAAGATATTCAAATGTATATATACCGGTATCGTGGCCATCCTGCCAGGATATCTGAACAGCATATTGACCTACCTGTTTCACTCCGGAAATTTGATATTTTCTCTCCTCGTAAATCGGAAGCATAGATCCTCCCTGATCGTTTTCTGCTTTGCAGGTTGCACACGGACACATATCGCGTAGAATTCTGAAGGGATATTTACCGATGTGACCATCATCCCACGTAACGGTAAGTTGGTTTTGATCTGAGCGTTTAATGCTGGTCGGTCTCATTTCTTGAAAGGATCCTTAAACGGTTTGCGGGGACGATTGATGTAATATTTTTCGTATAACTCTTTTAGCCGTTTCATAGATAGTGAATCAAGTTCCTCATCGTCCTTGTGACGTTTGACAAACATCTCAAAATCTTCCTGCTCATCCCGTGACATTTTCTGTTCGTAGTCCCGTAAGACTTCGATCATTTCCTTTTGTTCTCTGAATGGCATGGTATCATCCTTTTTTATACAATATAATTTTTCGACAAAATAATTATTTTGCAATTGTTTTAAATGTTATCTTATCACGATTAAAATTGATCCATTGGACACCTTTGATTGGTGTATATTTAATAAATCTGTAGATGTTCTTTTCGTATGATTTATTCCCTTTCTTTATCGATGAAATATGAAATGCAGTTTCTGAATTAAGCATATGTACTTTTTGTGAGCCTATTATTTTAGAGTCGATTGTTATATCAACCTTTTTTATGATATTATCTTTTCCTCCGCGAAAATAATAAATTGCATCATAATATACGTTGATATCAAGATAAACACCCCAATCTTGAATAAGATTTTCCATTAACTTCTTAAGCCATAAAGATTCTTCATCCAGATTGAACCATTGTGTATTCAATATCAGAAAGTCGTATCGATTTTTAATAGTAATGTTTGTTGAAACAAATTTATGCTCTACAGATGGTGGTCGCATATTTATTAGTTTGCCACACTGAAGGCCAAGAAGGAACAGGTAATTCAATGTTTGGTTTTTATGTTCTCCGGTTAATATCTTTACGGATTTTAATTCGTATATGATTGCATTATTTATCAATAAGTCAATATAGTATGATTTCTTGAAATCCAAATGTGAAATGTTTATAGGTAGTTCTGTACATACATCGAAATATCCCAATTTCCTACATCGATTGGCCAATTCATTTTTATAAATATCTTCGTTCCAAAGCCTACCCATCTCCCGGTGAATACTAAATGCTAATCCCATTATTTTGTAATCGATCGAATAAAACTCTTTATCAGATATCGATTTTGTATCAATTTCATAATGTATTGGCATGATGTAAATGAAGAGAATAATTATTTTGACACATAATCATTTTGTGTGAGCAAAAAATCACTCCAACATCGGGATTTTTACACCGTATTTCTGTGCGTTCTTGATTGCGCGGGCGTAACCGGCATCGGCGTGGCGTATGATTCCCATACCCGGATCATAGGTCAGCACACGTTCAAGACGTTTTTCCGCTTCTTTAGTACCATCTGCGACAATAACCATTCCGGCGTGGATTGATAATCCCATTCCGACACCGCCACCGTGATGTACCGATACCCAGCTTGCACCGCCGATGCTGTTCATTAATGCGTTCAGGATAGGCCAGTCGGCAATAGCGTCGCTGCCGTCTTTCATTCCTTCGGTTTCACGGTTTGGTGATGCAACCGATCCGCAATCGAGATGATCGCGTCCGATCACGATTGGTGCTTTCACTTCCCCTTTCGCAACAAGATCGTTAAATACCTTGCCCATTTTAGCACGATCGCCGTAACCCAGCCAGCAGATCCGGCATGGTAATCCCTGAAATTTTATTTTCTCACCCGCCTGTTTAATCCATCGATGAAGTGGTTCATCGTCGGGGAATGTTTCTAGTACTGCACGGTCCGTGCGGTATATATCCTCCGGATCGCCGCTTAATGCTGCCCAGCGAAACGGACCTTTTCCATCGCAAAAGAGTGGACGTATAAATTCCGGTACGAATCCCGGAATATCGAATGCATTTGCCACACCGTTATCCTGTGCTTCGCCGCGTATGTTATTTCCGTAATCGAACGTAATCGATCCTTTCTTTAGCAGGTCGAGCATAGCCCGCACATGTGTTGCAATCGAATCCTTTGCCTTTTTTATATATTCGTCCGGATCTTTTTTGCGGAGTGCAAGGGCGTCTCTGTATGGCAATCCTGCCGGAACATAACCATGCAATGTATCATGTGCAGATGTTTGATCGGTAACAACATCGGGTATGATATCCCTTTTTACAAGTTCAGGTAAAATGTCTGCGGCGTTTGCATGTAAACCGACAGAAAGGGCGCGTTTTTCTTTTTTTGCATCGAGTACTTTTTTAAGTGCCTCATCAAGGTCGGTACTCATCTCATCGAGGTACGCAGTCGAGAGACGTTTTTCAATGCGGGATTTGTCGACTTCGATACAGAGTGTTGCAGCACCGTTCATTGTCGCTGCAAGCGGTTGAGCCCCCCCCATACCGCCGAGTCCGGCAGTAACCAATAATTTACCCGCAAGTGAACCGTCAAAATATTTACGTGCGCATTCAGCAAAGGTTTCGTAGGTTCCCTGCAATATTCCCTGTGTTCCGATATAAATCCAGCTGCCGGCTGTCATCTGTCCGTACATTGTCAGTCCGAGCCCTTCGAGTCGGCGGAATTCATCCCACGTTGCCCATTTTGGTACGAGCATTGAATTCGAGATAATAACGCGTGGCGCATCGGGATATGTTTTAAAAACGCCTACCGGTTTACCCGATTGTACGAGCAATGTTTCGTCATTTCCGAGCTCACGCAAACTCATTACAATCGATCGGTATGCATCCCAATTTCGGGCTGCTTTTCCTGTGCCGCCATAAACTATCAGTTCTTCAGGTTTTTCGGCAACCTCGGGATCGAGGTTGTTCATTAACATTCGTAATGCCGCTTCCTGCAACCAGCCTTTGCAGCTTATATCGGTACCGCGGGGTGCTTTTATCAGTTTTTTATGCATGGTTGACTCTCAAAGTGTGGAAAATAGAACGATATATTGATTCTCAATGAAAATACAAAAAGATTTGGTGTTCCTCAACGGTTATTGAATTAAGAGTATTTTCTACATTATTTAAAAAAATTATAATTTTTACCTATTGATGATAAGTAAAATATTGTATATTTTACAAACCTATGAAAGCACAGGGTGAAAACATTCTAATTACCGACGATGAAGCCGGATTGCGCGAATCACTCAAGGATTTGCTGACAATCGAAGGCTATACCGTTGCGGTAACGGCAAACGGTGTTGAAGCGATAAATAAATTACAAACCGATCAGTTCGATGTTGCTCTGCTGGATATAAAAATGCCAAAAATAGACGGCTTTGAAGTACTCCGCTATATTCAGCAAAATTGTCCATTTACACAACCGATTATGCTGACCGGTCTCATCGACGTTAAACTTGCCGTTGAAGCCATACGCCTCGGAGCGTATGATTACATCACAAAACCGTATTCTTCGGATGAACTTTTAAAAGTCATCCGTCGGGCGATTGAACGTAAAAACCTCATGATGCAAAATGAGGTAATGAAATCAGAATTACAGCGACTTGCAGGTTCGACGGAGATCGTAGGAGAATCGGATAGTTTTAAAAAAGTATTACGACTTGCGGCAAAAGTAGCTCCCACCGAATCGAGCGTATTGATCCGGGGTCATAGCGGTACCGGTAAAGAGCTCGTCGCGAAATTCATTTATCAGAACAGTTTGCGCGCTGATAAGCCGTTTGTGGCACTGAACTGTGCGTCTATCTCCGATACATTGATCGAAAGTGAGTTGTTCGGCCATGAAAAAGGTGCGTTCACCGATGCGGTAAAACAGAAACAGGGACTGGTTGAGATTGCAAATGGTGGCACATTGTTTCTTGATGAAGTCGGTGATATTAGTATGGCAATTCAACCGAAGATATTACGGTTCATACAGGAAGGTGAGTACCGTCGTGTCGGAGGTAATACGGTTTTACATTCCGATGTTCGTATTATTTCAGCAACAAATAAACGACTTGAGAGCGAAGTTGCTGCCGGTAAATTCCGTGAAGATCTATTGTACCGTCTCAATGTTATAACTCTTGAACTTCCTCCGTTAAAAGAACGCAGGGATGATATCCCGCGGCTCGCTCAATGGTTCATCCAGAAAAAGATGAAGACGAAAGTCGAGAAAACGTTGTCATCCGATGCGATTGATATGCTGACAAATTACGATTGGCCGGGAAACGTACGCGAACTCGAGAACGTTATCGAGCGGGCCGCAATATTATCGCAAGGCGATGTGATCGAAGCAAAAGATCTTGCGCTTCCCCACAGAACAATGGTTGCATCAGGGGGTAATTCAGGTGATAACAGCCGGGTAGGTAAACTCATACCGATGAAAGAGGTCGAACGTGAGCATTATCTAAAAGTGCTCAACACGCTGAACTGGAATAAAAGCCAGGCGGCAAAAGTACTCGGCGTGAGTTTGAAGACGTTGTACACAAAGATCCAGCAGTTTCAGCTAAAAGAAACCAGTTAATAGTTATTGGTTAATGGATATTGCTATGAGAATGTATTCACCAAGAACTATTAACAAATAACTATTATACTATCACTACTCAGCATTCGCCATCATTCGTTGCAGATTTCCCTCGTCCTTCTGGTTAATACGAAACCGAATATGAATGTGATCGTTTTCGTAACGCTTCTCAAGTATCTCACCGATAGTATGGATCTTCGATATGAGCTGATGTTTCTGATGGGTAAGCGTGAGCGTCTTTTCGACGAACTGTTTGTCCATTTGTTCAATTATCGTTTCTTTCAGAACATCGATATTAATGCCCCGTGAAGCTGAGATAGCAACTGCCGAGTTGTAATTCTCCATCAAACCAAAAATATAATCCCGGTTTTCAACGGTATCTATTTTGTTGAATACCATGATCGTCGGTTTGTCGTCTGCCTGCAATGATTTTAATGTTTCGTGTACAATTTCAATGTGTTCTTCAAGTACCGCACTCGATGCGTCGACAACGTGCAGCAGCACATCGGCCTCGGCAACCTCCTCGAGCGTGCTCTTGAACGACGCTATTAAATTCGGCGGCAGTTTACGTATAAAACCTACGGTATCCGAAATCAATATTTTATGAGCAGGTGACAGCGTTACTCCGCGAACCGTTGCATCAAGCGTTGCAAAGAGCCGGTCTTCGACAAGAATCTCAGAATCGGAGAGGAGATTCATCAACGTTGATTTTCCCGCATTCGTGTAACCCACGATTGCAACACGGGTGAATTCACTCCGTCCCTTACGTTGGGTTTCGCGCTGTTGCTCTATGCGTTCGAGTACCTGTTTAAGATGGCTGATACGAGTACGGATCATACGCCGGTCGGTCTCGATCTGTGTTTCACCGGGACCTTTCGTACCGATACCACCGTACTGTTTCGAAAGGTGCGTCCACTGCCGTGTCAATCGAGGCAGGAGATATTGCAACTGCGCAAGCTCGACCTGAGTGCGTGCTTCACGCGAGCGTGCCCGAAGTGCAAAAATATCGAGTATCAAACCGCTCCGGTCGAGGATCTTGCATTTGATATACTTTTCAAGGTTCCGGGATTGTGTGGGTGTGAGATCGTCGTCGAATATGACCAGATCGATTTTTTCCTCTTCAACACGCCGCGCTATTTCTTCAACTTTTCCTTTACCGATAAAAAAGGCGGGATTGATTGAATCTTTATTTTGTATGATAGTATCCACCACGACCGCTCCTGCAGTATCTGCAAGACGGGTCAGCTCTTCGAGATGCTCCTCTGTAACGCCTCTCGGTGTAATTCCTGAGGAGACGCCGATCAGGATTGCTTTTTCAGTTTTTGGAATTTCTATTTCGTGCACACGCCCTCATTAGTTAATGAACGATATCTATACTATACAAACAATTTAATTCTTAAGAAAGTTTTTGCTGATCTGCTGCGGCCTGCTGTTTGGGATCCCGTGCGACGATCGTTTCAACCAGCGCCATTAAAAATGCCAGCAAAGCGAACAATTTCCACAATTCCTGCCCGTAGCGTGATTCCTGCACTATGGTGGCGATGTCATCATCCTGTACGATAAAATAAATATTCTCCAGGCCGAATTCACCTAACCGCTCTTCGACCATTTCTTTATCTGTCCGTTCACTCGTTGATTCACCGGGATTTACATTTACAGCAAATGCCCGCACGGTGATGGCATCTCGTTGAATTCTGTACAAACCGGTTTGCTCGATGGTATCAAATGAAAACTGCAGTACACCTGCCGCTGCAAGATGCTGCGGTTGAATCCGTTCCTCCGTTCCATCTGGTGCAACAAGAATATGATCGGCCTGTATACCCTCTTCGGTTGCCGGAATTGATATCGTAACATCATCTCCCGCGATAAACCGGTCGTTGTCGTGATCCATTGCAGTTGCATATAATAACGAACGGTGAATTAACGGAACAAAGATACCGCGTACCGGAAAATCAGACCACTGCATAGCCGGATGTATGCTGTACATCAGTACAGTACCATTCTGTCGTTGCCCGCTTATTAAAAACTCCTGTCCGTTACTTAATGTAATAACAGGTGTGTCGATTGTTTGAAGCGATCCGGTCTCGATCGATCTGCGAATGCGCGGTGATTCTATTCGCTCTTCAGTGACTGCCCGTTCGCGGAGCCGTTCTTCAAATATATCCTGAAAGATCGGGTGATCATAGTCGACTTGCTCGAATACCAATGTACCTGTTTGTTCGCCTTCGCGTCCGCTTATGTTTTGAATATCGGGCAACTGTAGCTTTGCAAGGAGTCCGCGGTTGTAATTCTGAATATCGATATTATCACCCGGGAATAGGATAAAACCGCCGCCCTGTTCAACATACCGTGTTATCCTGTCTGCCTGTGCATCGCTGAATGAAGGCACATTTATTGCGATCACACTCTGATATTCTGAAAGGTCTTCTGCCGCAATGTTATCGGCACTAACAAAGTTGGTACGGATAGCGGAGGCGCCTCCTGTTTCATCGCCGCGGGCAGCAAGTGCAGTCTCGATGTACCGCACGTCGTCACGTGTCGGTGCAACGAGCAGAACATTAAGCTGTTCGGGTATTGCAATCGTGAAATAATACATGTTATCTATTGCAAGGTCGTCATCCTCGAGTTCGATGAATCCTTCAATGATACCCGGTTGTTCGGGCGTTATTGTGAACTCAATAACAGAAGCGCTTTCTGCCTGAATATCGATAGATTTTTGTGCAACACGCTGTTCATCCAGATAAACAGATGCGAGGTGATTATCAAGATCGTTCTCGCTGTAATTACGGATTTCAACATCTACTGTAAGCGGTTTTCCGGCTTCGAATAATGATGAACGGAATGATACGTCATGGATTCCGGCATTATTAAATTGATCAACCGGTACCGGAATAACAAATGCCCTGTAAGAATCGTCAAAAAGATGAGTGACTTCGATATCATCAGTTGTCCAGTGTGATGCCTGCATATCGGTGATGATATAGAGTTCACGATTCAGGTGCGGAGATTCCTGAAGTAATGTATGCGCCTGTATTATTCCTTGATTGAAATTGCGGTGTACAGGTTGCGGCTGTGTTTCACGGAGTATCGTTCGCACTCGACTTCGGTCTGCGGTAGCAGTTGCAGTGGTTGCATCAGGAAGATCCGATTGACGCAGTAAAATGACATTATCGCCGTCTGCGAGCAGATCGATTGTCCCGAGCGCAAGATCGGTAGCCTGTCTGAATACATTACCATGTTCATTATAGACATCCATACTCGCGGAGTTGTCGAGCAGGATCGCTGCGGTTGTATTTGCGTCGGCACCGATCGCCCCGCCTGCAGTTTGTATTGCAGGTCGTGAAAATGCGAGCACGATAAAAATTATCAACAGCGTGCGCAAAATAAGCAGTATCAGCTGCCGCAGTTTGATGCGGCGAATTTGTGTCCTTTGCAACTCTTTAAGGAAGGTAAGGGTGCTGAATTCAATTGTACGTACTTTTCGAAGATTGAGTAAATGAATGATAATGGGGATAGCCGCCGCTCCGAGTCCGACAAGAAATAGGGGATTTAAAAAAATCATGTACGGGGTGCTGCCCTTCCTTTCGCTTTCTCCGTGTAAAAAACTCTTTAATTCGAAGTAAAATTTTTATTATATTACTATATAATAGACAGAGAAAATGAAAAAATCAATCGATTGGGGCTAAAATCCGCATAAACGTCGAATCCTGTTGTGGTGTGGTCAGCCGAATTTAGATGAAACTCAAAATACTCGGAACAATATTACTTTTAGTGTCGCTTTTTCCATTAACTGCGTCATCATATACCGGACAAGCGGATACTGTTGATGCTATCGAGACGGTACGCCCTGCATTTGGTGAAATCCGGCAGGGAAGATTCGATATGCTTCCGTACCATGAAATCGACCGGCCAAAGATAGGGCTCGTTCTTAGCGGCGGGGGTGCTCGCGGGGTAGCACATCTCGGTGTTATCGATGTATTGGAGGAACACAGAATCCCCATCGACTTTATATCAGGTGCAAGTATGGGGAGTTTGATCGGAGGATTGTATGCCATCGGGTATTCTACTGAATCGCTGCACGCACTTGTTGATACAACCGATTGGGAATATGTTCTCTCGCTCACCGAAGAAACCGACCGGCGGGATTTGTTTATCGACCAGAAGCTTACTCCAAAACGGGGTTTATTCACGCTGCGCTTTGACGGCATTGTACCGGTTATACCTGCATCGATAACTCCTGCTCAACGGTTATCGAATTTTATTAATCAACTTGTTTTGCAGGGGATTTATCACGCTGAAGATTCGTATGATAATCTCCGTATACCATTCCGTACCGTAGCAACTGATATTGTTACGGGTGATCGGATCGTATTCGACCGCGGTGATCTTGTGCAGGCACTTCGGGCAAGTATTTCAATACCGCTGGTATTTTCACCGGTCCGGATGAACGATATGATGCTGGTCGACGGCGGCCTGGTTGCAAACATTCCCGTTGATATTGCACGGGAACAAAATTGCGATATCGTAATTGCCGTGAATACAACAAGCGGTATGCGGACTGCAGACCAGATTGGTGCACCATGGGAAATAGCCGATCAGATCATTACCATTATGCAGCAACGATGGAACCGTGATCAGCTTGCACTGGCCGATGTTGTTATTACACCTCCCATTGACGATTATCTTGGGACTGATTTTGACAATATGCATTTTTTTATATCTGAAGGAAGGAAAACTGCAGAAGCGGTCATCGATTCAATACGGGAAAAGATTGAAGACTATTATGCTGCTCGTATGGAAGATGGCACAACCTTCTATACGAACCCATCGGTTTATAATGAAGGTGAATATACCGGACCGGAATGTGAACGGGCAATTTCATCCTTGGCCGAAAAGGATTCGATATCGCGTGTCGAGTTGGTCCGTGTTTTGAACGGTATGTATGAATCCGGCTGGTATCGTGATCTCTATGCTGCAATCGAGCAGGATGGATCGGGAACTTCGATCAGCATTCATACGAAAATGAATCCGGTTTTACACGAAGTGGTTTTCGAAGGGAACGAGCGTATAGATTCCGACACGTTATCGGGCGTATATGCGGAACTTATCGGTAAACCGATTAACAATAGGGCAATTCGATCAGCAAATGAAAATGTTTTATATATCTACAGGGAGAATGGATACTCGCTGGCCGGTATAGCTGATATAGCATTCGATGAGCAATCCGGTGTACTTACAGTAAATATTAATGAAGGTGTTATAGGCAATATTGTTTATGAGGGCAACCGGAAAACACGCGGTTATGTTATTCGCCGTGAATTTCCGATGAAACCGGGTGATGTATTTCTTGTCGATGAAGCCATGCGGGGAGTTCGTAATATTAACGGAACCGGATTGTTTGAGCAGGTACTTATCAATGTGCAGGAAGAAGAAGGTGAGCAAAATCTTATTGTCAAGGTAGACGAGCATCATTCTGAATTACTTCGGTTATCGATGCGGATCGATGAATATAATCATTTTCAACCGATGCTTGAAATCAGAAACCAGAACCTGTGGGGACACGGTATGGAGGCAGGATTAAGTATCGGCGGTGGATTAGATAATAGAATATATCAGGCAGATTATGTTGCTCACCGTATATTTGATACGTATTTATCTTCGCGGTTTGCTGCTTTTTACCGGTTTGACGATATCCCCGTATATGAGGATGATCCCGAAACTTCAGCGGCCAATTGGAAACGTATTCAGGAAGGGGAATACCGTCAGCGAAAATGGGGAGCAGAAATATCGGCCGGAACACAGTTTGAACGGCTTGGAAATCTTTCGGGTACACTTCGGTTTGAAAATCACAAAATTGAAGAACGTATAGAGGGTGATTTTATTCCTGAAGATTTCCGGTTAATTGCATATCGCCTGACTTCGATGTTCGATACATATGATTCCTATCCTTATCCGAATGAAGGGGTTGGCATACACGCATATTATGAATCTGGAGCTTCGGTGTTGGGCAGTGAAGTATCATATTCTAAATTCTTTGTAAGTTATGAAAGTTACAGCACTTTTTATAATGTACATACCTTCAGGCCTCGCATTATTTTTGGGTTCGGCGATGAGACTCTTCCTTTGAGCGAGCAGTTTACTTTTGGTGGCAGAAAACTCTTTTACGGACTGCGAGAATACGATAGACGCGGGCGGCAGATATTTTTAATGAATTTTGAATATCGGTTAAAATTACCGTTCAGAATTCTGGTTGACACCTATTTGCATGCCCGATACGATGTCGGATCTGTATGGACGACACCTCAGGATATTCATATGCGCGATCTGATGCATGGGGTCGGAATCGGTATTGGATTTGATACCGCTATTTTTGGTCCGGTAGAAATTGGGGTTGGCCGGGCATATCAAAATCGCGGTGATATTATCGATCAAACGGTTCCGTCGGGTCCGATTCAAACGTATTTTAGTATCGGGTACCCGCTGCCATAATGGTGATCTGTATTAGCAGGTACCTATAAACCATACGAATTTTCGAAATGTATGAACCATACGACACATTAGCTTTTTTATATGATGATTGGCAAAAAAGTTTTGCCAAGCCATACTCTGAAACTGTTGCCAGTCTATTGCGAAAAGAAATAAGGAGTAACCGTATCAAGCCGGGTAAATTTCTTGACCTCGCGTGTGGTACCGGTGATGCAGCGATTCTGATGGCTGCTGAAGGGTGGTCCGTAACCGGGGTGGATAGCTCAGCCGGTATGCTTCGGAGAGCAAGAGATAAAACAAAAAAGCGAAAATTAAATATTTCGTTTCTGCAACAGCGCATGGAGGAATTGGATATTCAGGAAACCTTTCAGTTAGCCGGTTCATTTTATGATAGTGTGAATCATATACCTTCAAAGCGGCAATTACAAAAAATGCTGAAACAGGTGCGGAAACATCTTGACGCTGAAAGTTTGTTTATGTTTGATAGCAATACACTGAGTTGTTATCGGAATTTATGGAATATAACGTCGGTTGGGCACGAGGATGGGTACACATTGATTATAGAAAATAGTTTTAATGAATCAACAGCACGTGCTGCTTCAAGCATAACGGTATTTCAGCGGGAAAAAGAAGGAAAGTATTCTAAAAGTGTTGCCCGGGTTAAAGAGCGCTGGTATACCGACGAAGAACTTGAAACTCTTTTGAATAAGACAGGATTTCAAGTAATGCGGCGTGATCCTGTGTATCTGTTCAGTTATGACGAACCCGATCCTTATAAACAATGGTGGGTGTGTAAGGCAGTATGAGACAGCGATGGAATAAAAAACATAATGAAATTGAGGCGTTTACTCCGGGATATGTGGAGCTAAACCGAAATGGTGAATTATCCAAACGGGCGGATAAACTCGAACGGGTACTTACCGAGTGCACGGTTTGTCCGCATCATTGTGAGGTGAATCGTTTTGAGGAATATTCAGGGCGCTGTTATTCCGGTGCCAGGCCGATAGTATACTCGTATTCACCGCATCATGGTGAGGAGGACCCGCTGTCCGGGTGGCGCGGATCGGGCACCATTTTCATGGGTATATGTAATCTTCGGTGTGTGTTCTGTCAGAATTATACTATCAGTCAGCGTCCGCGGGAAGCCCGGAATCGCGAGATTTCCATTCCGACACTTGCATCGATTATGCTTTCGCTGCAGGAGCAGGGCTGCCACAATATTAATTTTGTGTCACCGACCCACTTTGTCCCGCAGATTGTCAGAGCAGTTGAGCTTGCCGCACAGGATGGATTGAACATACCGCTCGTATATAATACTAACGGTTACGATACTGTTGAAACATTACGGCAGCTCGACGGGATTGTGGATATCTATCTGCCTGATTTAAAGTATGGTGATAACGATAAAGCATATAAATATTCAAAGATAAAGGATTATGTAACGCACGCCTGTGCAGCCCTGCGTGAAATGTACCGGCAGGTAGGAAATAAAACGATTGTTGGTGACGATGGCATTATGTATCGCGGTATGATTATCCGTCATTTAATGCTGCCGAATGAGATTTCCGGCAGTAAAGAAACAATCAGATGGATTGCTGAAAATCTCAGTCCCGATGTATATGTCAGTGTGATGTCCCAGTATCATCCGGCGAACAAGGCCTTTGAATACGATGAACTGAGCCGTGGTATCTCGCGCAAAGAATACCACGAGGTAATCGATGAGGTGCGGCGGTTGAAGATGACGAATGCGCTTGTTCAGGGTGAACCGGTCGGGTATTGGTGAATGTTGGTATGTTAACGGATAATAACTGATGTTACGCAAGATGGAACGTCGATTACTTTTATCGATTGAAAACACTAAGCACTAATTACCTAAATTCTAAACAAATATAAATTACCAAATTATAAATTTTCAAAACAACAACTACTTAATCAATAACGGGAGGAAATTATGGCACTACTCAGTCAGGAACAAATTGAAAATGAATTAAAAACATTGAACGAATGGAAACAAAACGGAAAACAGATTGAAAGAGAGTTCGAACTCAAGGATTTTGTGCATTCTATGGGGTTTGTGAACTCCGTCGCGCTGCTTGCCGAGAAAGCCGACCACCATCCGGATATCGATATACGATGGAACAAAGTAAAGCTTGTGCTTTCAACTCACAGCGAAGGCGGTTTAACCGAAAAAGATTTCAAACTCGCTAAACAAATCAACGAATTGTAAACTGTAAACCGGAAACTAAAAAATGTCATCAACACGATTAGAGTCGTTGCTGCAATTCCTCGAAAAAGATCCGGACGATTCGTTCACACGGTATGCCGTTGCATTGGAATACATTTCACAGGGAAATCCTGAACAGGGAATTGCGTATCTTGAAGATCTTGTCGAACGCGATCCCGGCTATGTTGCATCGTATCAACAACTCGGTTATATATATGCCGAAGCCGAACGGAAAGAAGATGCCCTTGCAGTTTTAAAACGGGGTATTGAAATCGCTCGCCCATCGGGCGATACGCATGCTATGAGCGAGATGCAGGACGCGATTGATGAGTTGGAGTATTAACTAATCAAAATATTCAGATGAAAGAAAATAATATGAAGCCAGAGACCAGAGATCAGAAATCGGAGATCGGAGGTCGGGGGACGAGGGACGGAGGACGGACATCGAGCGATGTAATGGAAATGTTTAAGAAGTCGGGGGCATTGCTTGGGGGGCATTTTCTGCTTACTTCCGGCAATCATAGCGATCAGTATTTTCAATGCGCTAAAGTATTGCAATACCCGGAATACACTGAAAAACTCTGCGGGATAATTGCCGGTCATTTTAAGGACAAAAAAATAGATGTCGTGGTCGCACCCGCAATCGGCGGTATTGTTGTCGGACAGGAAGTGGCACGGCAACTCGGTGCGCGGTCGATATTTACAGAACGAAATGACGGTGTGATGCAGCTCCGGCGGGGATTTGAGATCAATAAAAATGAACGCGTTCTTGTGTGTGAGGATGTCGTGACAACCGGAGGTTCGGTTTTTGAGGTAATCGATATTGTGAAAGATAATGGGGGAATGTTGTCAGGAGTTGGTGTAATTATTGATAGGAGTGGGGGGAGTGTGATGTTTCCCGTAGATGATCAAGTTGCCTGTTACACGATACAAGCAGTAAAATACTCACCTGAGGAGTGTCCGTTATGTAAACAGGGTAGCCAACCGGTGAAGCCGGGAAGCAGGGATGTATAAAGAAATACCTGTAACTTTTAGAAATGTAATACCATGAATCATAAACTTCTTAAGCGCGAAATCCTTCATAAAGGCGTTGTGTTTGACCTCTTCGTCGATCACATAGAATATCCTTCAGGCAATGGTTCGGTGAGGGAGGTGGCGCAACATCCGGGCGGAGCGGTGGTTGTGCCGGTATTTGAAAACGGCGATGTGTTGATGATACAGCAGTTCAGGTATCCGATCGGGAAAGTAATCTATGAGCTGCCGGCAGGTAAGCGGGACCCTGACGAAGACCCCGAACTCTGTGCCCGCCGGGAACTCGAAGAAGAGACCGGCTATAAAGCGGAACAATTAGATAAGCTTACCGCTTTTTATACAACACCCGGTTTTTGTACCGAAAAGCTTTACATCTATCTCGCAACCGGATTACGTGAACTCACGTCCGGGCAGCAGCTTGAAGAAGGCGAGGAATCGATAAAAGTCGAAAAAATCCCCCTTCGAAAGGCACTTGATATGGCCGCATCGGAAGAAATTGTGGATGGCAAAACGATCGTTGGATTGTTTCTTGCAGATATGAAAAAAAGATAAGGGACAGTTCAAAAACAAACTGTCCCTGTTTCAATTAACCGATTT
Organism: Ignavibacteriales bacterium; assembly: GCA_003568415.1. Classification (GTDB taxonomy): domain Bacteria; phylum Bacteroidota; class Ignavibacteria; order T3Sed10-11; family T3Sed10-11; genus T3Sed10-11. The sequence goes on from PWXV01000146.1 coordinate 24,262, forward strand.
GCAGGCCAACCTGTCGTCATTCCATCACTCCACCATTCCATCACTCCACCATCTATCACCTGACACCTCGCACCTGAACGTCCTACCCCTTCATCCTCAACCCCTTTTCCTCCTCGGTAAATATCCAGCCCACAATCTTGCCGGGATTAATTTTCTCAAAGTAATCCCAGTACTGCTCATTTCGCAGGTAGCGTGAGCTGGTATCGTTCGGAGGGATCTGCTTTACGTAATCCATAATGATGTTGAATCGTTTCTGCCATGTTTCGAAGTTCGGAACACGGAGATCTACCCAGCCGTCATAGGCCCAGGAATTGACGTTCTCTTTGTTGATCGGCAGCTCGTTCTCACCACGGAATGGCGGTATCTTGATCTCATTGCCGCGTAGTATCGTTTTTCCGTCGGGCATTAAGATCGGCAGTCCGATAGAGATGATCGCACTCCGGAGATCACTGTCTTTTTTAATAAGACTCTCTATCTCCGAGCTTAAATTCTTAGCAGATTTTTTAACCACACTCTTCATACCGCCGGCAACGAGCCGCAGCAGATGAGCTTCATACAGGAGTTTCGATAACCGCGGCGGTCCGAGTATTTCAAATGCAACGCTCTGTGTGTTGTGCTTCTTCTCGAGTTCCGACAACCGTACCATCGCCTGTTCGAACATATAGCCGGCGCGATACGTCGGCGGTAATACGGAATTATCAAGCGAGTTGATCACGTCGTAGCCGGTGTTGCCACCGCGTATCTCATAGATAACGGCATCGGCAATTTCTTCGGGAGTCACGAATTCCATCTGCCCCGGTGTGGAGATCGCTTCGAACTCGCCCAGTGAGAACGTTCCGTTCTCGCCCGTATCGATGTAAACGTTTTTCAATGTGCCGTTGAGTTTCTTTCCGTAGTTTTCTCCCTTGAGATGAAGATTGCCCTCCAACGGTACTGCCTCGTCGGGCGGACAGTCGACCAGCTTAATCGGAACACCGCGCTTTCGTATCTCTCCGTAATCGATTTTCTTCCAGGCAATCGCTGCGGTCGGTTTTATTTCTTTAATGATCGCACTGTCGGGAGTTCTTCCGAGCATAAAGAGCAGCAACGTATGCGCGCCAGCGACGGCGGTCTTCCCGAGCAGTACCTGTGACGGCCGTTCCTCGCTGTGCGTGTAGGGAATGTTAAAGCCCATACCGCCGGAACCGCTTGTACCAATCTTGGTGTAAATTTTCGTGTTAAACTCCTTGAAGGCACGGTACAATATTTGAATATGCCGGATAAGCTGCGGCATATACAGAGTACAGAGGAGCCGTTCGGATGCTTCGATCAGCGGTTCCGGATCGCCCGACTTTCTGGCCTTTGTAATGTTCTGGACAACATTGCGTGAACTTTGAAATATATCCTGATACGCAATCGCTGTAGCAGAGTTGATACAATCAATAACGATATCGGGTTTATGTTTTTTAAAGAGGTGGTAGATGGTCGACCGGTAAAATAAATCGTCTTTGAGATCGTCGATTATGTCGCTGATCATCTCGAGCCGTCGTTTTTCATCGCCGAGGATCTCGCCGCGCGGAAGATCTTTAAAGTCATTCCTGACGAAGATATTTCCCCACCACGGGATGAAAAAGTTTTTACCCGCTTTCGGATATTCTTTTTGAAGGTCCCTCACCGCTTCTTCGGCTTCTTCTTTTTTTAAGGATGTTACGATTATTTGTTTGGGTTTGTGATCCATTATTTTGCGGTTGACTGTCGAGCCGACGAGTCCCCATCCGCCGAGTACCAGAACTGTTTTATTTGTGATATCCATATGCTCAATCTCATGGTTAGTGTTCATGGAAGGTTTATCGATAAAAAGATACGAAAAATTACAGAGAATGTGAAATTTTGCACTATTTTAGAAACTTTCCGATATTGTAGTAATGTTAATTATACACACCCTATTCATCACTTATAATGAAATATGATTCTGAATGACGGAACTCTGGTAGTATCCGAATCACCCAAAACTATTGAAGAAATACGAAATGTGCTGGAACAGATTCTCGATACATACTATATCGAAAACGGTGTCCCCGATTATGCCAAAATCCGGCTGAGTCAGGAATATAATAAGCTGATAGAAACCGTACGATATCTGCAAATTTTCGATGTATCGAAGATTGGTAATAAAAGCGATCAGAAAGCTTTTTGGATCAATTTACATAATGTCCTTACTCTGCATGGCATAGTGCATTTTCAAATTAGTCTAACCGTGTGGGAACGTCCGAATTTTTTTATTTCGACGGAATATAATATCGGAGGCTACCGGTTCAGTTTGTATGATGTTATCCACGGAGTTCTTCGCGGTAATCGTCAACGCTGGCGGTTCTTCCCGCCGCCATTCAGGGGAAACGATCCGCGCGTCCGGTTTTCACTACAGGAGCTAGATCCGCGAACTCACTTTGCATTACATTCAGGATCCCGTTCGTGTCCTTCGCTTGCAGTCTATAATCCTGGTCAAATCGATAAAGAACTTGATGGTGCTGCCCGCCGGTTTCTGAACAGCAGCCAGTTCGTCTATGATGAACAGACTCGAATTCTGACCTGTTCAAAGATTTTTAAATGGTTCGGACGGGACTTCGGCAAAACAAAAACTGACCGGCTTGCATATCTTTCACAGTTCGTGGATGATACCAAAATAAAAAATACACTGCAAGAAGATGCATCGGCTATTTCAATAAAGTATTTACCGTATGACTGGCATTTAAATTCGCCTGCGTAGGTATACATAATCAGCACGAGGGGTTACAATGCGCGTAGCAATGTTTAGTACAAAATCGTATGACAAGCATTATTTTGAAACCGTCAATGAAAAGCAAGGGCACGATATTGCTTTCCTTGAGCCGAGACTGACCCGTCAGTCAACAGTACTTGCTGAAGGATATACCGGAGTATGTGTTTTTGTAAATGATATTCTTGATGCTGAAATATTACACGATCTTGCAGAAAAAGGTATCATACTCATTGCACTCAGATGCGCGGGATTTAATAATGTTGATATTAAAACTGCACACGAAGTCGGAATAAAGGTGGTCCGGGTTCCTGCATATTCACCCTATGCTGTAGCCGAACATACTATTGGATTAATGCTTGCTCTAAACAGGAAAATCCATCGGGCATACGCGCGTGTTCGGGAAGGAAATTTCGCACTCGAGGGTTTGATGGGTTTCGATATGCGGGGGAAAACCGTCGGGGTTATCGGGACAGGTAAAATCGGACAGTGTGTGTGCGAATTGCTGAACGGTTTCGGGTGCCGTCTGCTTGCGTACGACCCATACCCAAACGAAACCTGTCGGGAGATGGGAGTTAAATATGTATCACTTCGTGAGCTTTTATCACAGTCAGATATAGTAACACTGCATTGTCCGCTTATGCCCGAAACATATCATATCATTGATGACACCTCACTACGGATGATGAAGCAGGGTGTAATGCTCATCAATACCAGCAGAGGCGCTCTCATCGATACACCGGATGTTATCGAGGGGTTGAAGAACGGTAAGATTGGTTATCTCGGTATCGATGTATATGAGGAAGAAGGGGATTTGTTTTTCGAAGATCTCTCGGATACAGTGATTCAGGACGATGTTTTCTCAAGATTGCTCACATTTCCGAATGTAATTATCACCGGCCATCAGGCATTTTTCACGGGAGATGCAATGCAAAGCATTGCCGCAACGACACTGGAGAACATCACTGCTGTTGAAAAAGGTGAAGATTGTGAAAACGAGGTCACCCTCGAACATATCAAAGATTAATAATCACTCTGCCTGAACTTCAGATAAGCAAGTAGAAAGAAGAAGATACCCGACAGCAATGAATAGACAAATGGCATAAAATCAAAACCATTCTCAAACATAGCCCCCGGAATAGTTTGCCGTTCGAAGATGCCCATCATCTGCGCAAGCATCGGCTGTATCTGCGGCAGCAGATAATGTAAGACCGTAAACACGATCTCGGCACTTTTTGTCTGTAAGAATCCGATCGGGAAATCCTGATACGAATCAATAATATCCGATAAAATAAAAAGATGCAGATACACGAATATCAACACGACACCTATGCTGCGGGAAATGACTGCAAGGAAAGAAGCCATAGCGTAAACGCACGCAAATAAAATTACCCCCAACCCCCACACATAAAAAACTGAAGGATTCCAATATCCCGTCTTTATGGCGACAATGAGAAACATCCCCAGAAAAAAATAGAGTAACGCAGCCGCGATAGCGGAAACACCTCCGAGATATTTCGAAAACAACAGATGGAGACGGGAGATAGGTTTTGATAAATAAATATCGATGGTTCCCCGTTTGAGAAATGACGGAATAATCCCTGCGGTTGCGATCATGCCGAAGAGCATCATTCCCATAAGTGAGCCCCCGATGGTAAACAAATATATATATGCCGAAGGATCGATAAACCCTTCATTGATCGGTATTGCATTACCGAATAGTATCAGCGTATCGGGATGCCCATCCACATAATCCACCCGCAACCCGAAGAGTACTGCAAGCATTATGATGGTTCCGATACCGAGAAAGATCAGCATCGTCACCCGTTTGACAGATTCAAAACCGGTCTTCCACGCTATAGTCAATAACTTCATTGAGCCGTTGTGTCGTTAATAAGGTTAATAAATGAGTCTTCAAGCGTTGATTTGCGCTGCGACATGCTTTTGACGAAGATGCCGTTCGATCGGAGTTTATCGAGCACCTGATTGACGATTTCTTTATCCGTTGCCGAGATAAATATAATCCCGTTTTCAGTCCGCGCAGAGTTGTCTATTGCCTGAATTTCTTGTATAAGATTCTCATCGACGTTTCCTTCGCATTGAATCTCATACTCATCTGCGGTGGTGGTAAACTCATCAATCGTACCGCTTTTAATCACTTTTCCCTGCTTTAAAATTGCAACCCGGTCGGATATGACTTCCACTTCCGATAGCAAATGCGAATTTAAAAAGATGGTCTTTCCCTCATCCCGCAACCGTTTTAAAATATCCCGTATTTCTTTTCTCCCGACCGGATCGACACCATCGGTTGGTTCATCAAGGAAGAGGAGGTCGGGATCATTGATCAACGCCTGCGCAATACCGATTCGTTGTAACATTCCCTTTGAATATTTTCGTATTTTCATCTTTCGCCATTTGGTCATATTGACAAGATGAAGCAGGTCATCTATACGTTTATTGAGGGTTGAACGGTCAAGACCGGATAACGACCCGAAATATCGTAAAACTCCTTCGCCGGTAAGCTGCAACGGATAGCGGTGGTTTTCCGGCAGAAAGCCTACTTTTTCTTTTACACGGTACTGTGATGTCGGTTCACCGAAAAGCGAAGCTTCACCAGAAGTTTTATGTGTGATGCCGAGCAGGATCCGGACAAATGTGGTTTTTCCCGCACCGTTTGGTCCGAGGAGTCCGAATATTTCTCCATTATGTACCGTGATGGATACATCATCAAGGGCGCGTACTTCGAGGCGTTTGAGTAACCCCGAAGTGAATATCTTTGTTAAGTAGCGGGTTTCGACTGGCTGCATTTTCTAAGTGGATAATATAAAAATACTTTTTTGAAAATAAATTCACAGAGTAATCAAACTAATAGAAAAAATAATGGGAATCAAGAAAATGATTGGTTGCGGATAAAATATAAAAAACCCGTCACCTATCCAATATAGCCGAAATACCCGGATAGTGTGACGGGCTGTAAATTCATAGTAAGTTGACATCTAAGAAATTATTTCATAAGTACCATCCGGCGTACCTTTGAAACAGTTCCGGCGTCGTCGTTTGAAATTGTCAGGCGATACAAATATACACCGCTTGAAAGATTTGTTCCGCCGACATTGCCTGTATCGAATTCAACCTGGTGAATACCTGCCGGAAGGTCATCGTTGACAAGTGTAGTTACTTTCTGTCCGAGCACATTATACACTTCGAGCTTAACGGACGATCGTGTGTCAAGATGATACCGTATTGTGGTTGACGGGTTGAATGGGTTCGGGTAATTTTGTTTAAGTTCAATCGACGATGGAATTTTATCGTTGATTGGTACACTGACGGGATCGGCAGTGTCAACAATCCTTCCCTCGACATCTTCATAGAGCGATATATCCACCGTGTCGATATATTCCCTTAAAACATCGAATTGCACGTATGGTGTTTGTGTTGTATCACCTTCACCAATGAATCCGAGCTGGAGTCCGGATTCGGCAACTATTTCGTTGATACCGACCGTATAGCGGGCACCAATCTGAAGTGCTTCACCATTAATTCTGATACTTCCGAAATCTACCCTGTCTTGATCAGGGGGAATGGACGAGTCATATTCAAATGTAATACCGGAGACCTGGAAGAAATTGCTCGTTCCTCTGTGACTTACAGAATGCTCAAGTGCTCCTGCAAGTGCAAGTCCGGGTACATCTGCAATTACGAGACGGGCTCCAACTTCACCCCGATCAGGCCGGAATCCCCAGCCGAGTACGCGGTAAATATCTGCCGGTGTGACATTTCCCTCGAGTATTGATTGGCGGATTACACCTGCGGCTTCAATAGCGACGTCGGTGCCAAGCTTCGCTCGAGTAGCATCGGTTATAAGATTGCCGAGATTTGTTTCTGCTTTGTCGACATACCCATCGGTTTCACCGAGTCCGTCCATATAAAATGGAATATCGGCCACAACATCCGAATAGGCACCCGGCCATCGTTGTTCTGCCATTTGTTTAAAATTATCAACCGCACCGGCTACGACAAGGTCTTCCTCAGGAGCATCAAAAACATTATGCAACGTGTGCGTATGATTTGTAACCTCGTTGTTCTCAATTGTTACGGTTAATTCACCGAGATTTTCTGTATATGCACCGGCACGAACATACGGAATTGTATTACCTTGTGGACCGGTAATGGTATCATAATATGTGCTATGGCTGTGCCCGCCAACTATGATATCAATACCATCATAAAGCTGACCGAGAGCTATCTCGCCGGCATGCCCGACGTGTGTCAATGCAATGACGATATCCGCCCCGCGGTTACGCATGTCATCTATCATTGTTTGATATGTATCTTTCGGTTGCAACGATGCAGGATCCATGAGATCGCCTTCCCATAGTGCGTCGACAACAAGAGGAGCGGGGATAGCAATAGTATTTGTTTCCTCGGTTAAAAATCCGATTATCCCGATTGATAAACCTCCCCGTTCAATGATTGTATCGGGGCGCACGATGCTTGCAAGACCCGGATGATCTTCGAGGTTTACAAAATTTGCACCGAGAATCGGAGGAAGATTTTCCTGGATGTTCTCATTGCTGAGCACTGCATAGAGCATGTCAGGCCCGAGGTCGAACTCATGGTTACCGAGTGCAAAAGCATCGAATCCCATTAAATTCGTGACAAAGAAATCTGCATATCCGACGATTGGTGCATCGACCGGGTCATATGTTGCACCGAACATTAAATCTCCCGCCCACAGATCTCCGGCGTTGAGCAAAAGAACATTGTCTCCGTTGTCACGCATCTCGTTAATTAATGCTGCCGCTCTGGCTATACCTCCATAGCGTGCTTCGCCTTCTGCATATGGATAGGGAAGCAGATGCGAGTGGATGTCGTTCATATGTAAAATGGTTAGGTCGACTGGATCATCGGCATACGCACCGAACGACAAAAGAGCAATAACAAGGAACGTACCAAAATACCTCATAGGAAATTCCTTTCCGGTTATGTTTGGGTTACAGGTTTAGTGAGTAATAAGAATATGTTATGATAGGTTAATTTGCACCCAAGTAATGTATATCTAAGTATTAAAATTTTAAGAAAAAGTCAATAAATATTTAAAAAACATGAGTGTGTGGAATATCTCAACACCACAGTTGATTTACTCCACACCTACCGTAACCTGTTGATATATAAGCTGTTGTTGTTGCATCGGTGACAATTTCAACACTGCTTGTTGATTATTTCAGCAACCCGGTTGTATCCAGATACCACATACAATTATCGCTATTACTTTGTAACTGTAAGAAATCCAATGTGTTACAACAAATAAAAATATTAATTAGATAGTTGGCAGGCCTTTTGCAATATATCTAAAGTGAGAATGAAAAAGAAACCCAAGAAAAATAAACCAGCATTACTGAGGAGAAGAGAACAATGGTTGCCATCTTATTTATAGTAACAGTGATAGTATTTCTCGTTATCGATTATGTTATGAGAAAACGAGAAGCACGTCAGACGGCCGAAGCCGCAGTGCCAGTAGCAGAACCATCGAAAGAAACGCATCCGGCAGCACTGGTTTCGGAGCCGTACTTTCACCCAACACATACCTGGGCGAAGGTAACCGATGACACGGTGACCGTTGGAGTCGATGAGTTTGCACAAAAAGTTTTAGGACGTGTTCAGCGCCTGGATATACCGAAGTTAGGTTCATATGTACGACAGGGTGAACTTGCCTGGCGATTATTCCACGGCAAACGGGTATTACCGCAAAGTGCACCGGTTGAAGGTGAAATTGTAGCTATTAACAACGAATTGTTTAATCATCCTGACAAAATAAACAAGTCACCGTATGGTGACGGTTGGATATTGAAAATTAAGCCTGTATCGCTCAGGCAGAATTTAAAGAACCTCCTTCACGGAGAAACTGCCCGCCGGTGGCTCGAAACGGTACGATCACAGTTTGTTATGCGGTTTGCTGGTGAGGTCGGGCCGGTTTGCCAGGATGGCGGTGAGTTGATCGATGGTGTGGGTGAACTTCTGAGCGAAAAAGAATGGGATGAGGTATTACAAGAATATTTTATGGCTGACAATAATTAATTAGAAAATAAATAAACAGTAAATAATAAAATTAGGTGAGATCATGGTAGCAATATTTGTAGTACTGACGATATTACTCTTTCTGGGAATCGATCTGGTTTACCAAAGAGTTCAACGCAAAAAAGCAGAAGCAGCCGAACTGCAGCCGGTGTATGCACATAAAGGAGCAATAGACCGGATATTGGTGCCGGAAGGATTATTCTTCCATCCGGGCCATACCTGGGCGACCGTGACTGAAGCAGGGCTGGCAAAGGTCGGAATTGATGATTTTGTACGAAAGTTGTTCGGTACGATAGACAGCATTGAATTTAAAAAGACAAGCGGAGAAGTTAAGCAGGGTGAACCGCTGTTTGTCATCAAGCAGGGAAATAGAACATTTGAGATGGTAGCTCCGGTTGATGGAGTGATTGAAGCAACCAATTCTAAAATTGCTGATGATCCCTCAATCTTGCGTGTCGATACCTATCAGAACGGCTGGCTCGCAGCAATTAAACCGACCAACCTGAAGAAGAACATCGAGAAATTGAATATTGCCGACTCTGCAAAGGAATGGGCACGGGAAGAAGTTGCCCGGTTGCGAGATTTCTTTGCCGGTGCATCTTTTGAAAACCGATTAGTGGGACAAACATTACAGGACGGTGGTCCGCCGGTTGAAGGTGTGCTGAACTATATGAGCGATGAAGCCGCTAAAAAGTTCGAAGATGCGTTTCTCAAAAAGTAAGAATGGTCTGAAAATAGGATATGGTAGAAAACCGCCCTGGAATTTTTTACAGGGTGGTTTTTTTATATATAATGTGAGAGGTTGCATCTTCGGATTCAAATATTTATCATAAAATCTAAACAAACATACAATACCGGTACAAACGCGGTTTATTCAGGAGATATATCTATTTGAGTGCTCATCGAATGAAGTATCCATTATATACTCTATTTATAACCCTATTTTTATTCAGCTGTGCACCACGTGTTGATAGAGCAGTCCCCTGGCCGTTTGAAGAGGATACCTATGTATTCATTGAACATCGTCAGGAGGAGGATGGCAGGGTAATTCAGGGAGAATTTCCGGCCGGACCTATGATCGATTTCCCTACTTATATGTTCGACCCGCATAGCGGTACACTTGCATCTCAGGAGTTTACCTTTGCTATAGATGATGAACTAAAGGTAATATTCGGAAAAAGTACGGCACTTCGGGGAATTGCCGGCGGAGGTATGACAAGTAAGCTGGAAGGAATACAAAGTTTCCCGTACGAAAGCGAAGATGTTGTGTTGAGAGGAGTCGACGAACACGGAAATGCACATATTTTATACCGTGATGAACAAATTGTTATCGAGAGCGGTGATCGATGGGAATACTCCACAACGAGGAGAGATACGATCGGCACACTGCGCGACCGTTCGATTGCCGAATTCACAAAAACGACCCGAATAATAAATTACGGAGTGCTCAAAAAATCTGACATAAGAAAATGGTAATGAATGTATAATGTTTTTTACTGTATCACCTATCGAAGTACTATATAAAGTTGTACTACCCGCCATTCTCGTTTCAGTAATAACCATCATGCATCTAACGGGTGCACCGCTACGAGATGTGCCGCATAGATTAACATAACCTGAGGGTTAGGCGTTTCTCTGAATAATGGGCATTTCATAACGCCGCAATAAACTGAATAACAAGCAAAATCGCAATAACCTTCAACGCAGTCATTAGCCATCGCCGGTAGGTTTCTGCATTAATGCGGTTTCGAATTGAAATCCCGTATTTTAAAATAATTATGGCGAATACGGCGAACGGAATGCTGAATAATACGGTTTGCAGATCAAGTACATCCCTGGCAATGAACGTACCGGTCTGCGTTATTTTTCCCATAAAAAAACAAACATTGAGAATTTGTATGATCTGTAATGGAGTTAACCGTAATTCGGTAAAATAAATAATGAGAGGCGGCATAGTAATATTGACGGTACCGGCGAGAAATCCTGCCGCCGTGCCGATCCCGCTGCCGGTAACCGTCGGATGATTGCGTACGAATTCCCAGTTAAACGATGACGTGTTTCGTGTATATATATAGAAGACGATAACAAGGGCAAGCAATAACCGGAACGGATTTGGGTCAATGAGCACAAGCAGTGAAGTACCGATATAACTCCCGATACCTATAAAGATCAGAATAAACCAGAAACGTTTCACCACGTCGATGAATTTCCCGCCGCTGAGAATGCTGGTAATGTTCACGGCCATTGTCGGGATCAGCAGTATAATTATCGCAAACCGAACATCGGTTACAAGCGCAATGATCGGTGTGGCTACAAGCGGAAACCCGATACCGAGGGTACCGTGCACTAATCCACCGAGAGCAATAGCGAGAAAAACTATGAGCAGTTCTACAAGAGTAAATTCCATCTTTGTTTTGAAATTTTCAGTTTACAATTTTCAGTCTCCAGTTTGAAGATCTACAGAAGCAAAAAACTGTAAACTGAAAACCGGAAACTCAAAACCCGCGACTATTTTTTTATAGGCGATGCCCGCCAGGCAAGAAAAATTCCGGTTAATACCAGAACTCCGCCTACGCCTTGTAATATTCCGAGTACTTCTCCGAGAATCACCCAAGCGAGAAAGGCGGCGGTTGCCGGTTGTAGCAATAATGCCACCGATGCAAAGGATGCCGGCAAATGTGCCAATGCATACGCGATCAATGCCTGTCCGCCCGTATGTGATACCAGCGCCAATCCGATCAGTACACTCCAGCCGTATAATGTCGATGCAAGGAGTTGATCTTCAGACAAAAAAGCGATCACAAAGAGTGCAACACAGGTAATGATTCCGCTCCACATCATCGTCACCGATGTTGAGAACATTGTACGCACCTGTTTAATAGAAAGTATGTATCCAGCGTAGAATACTGCTGTTAGTAATCCAAGGGCATCGCCGAGTACCTGTTGCGGACCGACACCGAAACTGATACCGATGAGCATCGCTGCTCCGCTTAATGCAAAGATTAACCCGAGTATGAAAAGCCAGGTAATCCGTTCTTTGAAAAGCAGCCATGCGCCGAATGTTACAAATATCGGAGCGAAGTTTGCAAATAAAGTAGCGTTTGCCACGGTGGTAAACACTATTGACCAATGCCAGACGGCAAGATCACCGGCAAAAAAGAGCCCGGCAAGACAAACCCATTTCCATTCATAGCGTGACCGGGGCACCTTCGGTTTATCTCGATGTTTGCGCGCTGCGGTTTTGATGTCGATCTGTGTCCAAACCCAGAGCATCGGAACAGCGAACAAAAGCCGGTAAAACGCCGTGGTGACGGGCCCCACTTCACTCAGGCGTACAAAAATCGGGGCAAAGGCGATTCCGATTGCTCCCAGAAAGAGCACAGGCAAAGCAAATGTTTTAGCAGATTGTACGATGGTCGACTGATATTTATTCATGGTATGGGTTTATAGAATAAACAAGATAGTAAATTATTGTTGATTGTTCAAAACGGTTTTAGCTATCTTCAAATTTCTAGTATAGTATGTGTAGCATGGCATACAAATCAAACTTTTTGTAACTTTCTATGGTTAAGTATAGTACCAATCATTAGTAATCTGGAGGATACATGTCGCAAAATAACCGCCGCGTAGTAATTACCGGTTTGGGGGCAGTCACCCCGATCGGCAATAACGTACAAGACTATTGGAATGCACTTATTGAAGGAAAAAGCGGGGCGGCTCCGATAACTCATTTTGATGCATCAAATTTTGATACAAAGTTTGCTTGTGAAGTTAAGAATTTCGATCCGTTACAATATATCGATCGTAAAACCGCAAGACGGCTTGATCCATATTGTCGATACGCACTGGCTTCAGCAGCTCAGGCGGTACAGGATGCCGGTATTGATCCTGAAAAAATGACTCAGGATGAAAAAGATCGTACCGGTGTTGTTTACGGCAGCGGGATGGGAGGCATGAATATCTACCACGAACAGACCGGGATTTACATAAAGGACGGGCCGCATCGTGTTTCTCCCTTCTTTGTACCGATGATAATTCCCGACATTGCGGCAGGATATATTTCTATGACATACGGATTCCGCGGACCAAACTACTGTGTCGTATCTGCATGCGCAACCGGTAACAATAACATCGGTGATGCTTTTTTGTTAATACGGAACGGATATGTTGATGCTATGATTACCGGCGGAAGCGAAACCGGTGTAACCGAGATGGGACTTGCCGGATTTAACTCAATGAAAGCGTTATCAACACGAAACGACTCACCTGAATCGGCGAGTCGCCCGTTCGACAAAACCCGCGACGGTTTTGTCCTTGGTGAAGGAGCCGGTGCATTATATATAGAAGAACTTGAGCATGCAAAAAAACGCGGTGCAAAGATTTATGCTGAAATTGCCGGTATAGGATTTTCGGCAGACGCACACCATATTACCGCACCTGAACCCGAGGGTAAGGGGGCAATTTTGGCGATGAACATGTTATTGCGTGACGCAAACCTCAAACCCGAAGATGTCGATTATCTGAATATGCACGGGACTTCGACTCCTCTTGGCGATGTCGGTGAAACAAAAGCGATCAAAACGGTATTTGGTGATCACGCCTATAGAATGAATCTTTCTTCAACAAAAAGTATGACCGGTCATATGCTCGGTGCGGCGGGTGCGGCAGAAGCTATCGCAACTATATTGGCAATTGAAAACGATACCGTTCCACCGACGATTAACTTCGAGCATCCTGATCCTGATTGTGATTTAAATTATACATTTAATAAAGCAGAGAAACGAACGGTGAATGTTGGTGTCAGCAACGCGTTTGGATTCGGCGGGCACAATACAACCGTTGCATTTAAAAAATATGAAGCGTAAGGATTTCTACAGGTAAAGTTTATGAAAATTAATAATTTGTTATTCGTATTCCTGTGTTCTTTTCTGATGCTCGGAAATATGCCACTCGATGCTCAGAACGGCGGTGTAGAAATATTTGATCCGTTCCTACAGCGGGATTTGAAAAAAAGAGGGCATATCGAATTACTCCGGCAAGCTGAACCCGGTGTACCTTCCCCCGCCCTTGCAAAAATACAGGATGAGATTGAACCAATCTATAATGTTATTTTCCATGGCGATGATCAAGCACTTGATGAACTCGGAGTGCGATTTAATACACGCTATCCCGGATTTGCAACGGCGCGAGTTACGCTGCATGAACTTCTCAAAGCTAAGCACGTCTCAGGTATCCGGCAAGTGGAGAAGGGTGGTATGATGACAACCAATCTTGATCAGAGTGTTCGCCGCATCAGTGCCGACCGTGTTCATGGAGGTGAAATTAATAATATACCATATACCGGCAGGGATGTGATCATCGGTATTATTGATACGGGAATCGATTTTCGCCATCCCGATTTCAGGGACACAATAGATCAGAACCTGTCACGAATTTTATCTATCTGGGACGTTCGGCTTGATCCGGAAGGGAATGAGGAACGCCCTGAAAATTTTGATTATGGTGTTGAATATTCCCGCGATGATATTCAGCGTGAACTGCGTGGTGAAACTGAAGGAGCAATACGCTCGGATGATGAAAATGGTCATGGGACGCATGTTGCCGGTATTGCCGGTGGAAATGGATATACGGCAGAGGGCAGATATACCGGCGTTGCACCGGGTGCTGAATTTGTAATTGTATCATTTCCGGACGGTAGTTTTTTCCCCGCAGAAGTGGTCGATGCGATGAATTATATCTTCACAAAAGCAGAAGAACTTGGAAGACCTGCCGTTGTCAATTTAAGCATTGGCGGTCACGGGGGTGCACACGACGGCACAGGAGGTCATGAACTTGCAATAAATTATTTTACCAATATGAGCGGGAGAGCCGTCGCTGTTGCCTCAGGAAACAGCGGTGCCGATGAAATTCATTATGGTACTTCAGTAGAACCATCTGAGGAGGCCGGGTTCGGACTGCACATACCAAATTACAATCCTGACATGGCTACAAACGATGATTATGTTTTTAAAATGTTATGGTATGAAAGCGGTGGTAATGTGGAGGTTAGTGTAACTTCACCGAACGGCCATGAGGTAACCGCACAAAGTGGAGATTCGGTTTTGGTTATGACTCCTGACGGTGCGGTTGAACTTGACACCTTTGATAATTTTGAAAATCAAAAAGGTGCACGATTGTTTGGAATCGACATACATACCGGTTCTTTACTTGAATCTCCGCTTGAGGTTGTGCCGCCTGCTTCGGGAGAGTGGACCATCTCGGTTCGTGAATTATCAGGTGAATCGGATGTAACTTTTAATTCATGGATAGTTACGCAATCCATGCAATGGCCCTGGCTGGAACCGAATACAGGTCGCCGGTATACTGTTACCATTCCGGGAACTGCTGAAGGTGCAATTACCGCAGGAGCGTTTATCAGCCGTAACCAGTGGACTGATCGTGATGGTGGTGGTCCGTGGACATTTGAGAGCCCCACCCCACGGATTGGTGCTATGCCGAATTTTAGCGGAGGAGGGCCGACACGCGATGGCAGGACGAAACCTAACATAACGACTCCCGGTGCTGCTATTATATCTTCAAAATCTGAGAATGCTTCATTCCCGCGTAACCAACTACCCCGTCAGGAGGGATATGCTATACTTTTGGGAACAAGTATGGCTGCTCCGCATGCAGCCGGGGTTGCAGCTCTTATTTTTGAAGCGAACCCCACACTGACCGGCAGGGAAGTCATAGAAGTTCTACAGGAATCAGGTAAATCTGATAATGAGACCGGCGGGGTACCGAATGACTCGTGGGGTTACGGAAAAGCTGATGCAGTAGCCATGTTTGATTACTTCGATGCAACTGAGGGCATCCCGGATGATTTTTATTTATACCAGAACTATCCAAACCCGTTCAATGAAATTACCCGAATTCGGTTTACAATACCGGAACCCACTCGCGGAAAACTTGCTGTGTACGATATTCTCGGAAGAAAGGTCGGTGTAATTATTGAAGGTGATCTTGAACCGCGTGTCTATTTTGAAACATTTAACGGTGCAGGTCTGAGTTCCGGAGTATATTTCTATCGCCTTGAGACAAGCGAATTTACCGAGGTCAAGAAAATGATTCTCGTTCGATAGTAAAATTTTAGCAGATGATTTATATTTTTTCTGAAACCTCATCCAGGATATGGATGAGGTTTTTATTTGACAATTTCCTCTAATCCTGCTAAATTTATTGCAGATACTGTTATCGGAAATCCCTCCGGCTTGATAGTAGTATCATTGCATGGCTGCGGCAGAGTGACAATAATCATATCATAACCTACTTATTAGGGAGGTCGTCATGGCTGCTACAATTTCAACTCTCATTGAGCTTCATGATTACACAATAAAAAATCACCAACACGATAAATTATTAAATGCAAAGCGGGGAGATGCATGGCAATCAATCTCAACGGATGAATTTGCAACGCGGGTGCGCAACATTGCACTTGGCTTGCATAACCTCGGCATCAAACGGGGGGAAACGATTGCCTATGTCGGGCAAAGTAGTCCCGAGTGGTCAATCATCGATATGGCTATTCTTAATTGCGGTGCTATCGGTGTACCGATTTATACAACACAATCGGTAAATCAGGTTGAATATATTCTTAAGAACTCCGAAGCGAAAGCTATTTTTATTGGATCTGAGGAATTATATACTCGCCAGAAGGAAGCAATAGATGCTGCCGGTGTTGATATTGTTATAGGATTCTATGAACAGGTTGGAGAATCACCGCATAACCTGACATCTCTTCAGAAAGAAGGTGAAACGATTCATCAAGAGAATCCCGATCTTTACCAGCAAATGCGAAGCGGTATAAAACCGGACGATCTTGCAACCATCATCTATACATCCGGAACAACCGGCGATCCCAAGGGAGTTATGCTGACACATTCGAATTTAGTTTCCAATGTCACAGCGTGCTTGGAAATATTTGATTTCTATGCGAAGGATGATGTGTCGCTTACCTATTTGCCGCCTTCCCATATATTTGAACGGATGATTCTATATGTATATCAATGCAGCGGAGTGCAGATATGGTATGCAGAATCGATCGAAAAACTTGCCGATAATCTAAAAGAAGTGAAACCGATGGTGATGACGACGGTCCCGCGTATGCTTGAAAAAGTGTTCGAGCGCGTGAATGCCATGGTCGAAAACCTTCCCGGACCGAGAAAAGCCATCTTCAAATGGGCGATAAAGGTTGCAAAAAAGTTTGATACCGAAGGGAATAACAGTTTCTTCTATAATATTCAGTACAAGATCGCCAATGCACTTGTGTATAAGAAACTTCGTGCAGGCTTCGGCGGTAGAATTCGTATGCTTGTTGCCGGAGGGGCTGCATTAAATCCGGAACTCGGCACAATATTCACTGCTGCCGGTATGCCGGTATTGCAGGGCTATGGATTAACGGAAACATCGCCGGTAATCAGCGTTAACAGACTGGAGCGTAATCGAATGGGGTCGATCGGTGAAATTATTCCCGGTGTGGAAGTACGAATTGCTGAAGACGGCGAGATCCTCGTGAAAGGGCCGAATGTGATGAAAGGGTATTACAAGAATGAAGAAGCTACCAAAGCGGTGTTTTACGACAGGTGGTTTCGAACAGGTGATATAGGATATATCGATAAAAATGGATTCCTGTATATTACCGACCGTAAAAAAGATTTTATAAAAACAAGCGGCGGTAAGTATATTGCTCCACAGTTGATTGAGCAGCGCCTTGCCCGCAGCAGATATATCGAACAGGCGATTGTTGTCGGTGATAAACGGAAGTTCGCGTCCGCGTTGTTGTTCCCGGGATGGGAGGCACTACGGGCATTTGCCGAAGGCAGAAACATCACGTACAACAACGATGAAGAATTATTGCAACATCCCGACGTACGAAAAATTTTCGACTCTGTTGTTGAGGAGGTTAATAAAACGCTTGCACAATGGGAGACGATAAAGAAATATGAGATTATTCCGGGTATTCTTACCGTTGACGATGACCAGTTAACGCCGACGTTAAAAGTTAGACGGCGTCATATTGAACAACGATACAGTGACCTGATCGATGAATTTTACAAAGAAGAGTACGAGGAGCCGGTTAAGGGTTGATGGCAGGGATGATTAGATGTATTAGATGTAGTCCACCTTGAAGGTGGACTACATCTATGAGTTTAAACCGGAGAAAAAACCAGAAAGGATGATAACATATGTCATATAAAATCAGAAAAGCGGCGGTGCTCGGAGCGGGTGTTATGGGCTCGCAAATTGCAGCCCATTTTGCAAATGCCGGTATCCCCGTCTATTTGCTTGACATCCCGCCAAAAGAACTGACCGAAAAAGAAGAAAAGAAAGGACTCTCGTTAGACGATCCGGCAGTACGTAACCGCATTGTCAACCAGGGTTTGGAAGGTGCGAAAAAAGCAAAGCCCGCAGCATTCTTTGTCCCCGAATTTGCCGAGCTGATAACGACCGGCAACTTCGAGGACAATATGAAATGGGTTGGTGAAGTTGATTGGATTATTGAAGCCATTGTTGAACGTTTGGATATAAAACAACAATTATTTGAACAGGTAGAGCAGCATCGCAAACCCGGGACGATAGTGAGTTCCAACACTTCAGGAATTCCGATACACAAGATCGCTGAAGGCCGCTCTGACGATTTCCGGCAACACTTTCTCGGAACGCACTTCTTCAACCCGCCGCGGTATTTAAAGCTGCTCGAAATTATCCGGATCGATGAAACGAAGGACGAAGTGGTGCAGGCCATTTCAAAATTCGGTGAGGATGTACTTGGCAGAAGCAATGTCTACTGCAATGATGTTCCGAACTTTATTGCAAACCGTATCGGTATCTTTTCCATGATGTACGGGGTAAAAGTGATGATGGACGAAGAGTACACTATCGAGGAAGTGGATCAGCTTACCGGTACTATCATCGGCAGACAGAAGAGTGCTACCTTCCGTACCGCAGATCTTGTGGGATTGGATACATTGGTTCACGTTGCCAACAATCTTTACGAGAGCGTTCCCTACGATGAACAACGTGAAGTGTTTAAAATACCCGATCTGGTAAACACCATGATTGAGCGCAATATGCTCGGTGAGAAAACAAATCAGGGTTTTTATAAGAAGGTAAAAGAGAATGGCGAGAGTAAAATTCTCACGCTTGATCTTCAATCCCTTGATTACCGCGAGCGCAAAAAAGCGAGCTTTCCCTCGGTCGAAATGTACCGGAATACCGACGATGTAAAAGAGCGTATACAAAATCTCGTGTACAGCAAAGACCGGGCGGGAGAATATCTCTGGAAAGTATTGAGCGAGACGCTTCTCTATACCGCGAATCGTTTGCCCGAAATAACCGATGATATCCGCAATGTCGATAAAGCGATGAAATGGGGCTTCGGCTGGGAGCTTGGACCGTTCGAGTACTGGGATACGATCGGTCTCGAGAAATCGGTCTCAAAGATGAAAGAGGAAGAAAAGCAGATCCCCGGGTGGATTGAAGATATGCTCAATAACGGAATGACATCCTTCTATAAAATAGATGACAACGGCGACAAACATTACTTCGACTTTAACGATAAACAATACCGGAAGATCGAAGAACGTCCGGGATTCATACTCTTGTCCCCGTTAAAGCGAAAGAAAAAAGTACTCAAATCGAATGCAGGGGCTTCGATCATTGATATCGGCGACGGTGTGCTGAACCTGGAATTCCATTCGAAAATGAACGCGATCGGTCCCGATATGATCCAGATGATGAACACCGCCGTGAAGATGGCTGATGATGAAGGCTATGAAGGGCTCGTTATTGCAAACCATGGACAGAATTTCTCGGTCGGCGCTAATTTGATGATGCTTCTGATGGAGGCGCAGGATGAAAACTGGGAAGAAATTGATATGATCGTGCGGGCATTTCAGAATGCGAACATGAATCTACGCTATTCGCCGAAACCTGTTGTTGTTGCGCCGCATAATATGACGCTCGGCGGCGGATGTGAGGTAACCATGCATGGTGATGCAGTGCAGGCATCTGCGGAAACCTATATCGGTCAGGTCGAGTTTGGTGCAGGTTTGATTCCTGCAGGCGGCGGTACGAAGGAATTCCTCCTCCGCATGCTCGAACGCGCGCCCGATAGTAAAGAGGTCGATCTCTTCCCGTACGTTCGTCAGGCATTTGAAACCATCGGCATGGCGAAGGTCGCGACCAGTGCAGTTGAAGCCAAAAAGTTCGGTTTCCTGCACGACGACGACGGCGTTACGATGAACAGTGAGAAAGTTATCTACGATGCCAAGCAGCGTGTGCTCGCTATGGCGAAAACCGGTTACCGGATGCCCGTGCAGCGTACCGATATACCCGTCCTCGGAAAAGCGGTATATGCAAACATGCTTGTCGGATTGTATATGTTCAGGGAAGGGAATTTTATCTCCGAGTACGATGAACACATTGCAAAGAAACTTGCGTATGTGCTTAGTGGCGGGAATCTCGTAGGTAAGCAGTATGTTTCGGAACAGTACCTGCTCGATCTCGAACGCGAGGCAATCCTCAGTCTTATCGGCGAACGAAAGACACAAGAGCGTATGGCACACTTGTTAAAGAAAGGGAAACCGTTGAGGAATTAATTAAGAAGAGAACATTTAATTTCTTCCCGTGCTCATTCCTCGACTCCGCTCGGGATGACATTCCCTTCGCGGATTGAATGTCACACTGAGCGAAGTCGAAGTGTGACAGCCGGGTCAAGATATTCGGAGAAATTTTCCAAACAATGGAGGCATAACAATGAAAGAAGCAGTAGTTATAACATCATTACGAACAGCGGTCGGTAAAGCGAAGCGCGGTACACTGAGAGATACGCGTCCCGACGATATGGCAGCTGCGGTCATACAATCAGCTATTGAACGAACTGAAGGACTTCAACCCGAAGATATCGACGACGTTATTATCGGGTGTGCTTTTCCCGAAGGAGAACAGGGTATGAATATGGGACGCATCGCTGCGCTGCGTGCAGGATTACCGATCACCGTTCCGGGTATGACCATTAATCGGTTTTGTTCATCGGGTTTGCAATCAATCGCTTTTGCGGTCGATAGAATCCGTACCGGTGGTGCCGATGTTATCATAGCCGGTGGTGCCGAGACGATGAGTCTTGTTCCTATGGGTGGGAGAAGTTTTTCAGCTAATCCATATCTTGCTGAAAACCTCCCTGCAGCATATATCAATATGGGATTGACTGCGGAAAATGTTGCCGAAAGGTATGATATATCCCGCGAAATGCAGGATGAATTCTCATACCGGAGTCATATGAACGCGATCAACGCGATTAAGAACGGATATTTTAAAGATGAGATTGTTCCGCTTGAGGTTGAACAGACATTCCGGAACAACGGAAAGTTCGAAACCAAAACGTTTAACTTCGATACCGATGAGGGACCGCGTGCAGATACCACTATAGAAGCTCTGGCAGGACTGAAACCGGTCTTTAAACAGGGCGGTACTGTAACTGCAGGCAACTCATCGCAAATGAGTGATGGTGCTGCAGTCAGTGTGATTACATCGAAGATGAAAGCACGCCAGCTCGGGGTTAAACCGATCGCCCGGCTTATTGCATATGCCGTCGGTGCGGTTCATCCGGATGAAATGGGTATCGGTCCGGTTGAAGCAATTCCGAAAGCATTAAAGATGGCAAAACTCGAATTAAAGGATATCGACATTATCGAATTGAACGAAGCATTCGCCGCACAGGCGGTTGCGGTGATTCAAAAAGCAAATCTCGATCCCGAAAGAGTAAATGTGAACGGCGGTGCGGTTGCTCTCGGTCATCCGCTCGGATGTTCCGGAGCAAAGCTCACTGCCACGGCGTTACACGAACTCATTCGCCGTGACGGTAAGTTTGCGATGGTTACGATGTGTGTCGGCGGCGGTATGGGAGCAGCAGGGATCTTTGAGAGATTACAGTAACAGAAATAAACACGGAGACACCGAGTACACAGAGGTCACGGAGAATAAAAAAGCTCTGTGGATCTCTGTGTACTCAGTACCTCTGTGGTAAAATATTCATGAAAATCATAGCGGATAAAGGAGGTATGTAGAATGTCAACCACAGAAGAAAAACAGTACACCAAAGGCGGTGCGTTTTTAATAGAAGATTATCAGCCAGACGATATTTTCACACCGGAGGATTTTACCGAAGAACACAAGATGATCTCACAAACGACGCGCGATTTCGTTCAGAAGGAGATATTACCGAAAACCGAGGAAATGGAGGCACAGAATTATGAGGTAATTACCGGTTTTTTACGGAAAGCCGGTGAGCTCGGTTTGCTTGCCGTCGATATTCCGGAGAAGTACGGCGGCATGGGGCTCGATGTCCCGAGCTCGATGCTGGTTTCTGAGGAATTCGGTAAGTCGGGTTCGTTTGCAGTAACACACGGTGCACACGCCGGTATCGGTACGCTCCCTATCGTGTATTACGGTAATGATGAACAAATGGAAAAGTATTTACCTAAGTTTGCAACTGCTGAACTGATTTCATCGTACTCGTTATCCGAACCACAGGCGGGATCGGATGCACAATCGGCCCGGACGACTGCAAAACTTACCGACGATAAAAAACATTACATTCTCAACGGACAAAAGATGTGGTTATCGAATGCCGGCATCGCGGATGTATATATTACATTTGCGAAAATAGACGGTGAGCAGTTCTCGGCATTCATAATTGAGAAGGGAATGGAAGGCGTCTCGATAGGCGAGGAAGAAAAGAAGCTCGGTATTAAAGGATCGTCAACCCGGCAATTGTTGCTGGATAATGCGAAGATCCCAGCAGAAAATCAGCTCGGTGAGGTCGGGCGTGGATTTATTATCGCATTAAACATCCTGAATATCGGACGCTTCAAGCTCGGTGCCGCAACGATAGGTGCATCAAAGGAGATCATGAAGTTTGCGGTAAAATATGCAAATGAGCGGAAGCAATTCGAACAGCCGATCGCGAACTTCGGTTTAATAAAGCATAAGCTTGCCGAGATGGGCATCCGTACCTATGTCGGTGAAAGTATGTTATACCGCACTGCTGGTCTGATCGACGATCTGCTGCACAGCGTCGATGAATCATCACCCGAGGCAACGAAACAAAAACTCAAAGCAATCGAGGAATATGCCGTCGAATGTGCAATGATAAAAGTTTACTGCAGCGAAATACTCGATTACGTCGTCGATGAAGCGGTGCAAACCTACGGCGGTTACGGTTACAGCGAGGAATATCCGGTAGCCCGCGCATACCGTGATTCACGAATTAACCGTATCTTCGAGGGAACGAATGAGATCAATCGTCTGCTTACGCCGGGTATGATGCTGCGTCGCGCGATGAAAGGTGAGCTCGGTTTGACTGAAGCTGCGATGAATGTGCTTAATGAGATCCTCAGCGGTCCGAC
>PWXV01000126.1 GCA_003568415.1 Ignavibacteriales bacterium
ACCGCTCTCTGAGTTTATCGCCCCAGCAGCCAAATTGGATCAGAAAGTAGGGTAATACCTCATGCCAAACGCTCTCTCTCGTTTTTTCTCCAAGATTTTCCCCCAAAATTGGACTGTTCCCGCAAGAGAACGGCTCTCAGTGAGCGAAGATGATAATAGCTTCTTTGTTGGAACACGTCGCTACGACGAAACAGACCGCGATCGTACAGAGTACAAGCGAGAGGATATCCTCGAACAATGCTTAGAAGCCTGGAGAGATTCTCCCCTCGCTCGCCGCATCGTAGAGCTAACTTCTCAATACGTCGTCGGCAATGGTTTCGATATCAAATGCGACGACGAAAGCACAAGAACCTTTATCAATAACTTTTGGTCCCATCACCTAAACCGCATGGATTCACGTGTCGTCGAACTCTGCGACGAACTCACCCGCACCGGTAATCTTTTCCTGCTGCTGTCAACCGATGCAGCTGGTATGACCTACATTCGCACCATCCCAGCCACCAACATCGATCGCATCTTCCCCCCCCCCAACGATATCGAACAGCCGCTTTTGTTTGTCACCAAGCCAGACGAGAACCTTGAATCGCAATCATACGCAGCCTACGCACCCCATGCCGACTTTCAAATGCCCGATGGCTCTTTTATGCCCGTTGTCCTGCACTATGCCATCAACCGCCCAGCTGGTGCCCAATGGGGCGAGCCAGATCTCTCTCCCCTGCTGCCCTGGCTTCGCCGCTACGCTTCTTGGTTAGAAGACCGTGTAAGACTCAACCGTTTCAGAAACGCTTTTCTCTACGTCGTGTCCGGATCATTCATCAGCGAAGACGCTCGCAAAGCACGCCAGGCACAGCTCGCATCAAATCCACCCTCGCCAGGGTCCATCCTCGTGACCGATTCATCCGAAACCTGGTCAGTTATTACCCCCAAGTTAGAAGCCCTCGACGCTAACCAGGATGGCCTAACCCTCAAAAAGCTCATTGCAGCTGGTGTCGGCATCCCCATGCACTTTTTAGCCGAACCGGAAGGCAGCACCCGCACCACAGCCGAATCAGCTGGCGGCCCTACCTTCAGACGATTCGAACAGCGGCAGCGCTTTTTTATCTGGATGCTCGAAGATCTCCTCAAAGTTGTTATCGGCCGCCGTGCTCAGGTCGATTATGGCATCACCAGCAAACCTGAACTCAAGATCTCCGGAGCCGACATTTCCGCACGCGACAACGTCGCTCACTCAATTGCAACAGTCAACATCCTCAACGCCTTAGAACGGCTTTTCGACATGGGACTGATCTCTTCTCGTGAGCTTCTGCGTGCTACCTACCGTTTCGCTGGTGAATCGGTCGACATTGACGAAATCTTGTCAGAAGGCACAGGCATCGATCGCAGAGAAACAAAAACACCCGTTCAACCCGTTACCCAAGACCCGGTCCATCCTGCAGATGGCGAACCCAAAAAATCAATACTGTGAGGTGAAAAATGATGCCTTAAACCACAAACCCTAATACCCAATACCTAATAACTAATTGCCCATTCACCACTCACCATTCACCATTCACCAGGATTTTTATGCCCGAACCCATACCCAAATACATCACCGAACATCAAGTCCGCTTAGCAGCAACTGGCCAGGTCACCAAAGATGGTGGCTTCGAAATCTTCTGCATCACTGCTGGACCAGCCAACGGCTGGGAATTTCCTGCAGAGGTCCTCGAAAACTCTCTCTCACTGTGGGACCAGGCTCACTGTTTCATCGATCACGATTGGTTTTCTCGCTCCATTCGTGACCTGGCCGGTCAAATTGTCAATCCCACCTGGGATCCAGATGCCAAGGGCATCAAAGCCACCCTCAAACCCATCGGGCCAGGTGGCGAACTCCTGTCCGCTTTTGGCGACGAAGTCCTCAAATCCGAAACACCACCAAACGTAGGCTTTTCAGCCGATGTTATGTTCACAGCCAACGGTAAATCCGTAGAACAAATCCTGCGTGTGTTCTCAGTAGACCTGGTCTACGATCCCGCTCGTGGTGGTGCCTTCCTTCGTGCCCTAAATAGCTTAGGTTTTTCACGACAGATCCCATCCGAAAGCAACCCTTCACCACAAGCTGAAACGGCATCAAGCCGTCTCAGCGCAGTGCCAAGCGCCAGGAGCCGCTGGCCCACCACCCACAACTCACCACAGGTCACCAACAACCATTCACCATTCACCCTTCACCATTCACTATCCCAAGAAGAGGAAAAACCAATGCCCAAACCAGAACCTACTACAACCGAAACACCCCATGTCGACCCGCAAGAAAAAATCCTGTCCAAGCTGCAAAGAGAACAAGAAGCAATGGCCACGCTCTTAGACGAGCAAGCCCGCATCAAAGCCCTCGATGAAGCCATGGAACAGGCCCATGATACCCGTGTCCAGATGTGCAGTTTCCTGCTTGAATCAGGGCTGCAGTCTTCAAAGCTGCCCTTGCCGGTTCAAGACCGCATCCGTAAGCAGTTTACGGGCATCGTCTTCACAGCCGAAGAACTCAACACCGCCATCAACGATCATCGAGAAATGCTCTCAGAGCTGTCAGCGTCTCAGGTCGTCACCGGTCCAGGCCGCATTACCGCCATGTTCAACGAAACCGACAAGCTCCAAGCAGCTGTCGACGATCTCTTCGAAGCGCCACGAGAAGAGCATCTTTCCAAAGTCGACGTTCCCAGGCTGTCAGGTGTCAGAGAGCTGTACCTCATGCTCACCGGCGACACAGAACTGCATGGTGGTTTCCATCCGGACCGGATCCAGCTGGCCACAACCGCCGATTTCACTGGCCTGGTCAAAAACGCCCTCAACAAGTTAGTCATCAACCAATGGGAAATGCTGGGCCGTGCAGGTTATGACTGGTGGAAAAACATTGCCGTTACCGAATCATTCTCCAGCATTCAAGACATTACAGGCACACTCATTGGCACTGTGGGTGACCTGCCGGTCGTTGCCGAAGGTGCCGAATACACCGAACTCCTGGTAGGTGATTCGCC
This sequence comes from Ignavibacteriales bacterium, assembly GCA_003568415.1. Classification (GTDB taxonomy): domain Bacteria; phylum Bacteroidota; class Ignavibacteria; order T3Sed10-11; family T3Sed10-11; genus T3Sed10-11. The sequence continues at coordinate 3,012 of PWXV01000126.1, forward strand.
AGAGGTCGCCAGCTTTGTGAAGTATGGTGGTTATATCCCCCTCACCCTCGAACTGATCGACCGAGATCAAACCCGTAAGCTCAAAGCCTACGCTCGAGAGCTCGGTTCCGCAGGGATCCGCAAAATCTCCAGGCTCGTAGCCGAGATCTTCACCGCCAATTCTCACGTAGGCCCAACCATGGCAGATGGTGGCGCACTTTTCAACAACACCGCTGTCACCACACCTGGTGGCCATGCCAACCTACGCACAACCGCCCTCAGCATCGCCGAATGGGACACCGTTTGCGCAGCCGTTTACAACCAGCCCATGCTCATCAAAAACGCCGCTGGTCTCTACGGCACAGGCCCCAAGATGGCCATCAATCCCAAGTTCTGCTTAGTTCCTCGTGCGCTGCAGAACACGGCCTGGCAAATGCTCAGAGGTGAGTTCGTGCGTGAACAGGATCACTTCTACGACAACATTCTCAAAGGCTCGGCCGTGCCCGTTACCGTGCCCGAATGGACCGATGCCACCAACTGGGCTGCAGCCTGTGACCCCGCTGTCGCACCAGCCATCTATGTTGGTGAACGCTTTGGCCTCATGCCCGAGATCTACGTCGCAGGGAGTGAGCTTTCCCCCGCTGTGTTCATGAACGACGAACACCGCCTCAAAGTTCGCCACTTCCTGGCTGTGTGGGTAAACGACTTTAGGCCGCTCCACAAGAGCAATGTCTAATCGGGAGGAGGTGAAAGCTGAAAGCTGAAGGTTCAAAGCTCATAGCTGATGGCTCATAGCTGATAGCTGATAGCGGTTAGTAACCGGTTCTAACACAAAAAAGCTTAATC
>PWXV01000230.1 GCA_003568415.1 Ignavibacteriales bacterium
CCTTCAGGATACCGTTGATCATAGCCCGGGATAGGATCAGCAACATACCGCGTACCGGAAAGTCGGTCAGCGGCTATTAAATTATTAAAATCCTTAAGATATCCTTCAACACGCATGTATACCGTATTTGACAACCAGCGGTCAATGCCGGTAACATAATGCATCGCTTCTTCCGGATGCAGGCTTGCAACTGCTTCCCGGTTGGTGAGATCAAAAAATTGTGTTTGTCCGAAAATCTTTTCATAACCGGGTGATTGCAGATAACGTCCTGTACTCAAACGAACGGTGCTTCTATCATCAACCGCTATCGAGGCACTGATACGTGGTGAAATATATGCATCCTCCAAAATTGAGTAGTAATCCATACGCAAGCCCGGCTCGATGACGAGCCGGTTACTCAACCGCCATCGGTCTTTCACGTATCCGAATACTCTTCCGTATCTTCGTGCCTGAGTCAAATCGCTAAGCACCGGCACATTCATATCATCGAGCAATTCCTGTAAGCTTGGGCCGAGATTTGCACGCCAGATAATTCGTGTTAACAAGAGATCCACCCCACCACCGGCAGCAAATTCGTGAGCACCGGTAGCGTACGATATTTCCTGTGAGACCGACGTTTTCTGAAATTCGTACAATGATGATACTTCTATTTCGTACATCCGGAGCTCATCGGCATCGGGTATATTGACAAAATCCTCACGATCGATTGCCGGATCAAGGAATCGTACTTCGAAATCACTATCACCGATGTTACGATACCAGGACACATTGAATGTAGAATAAAAACTGTTCGACGGTGAGTAATGCCACGACGCACCGATTACATTATGATCGGTTTGATCGATAACGGCAATACTGTCGGGTGTGGGCCTTCGCTCACCCGAGATGATCTTAACGGCATCGCGGCTAATAAGTGTATTGATATAAAACCGGTGATTATCGTACGGCCCTATTGATAATTTTGTCTGGAAATCGGTGAAGTTCGGAAACGCAACATCATCCTGCACGAGATCCATGCTCCGGGCAATCGGTCCGGCAATAAGATCATAATACGTACGTCGCGCCGAAATAAGATAACTGCCTTCAATACCACCGGGCATCTTTCCTTCGAGTACAATGTTTGCGTTGGTAATATTGGTATTCACATTCCCTTCGATGGATCTGTCGCGGCGCCCTTCCCTGTTCGTAACATCAAGCACCGCCGACAATCTGTCGCCATATCGAACCGAAAACCCGCCGGTTACCAGATCGATATCAGACACGGTTTCCGGATTGAACATACTGATCAATCCGTATAACCTGTAAGGATTGAATACTTCTATATCATCCATCACGATAAGATTTTGGTCGGGACCTCCTCCCCGTATAACCATTTGAGAGCTGAAGTCGCTGCGGGTTACCACCCCGGGCATCGCCTGTAGTGTTCGCATTATATCCTCACCGGCTCCGGGTAATTGCCGGGCAGTTTCCGGACGGAGTTGAATTATACTTGTTCTGGTATCCTCCTGCGTTTGTTGATAACGCATTGCGTTTACTTCAACAGACTCAAGCTCAATAAATGATTCAATTAAATTGATGTCGAGTTTCTTCTGTTCGCCGGCTCTTATCTCAACTGATGTAATAATTTTCTTCTCGTAACCAATATGACTGAATTCTATTGAATACGTCCCCTCACGTACAGATATGAACTCATACTGTCCATCACTGCCGGTAGACGTTCCCTGGTCGGTTTGGAGGATGGTTATGTTGACACCGGCGATTGGTTCTCCTGTGGTAGAATCTGTAACCGTACCATATACACTGCCCCGGGAATCAGCGGACAGATACCCTGCGGTAAGAAATATACAAAGGAAGATACTTACTGGTCTCAGCACCGGTTCCCGCACCTAATTATTCTCGCTTCGCTCAAATGATTAAAAAACAATTGAAACTTTTCTAATTGAACAAAATAACAGGGGTATTTAATTCCATTATCTTGTTTTTTGTGTTATGATTAAATATATTACTTTCCAACCGTTTAACCAACAGGAAAAGTATTATCTTGATATTCAGAATAACCCTTCCCGTTTTATTATCAATTGTATTCACACTAATAGTCTTTTCCGGATTCACCGAAGAGGACACAACTAACCAGGTTGAAAGTTTTACCATCTCGACACCGTCATTTGTACTCCGGGGAATTGATTTTACGCTTGAAATAACGGCAGTCGATTCCGAAGGTAATATCGTAACCGGGTACGGGGGTAAACCTGCAATTATCGGAGTTAAAGAGCGCATTGACGGCAGGTTTGTACCTATCGAACGGGCATTTGAGGATGGTACACTTTCGATAGAGAATGCCGTAGTAGATCATTCCGGTACTCTATCAATTGAAGTATATGACCGGGAGCAAACTATTCGTGCATCGCGCGATTTACGCTCAATCCCCGGAGTGTTGAGCATCCTTCCACCGCTGCTCGCGATCGGACTGGCAATCATTTTGCGTCAGGTGATCATCTCGCTCTTTGCCGGAATATGGCTGGGAGCAGTTTTTATTTATGAATATGACCTCCTCGGTGGAATATACCGGGTAGTTGATCATTTTGTGGTAAATGCGTTGTCTACCCCAAGTCATATTATGATCATAATTTTTACCCTGATGTTCGGAGGACTCGTCGGGATCATATCACGGAACGGCGGTACCGTCGGTATTGCGAATGTTATAACCCGATACGCAAAAACTGCACGCGGAGGTCAGTTCTCTACCTGGATTCTCAGTTTCATGATATTTTTTGACGATTATGCCAATGTACTTATCCGCGGTAATCTGATGCGTCCGATCTCGGATAAATTAAAAATATCGAGAGAAAAGTTATCATACCTCGTCGACACGGGGGCCGCTGCAGTGGCGAGCACTTTTTTCATTTCCACATGGATAGGGTATCAGGTTGGACTGATCGAACGCGGTATTGTACAAATTCCATGGGCGGAGGATGCCTATTCTGTTTTTCTTCATTCCATCCCGTATTTCTTTTATTCTATATTTTCACTTTTCCTGGCACTGTTTATATCGCTTTCGGGCAGAGATTTTGGTCCGATGTTAAGCGCCGAGCGGAGATCCCGTTTTGAAGGAAAACTAATCCGTGATGGTGCTGAACTTCCGGAAGACCTCACCGAATCCGAGGTGCTCGATATGAACAAACCCGCACGATGGTATAATGGCATTGTGCCCGTTGTCACCGTGCTTATCGTAGCGTGTTTTGGATTATATTATACCGGTGTACAGGCACTTCAAGAAGCCGGCGAAACCGCCTATTCACTCGGTGATATCATCGGGAGTTCCGATTCATATGCGGCTCTTATCTGGGCATCTTTTTCGGGATGTTTGGTTGGTATTATAATGAGCGTGAGTCAAAGGATTATGAATTTAAAAGAAGCGCTCGATGCATGGTTCAATGGTTTGAAATCGATGTTACTCGCTGTGGTAATCCTCACCCTCGCCTGGTCAATCGGTATGGTAACCGAAGAATTGAATACTGCCGATTACCTCGTTCAGATGCTGCGTGAAGTTCTCGATCCGCGATGGATTCCGGTGCTGACGTTTATTATTGCTGCATTGACCGCTTTTGCAACAGGAACAAGCTGGGGAACCATGGCTATCCTCATGCCGATCGTAATACCCCTCAGTTACGCACTCGGTGTCGATGCAGGGCTCGAGGTGGCAGATCAGGCAACCATATTGTATGGAACCGTAAGTTCGGTGCTTGCCGGTGCAGTCTTCGGCGATCATTGTTCACCAATCTCTGATACAACCATTCTGAGCTCGATGGCATCTGCCTGCGATCACATCGATCACGTAAGAACACAGCTACCGTATGCACTCGTTGCAGCATTTGTCGGTATGCTGATAGGCGACATACCGACGGCCTACGGGGTCTCTCCGTGGATCTCATTACCGGCTGGCATTGGATTGATGCTCGGTGTAGTATATTTATTCGGTAAAAAAGTTGAGGATCGAACTTCATCATGAGAAGACTAACAAGACGCGTACGGAAAAAACCGGGACTTCCACCGGGTACACTCATTCATACCGGTGAAAGAAAAACGGAAAAAGTTCGTCTGTCAGTATTCCGTTATAATCAGCAGACCGTTGATTTTACGGAAATCGATAGTGTGGAAAAATTGCCTGAGCCGGATACTGCATTAGTTACCTGGTTACATGTTGACGGTCTGCACGATGTCGAACTAATAAGCGAAATCGGAAAGAAGTACAATCTCCATTCTCTTTTACTTGAAGATGTAGTTAACATAGAACAACGTCCGAAATTAGAAGACTACACCGATTACATTTTCATCGTCGTAAAAATGCTCTCATACGATGAAGAAATTGCCGATGTGCGAAGCGAACAAGTTGCAATAGTAGTAATGGAAAATTTGATAATTTCGTTTCACGAAAATGAACGTGGATTTTTTAATCCAGTACGGGAAAGACTTAAAGCAGGTAAAGGTAAAATTCGTACATTAGGTGCAGATTATCTTGCGTATGCATTGATCGACTCCGTAGTCGACAACTATTTTATCGTGTTCGAAAAACTGGGAGAACGTATCGAAGCGATCGAAGAGGAATTAATCAGCAACCCTTCCACATCAACGCTCCACACAATAAACGGATTGAAGCGGGAAATGCTCCTGATCAGAAAAACCACCTGGCCGCTTCGTGAAATCACAGCAGTTATGGAACGCCGTGAATCACCCCTTATCAAACCGGCTACCGTGGTTTATCTGCGTGATTTATACGATCACACTATTCAGATTATCGACACCATTGAAACAATGCGTGATATTCTGACCGGAATGCTCGATATTTATCTCTCAAGTGTGAGCAATAAAACCAATGAAGTAATAAAAGTGTTAACTATAATAGCAACCATTTTTATTCCCTTGACGTTTGTTGTGGGAATTTACGGGATGAACTTCGAGTATATGCCCGAACTCGCCTGGCGGTGGGCATATCCTGCAATTATGACAATTATGGCACTGATTGTGTCGGGCATGCTGTTCTATTTCAGACGCAAAAATTGGATTTGAAGTTACGCGGATTCTTTTGGTACTTATAAGTAAAATCCTTGCTAAAAAATACAAGTATGTATACAAAATGATTATATGACAAAATAATAAAAAATTAATACCTTGTATGAACTACCCTAAACTCGATGTACTTGCAATTGCAGCTCATCCGGATGATATAGAATTATCATGCGGTGGAACGTTAGCAAAACTTACCAAACAAGGGAAAAAAGTCGGAGTCGTTGATCTTACGCAGGGGGAAATGGGTACCCGCGGGACTGCAGAACTACGTCTTCAGGAAGCCGAGAAAGCCGCCACAATACTCGGACTGAGCGTCCGGGAAAATTTAAAATTTTATGATGGAAAGTTTACCACCGGGCACGTAAATAAAATTCGCCTTATCCGGATCATCCGAAAATACAAACCCGAGGTATTATTAATCCCCCATTGGCTCGAACGGCACCCCGATCATGAACGGACACACCGCCTGTCACGCGATGCCTGGTTTTATTCCGGGTTGGCAAAGATACCGACTGAAGAGGAGGACGGCACCGTGCTCGAACCGCACCGGCCGAAAATCTGCTATCACTATATGCAGAAATATGAGTTTGAACCGAGCTTTATCGTGGATATTTCAGATGTGTATGATATTCGGATGAAGGCAATTGAGGCATACGCATCACAATTTCACAATCCCGCCAGTTCGGAACCCGAAACACTTTTAAGCCGGCCTGATTTTATGCAGTTTATGGAAACCCGGATGCGATATTACGGAAACCGGATCGGTGTGCAGTATGGTGAACCGTTTTATGCTATAGAATCGATAGGCATCCGGAATATCTATGATCTTGTTTTCTAAACCTTTTGCCTGGACCCGTTCGGTATTCCGTCAAGGACTTCACGTACACGAATAGAGAGGGTCTTCGCTGAAAAAGGTTTTTGAATGAAGGTGATTCCGGGATCAATAATGCCGCGATTAACAATAACGTTATTTGTATACCCGGAAATAAAGATTACTTTCAAGTCCCCGTTCTCTTTCCATAAACGATCGGCAAGCTCTTTGCCGTTCAACCCCGGCATCATAATATCGGTAACCAGAAGATCGATACTCTTCGATTTTTGTTGCGAAATTTGCAGCGCCTCCGTTCCATCTTTTGCCTGTATGACATTATAGCCGAGATCGGTCAGCACATTATTACAAAAGCGTCTGACCGAATCCTCATCTTCTGCAATTAATATCGTCTCGTTCTTCGCTTTAGGATAATCCTCATCCGAAATAGTTTTCTGTACCGGTGCAGGTACAACTTCCTTATCAACACGTGGAAAATATATCTTGAATGTTGTACCTTTTGCTACCTCACTATAACACCAAACATGACCGCCGCTTTGTTTGATGATGCCGTAGACCGTTGATAGACCGAGACCGGTTCCCTTACCTTTTTCTTTTGTGGTAAAGAAAGGTTCATAAATCTGATCCCGTATATCCTCGGCGATTCCGAAGCCGGTGTCACTGATCGCCAGTGCGACATATTTACCGGGCATCACATCCGGATGTGTTTCCCCGTAGTCAGAGCTCAACTCCGTATTAAACGTTTCGATGGTCAGGGTGCCGCCCTCAGGCATTGCATCGCGGGCATTTATAACCAGATTCATGATTACCTGTTCCAATAGTGCCGGGTCTATTTCTATCGCACCGATATCCTCTTCAAAATATGTCCTGTAATCAACATTTTCACCGACAACACGATTCAGTAAAGCATCCATTGCGTTGATTATCGAATTAAGGTTAACCGGTATGGGTTTAATAACCTGGCGTCGTGAAAAGGCCAATAGCTGTTGTATTAACTTTGTCGCCCGGTCAGATGAGGTGATAATTTCCTGAATATTCTCTTTAATCGGACCGTCATCTACCTTCCGATCGATGATATCGGCATAGCCGCCAATTGCAGTGAGAATATTATTAAAGTCGTGTGCAAGCCCGCCGGCAAGCCGCCCGACAGCTTCAATCTTCTGTGAATGTCTAAGCTGTTCTTCAAGTTGTTTTTGAGCAGTCATATCGCGAAGTATGCCAAGAACAGCAGGTTTCCCCTCCCATTCAATCGTTGCGAGGCTGGCTTCAAGATGAATTTTGTTGTCACCTTTTGTCCTTCCCACAAATGAAATCCTGTCCGAGACCTCCTCACCGAGTTCTCGTTTTTTCCTCCGTTCCTCGATCAGCGGTATACTATCTTCATCCAGCAAATTCATAAATGTAAACCCGGATGCCATTACCTCTCCCGACGAGTATCCAAATATATCCAGAAACTTTTCGTTTACCATAACAAACTTTTTCCCCTGAATAACATAAATCGCATCGTTGGACTTTTCTACAATTTTTCGGAGCTTCTCTTCACTCTCACGTAAAGCATTTTCAATCATCTTTTTGTCGGATATATCGGTAATAAATCCCTCGAGCATCACGGGTTTATTGTCACGGAAAATGCCAACTCCTATTTCACTTACCCATCTCCAGCCGCCGTTCTTATGCCTTACTTTATATGTTATTTCAAAGGGTTTCTGTACTGCAAGCATTTCATTTATATGTTGCCGTACCTGCTCCCGATAATCAGGATGAATTAGTCTGGCAAGTGTTATGTCACCATTTTCAAATTCTTCCAGGGTATAGCCTGTTAACTCAGCAACATGTTCATTGACATAAATTGTGGAGAAATCTTCATCGTTCTTACACAGGTAAATAACACCGGGAATGTTCTCGGCAAGGACACGGAACCGTTCTTCAGATTCGTACAGATGATCTTTGGCTTTCTGGTGTTCGGTAATATCAAATGCAACGCCAATTACTTCATTAATTTTCCCTTTTGAACCTATGGGATTATAATGTGTCTGGAACACTCTGCCTGCACTGCGAACAACTGCGGAAAACGCCTCGCCGCTTAATGCACGACGAATGTTTGTAAGTATCTCCTTATTATCTTTATAAACTTCGAATATGGATCGCCCGGCAATTTGATCATTTTCGAGACCGATATTTTTCAATCCCCGTCCTTCACTCAGGGTAAACTCTCCCCTGTCATTTATTGAAAAAATAATGATATCAAGATTGTTGAGAATTTGAGAAAAATATGAAGAGCTTGCTTTTTTCTGATTGGTAACCTGCGGAGTGTGCTTATCATCATCCTGCTGTATGCCGGTATTGTCTACCGTATCATCCGGTACATTCTGTCTTCTTCTTCGCTTCAAATAAAGATAAATTAAATAAACCAGTACTATCCCCCACACAACGAAGATAAGTATCGTGTAAAGAGAATCAAAAATCATAAACGAACTCCGATATCACGCTTGTGCCACTATTATCTCTGAGGCTGCTTTCCGCAGCCTATTCATAATAGCCTGATCGTGTGATGGGAAATTCTCGGCAAGAATTACATCAACTTTTTGTTCATCAAAATACCGAAGGGTTTCAAAAAGTCGCCGACTTACACTTTGCTTGCGTAATCCGAGATTTACCAGGGTGTCTTGCTTCCCGATAGTATACCGGGACCCCGGGAAAAAAGCCAGAATCCCGACCCGTTTATTTTGACTGTGATATTGACGAATTAATGCATCTATTGTAGCTTTCACTGCAGTAGCATCACCTTCGACGAGAATAAGTTGTACATCAGGAGCATAATGCCGGTATTTTAACCCGGGAGATTTCGGGACACTATCTACCGTATCGTTACTATTATACAAATAATTATCGACAAAGCCAATGGTATTTTCTATCTGACGACGGGTTATCTTACCCGGCCGGAGGATAGCAGGGGGTTCGACTGTACAATCGATAATCGTTGATTCTATCCCGACATCAGTCTTCCCCCCATCAAGAATTATTTCGACCTTTCCGAATAAATCCTGATACACATGGCTCGCTGTCGTCGGACTCGGTTTCCCCGATACATTTGCGCTTGGTGCGGCAACCGGTACTCTTGCCGCTCTTATCAATGCTAATGCCACACTATTTGCCGGCATGCGTAATGCAAGTGTATCGAGTCCGGCAGTAACAATATCCGGAATTTTTGTACGTTTTTTTACGATAATAGTCAAAGGTCCCGGCCAGAATGCATGAATTAATTTTTTGACAGACGGTGATATATTCCGGCCGTATAGCAGAATATCCTTTTTAAAACCGACATGCAAGATGAGCGGATTATCGGGAGGTCGTCCTTTGACAGCAAATATTTTTCGTACCGCATCTTCCCGTAAACCGTTTGCCCCCAACCCGTAGACGGTCTCCGTCGGAAATGCTATTAATTCCCCCGAACGCAGCAAGGCAGCCGCTTCACGAATGAGTTTATGATCGAGCTTCTGTTTTCCAACCCGAATTATGCGGGTATTTTTGTCTTTCTGTATCTCTTTTTGGGAGGCCATATCAGTATGTGGAAAGCAGATCTTCAAATGTCTGACGTCGACGTATTGATCGGGCAGTTCCATCTTTTATCAATATTTCCGGAGGAAGTAATCGGGCATTATACATTGAAGCCATAGAATACCCGTACGACCCGGCATTTTTTATACACAACACATCTCCCCTTTTGGAACGCGTCAATACACGGTTTTTTCCTAATACATCCGCTGATTCACAAATATTACCTACAATATTTACTTTTTCTGTTTCACCCTCAAACCGTGAGGCATGTACAATTTCGTGATATGCGTGATATAAAGCCGGCCGGATAAGATGATTCATCCCCGTATCCGTTCCGACTATTATTTTGTTATAATTTCGCTTTACTGATTGTACCGTGGTTAGTAAATACCCAGCTTCGGAGACAAGATATTTCCCGGGTTCAATAATAAGTTTTAACTGTCGATTGTTGTCATGACAAAAAGTATTAAAACGTTCACTAACTTTCCTGCCGAGTTCCATGACATCCGTTTCAGAATCATCAGCATAGTATTTCACCTTATATCCCCCGCCGATATCAATGAATCGTATAGTAGCAATTTCTTTTGCCAGCGATAACATAAAATCTAATCCGCTTAAAATTGGTTCTATTTCGGTAATATCGGAACCGATGTGTTGATGTAATCCCACCAGTTTTGCATCCACTTTGTTCAACAATGCAATAAGACGGGAAAGATCATTTTTTAATATACCGAATTTCGCATCGCGGTGTCCCGTTTCAAGATACATATGTGCCCCTGCCCTGATATCGGGGTTTAGACGGATGGACACCTCTTTTCCTGCAAACAGCGAGCCGTACTCTTTGAGCATCGTCAGGTTATCGATGTTGACCGGTACATTGTTATCTACGGCATACCGTATATCCTCTTCAGTTAAATTGGTACCCGTCAGGAGAATACGTTCCGGCTCGAAACCTGCCCGGAGTGCAAGAAACACTTCTCCCGGCGAAACTGCATCAATGCCTGCGCCAAGCTCATTAAATATCTTCAGGATCTCAATGTTTGCATTTGCCTTACATGCATAATAAATCAACGTGTCTGCATTTTTAAATGCCTCCTGCAACCGGTTATATTGCCTTACAATGGTATCGTACTCATATACGTATAACGGGCTGCCGAATTGCTCGGTTAATTTGTTAGCGGACATATCTCCGAAAAATACTTTATTATCTCTGACGGTCATAATTCTATTCGCTGTTTTAGCCAGCCGGAAAAAGCATGCAGACTTTCTTCACTTATCTGATGTGCAAATGGATATTCTTTATAGGTATAATTCATTGCATGCTGTTTCATCAGCTCGTCTGCACGTTGGCCGAATTGGACGGGAATGACCGGATCAGCTTTACCATGTGCGATAAAAAATTCAACCGACTTTGCCTCTTCCCAGCGATAGCCGGTATTATCTCCCTCGGCAATATAGCCGCTGTGTGCAATAACACCGTTCACTTTTTCCGGATGCGATAGTGCGACGGCATATGCCATTACCGCTCCCATGCTGAACCCGAGAAGAAAAGTTCTCTTTCCTATACCGGCCTTTTTCTGACGCAATGAATCAATAAGATTAACGATGAGATCACGAGATCGTGGAAACTTCTCTACATCCGGTTTTCCTACTTCTTCAATGTCATACCACGCATATCCGGGTCCCCACTGAAACTGAAACGGTGCCCGCGCACTGACAATGTGTAACCGTTCATCAAGATATGATGCTAACCCGAGAAGGTCATTCTCATCGGTACCGCGTCCGTGTAACAATATCAGCAACGGATTCCCGCTATCGATTTTTACCCGTGGTTCTCTTTCTTTATAGAGTAACTGCTGTGTTGATTCCATTATAACTCCTTACTCATACATTCTACATAATTACCAATTTCTTCGCAGGCCATACTGAAATAATCCGATGCCGCAGATACCGATAATTGAAGCAATAACAAATGCCGTTTGATAACCAAAATACTCGGCAACGATTCCGAGTACTATCGCTCCCCCGCCTACACCAAGTTCAAGAAACGAGAAAAATACACCGAGTGCTTTGGCACGCTCTTCTTTTTTTACCCGGTCAACAAGAAACGCCTGGGCTGCAGGTAACAAGAACGCCAGTCCGATACCATACAATATTGCCACAAAAATCAATTGGATCAAACTTTGCGTAAAAGCAAGCATGGCAACAGCAATCAGCATCGGGATGGCAGAAAAGATAACTACCTTCGGCCTTGGAATTCTATCAATCAGCTTCGATGCCACCACTCTGCTTCCGATTACCGAGAGACCGTATGCCGTAAAAAATATACCGGGATTAGCGATCCCTATTTCTTTGGCATGTATCGGTAAAAATGCTATTATCGCAGCATAGGTTAAAGCACCGACACCTATTACTAGCGATGGAAATACAACTTCCCGCCGGTACAGTGTTCTGTCGAATATTTTTTGTTCACGTCCTACCGCAAGCGGGGTATCTTTCACCGGCAGTACTAATAATATACATAAACCCGACAACACTGCGGCAATAAAAAATACCAGCGAGAAGCCACCACCATTATCGATGAGTGAAAGTGCAAGATATGGACCTACAATCAATGCAATATTATTCGCCGAGGCAAAATAGCTCATCGCTTCCCCCCTTCTCCGCCGGGGTATTATATCGGCAATGTATGCCGAAGAGGATGTGGTAAATGAAGCCATACCAAGTCCGTGCAGCAGGCGGAGTAAAAATAAAACTAGCAAGGTTGCCGTAACGGAATACAGGAGCGATGCCACTAAAAAGATTATCCCGCCTATGATCATATATATTTTTCGTCCCTGTGTATCGGCATATACTCCGATAAACGGGCGTGCAAGTATGGATGCGATCGGGAATAAACCAAGCGCAATACCCACATCGCTCGGACTCCCGCCGAGACTAACCACATAAAGCGGTATTACCGGCAGCAACAAATAAAAACTCGAAAAAAATGAAAACGATGCAAAAGAGGTAAACAGAAAACCGCTTATAAATACTTTGTCGTTATTCTCGTGATCCGTCGTGCTGATATTTTCATCCTGTTGTTCCATAAACTATATAAATATAAAAGAATCTGACAGTGTTGCAAGTGTATCACTTGAATTACACAATACATTTTCCGATTATATACCTACATCAGTTTCTCATTTATTTAATCGCCGGAATGATATTTTATGAAATTGGTAATAGTTCTCGCACCTTTTATATTGCTACTTACCGGTTGCGGACAGCAGCCACGAATGGATGCGTGGGAACACATGCAAAACGCACTTGAACTCGATGAAGCAAGTGTGTTGGAATATATGGCACTTGAACATCTAGCTGAAATCGTCGCATATGATCAATCGGCGGCATTATCCGAAGCAGCACATGCAAATCCGGATGCTGCTGTTGAGTGGATCATGAACAATTACCGGGAACGGGCCCTTCGAATTCTCTCGGCAGAACTGCCTCCGGAAATAATACCGATAGTTATCGAGCATCACGGAGCTATCCTCCTCGATCAACTCTATCATGCTAACCCCGCATTGTTATCAGAAGTAGCAGCACAATACGATCCTTATTTCACATTTGATAAGGTATTTCAACAGGATCCGGACGGCATCATTCGCAGAGCAATCGATCAGAATCCCCGTTATGCTATTCAATATATCCGGAACTACTATGACGAACTTCAATGAAAACTCAGTATAATTATGATGTTATTGTAATTGGCAGCGGTCACAATGGACTCGTGGCAGCGGCATACCTCTGCAAATGGGGATATAAAACAATCGTATTTGAACGTCGGAATACCATCGGCGGTGCGGTCTGTACAGAGGAGATGTTTAACGGCTTTAAAATGGATGTCGGTGGATCGGCCCATTTTATGATTCATCATACTCCAATCGTTCAGGATCTTGAACTGTATCGGTACGGTCTCGAGTATATCCCGATGGAACCATTTATGTCGGCACCGTTCCCTGACGGAACAGTCATTAAGTTTTATCGGGATCTCGATGCGACCTGTGAAAGCATTGCGTCTGTATCAGATGCAGATGCGGAAGCATACCGGAAATTTATCAACGATTGGCAGCCGCTCAATAAATCGGTCTTCGAAAGTTTTTTAAAACCACCGACCGGTTCCAATATCGGCAGGACATTTGTTCTCAGCCAACTCAGGAAATCATCGAGTAAGCGCAATGAATTGCTCCAGAATATTATGAAAAGTTACGGGCGGATAATCGAGGAGACTTTTGAAAGTGAGCATTTGAAAGCTGCACTTGTCTGGTGGGGAGCGCAGAGCGGTCCTCCACCGATCGACACAGCATCTGCAGAATTTATCGGTTGGCATTCAATGATACATCTGCAGGGAGCTGCGCGCCCCCGCGGTGGGTCGGGGATGCTGACCCGGGCATTACAATTGTATATTGAATCCCACGGTGGAGAAGTCAGATCAGATTCAAAAGTAAACCGCATTGTTGTTTCATCCGGAAAAGTCAAAAGTGTCGAACTCGATACCGGAGAACGGTACACCAGCAGAGCGGTCGTATCAAATGCGCACGTAAAAGTAACATTTCTGGATTTGTTACGCGATTCTATTTCTTCAACACTCAGAAATCGTGTTGAAAAAATTAATACCGGCAACGGCTTCGGAATGGTAATCAGATGTGCGATGCACAAGCTACCGGAGTATTCTGTCAATGATCCAAAAAATGATCTACTAAACGGATTACAGCTTCTTTCTCCGACAGTGCAATATCTGAACGATTCTTATGCAGATTATTTAAAGGGATTACCATCAGAACACCCGGCCGCTATTGGTATGACGTTCAGCGCAATCGATCCGACGCTCGCTCCGGAAGGCAACCATGTCTTATTCGTCTGGGGACAGTACTATCCATACAGGCTTCGTAATGGAATCCCGTGGGAATCAATTCGTGAGCGGGAAGCACAAAAACTTCTCGGTGTAGTCGATCGATTCGCTCCCGGTACAAGCGAGCACCTGATAGATTGGTATATTCAGTCCCCGGTGGATATTGAAAAAAAACATACAATGCCGAACGCGAATGTAATGCATGTTGAAATGACGCTGGATCAGATGTTTATGTTCAGACCGTTACCCGAATTATCTTCATATTCGACACCATTCAAAGGATTATTCCTTGCAAGCGCCGGCATGCATCCCGGGGGCGGTATTTTTGGTGCTGCGGGATATAATTGCAGCAAGGTAGTGCGACGATTCTTACGAAAACGAATATTTTAAGAAAATATAATTATTTGTATCTTATGATTTCATATACCGTATAATAATATGATTCGAATGAGGAGCGCTGTCTTTTTGAAACGTGATGCCTGAGACTGAGCACAAAAAATTTGATTTTGCAATTGCGTGGAACTGGGAATACGACAAAGATTTTATTGATCGGATCGAGTATCTAGCACAGGAAAACGGGCTGTCTACATATATTATTCATCCCGGCAACATTCATTATGTTACTGAACAGGTAAAAGAGAATAAGCTTTTTTTCCGGGTTTTTCTCGACCGTGCTTCGGATATTGACGAAGATTTTGAACCCTTTGCAAAATTTTCAATGCAATCGGAGCTTAACCGCCATCCCCACCACCGTATCACGGTTATTAATCCGTACGATTTAATGCATCGAGCAGCCGATAAAGCAACCATGCACCTGGAGTTTCTCACATACGATATCGAGGTTCCGTACACCATTATTATTTCTTCATTTCGGGATGAACCGGCTCCAAAGCTAACCGATGAACAACTGTCAGTCATCGGCAAACCTTTTATAATCAAACCCGCCAACACTACCGGCGGCGGTATAGGAGTCGTGCTGGATGCACAATCGCTCAACGATGTGCTGGAGGCACGCCAGCATTATGAAGATGATAAATATCTTTTGCAGGAATTAATCAAACCCGTATATCATGGACACAGAAAAGCCTGGTTCAGAGTGTTTTATGCATTCGGAAAGGTAATTCCCTGCTGGTGGGATGATATCAGTCATATATATGAGCCCGTAACCCCGGAAGATGAGGAAAAATATAATCTGCACGAACTTCGCAGTATCACAAAAAAGATTTATAAAGTGTGCAGGTTACACTTTTTTTCAACTGAAATTGCGACTACAATAAATCATCGATTTGTTGTTGTTGATTATGTCAATGAGATGTGCGATATGCGGTTTAAATCGGCCACACCGGATGGTGTGCCAAATGAATCGGTTGATCAAATCATTCATGCAATGATTGATTATGTAGAAACAGAGAAAAACAGGATGTTACCGGTGGGTATGCCAATGAATTTGTAGGGATGTAGTAATGATACACCCCTACAAATCATTATACATTATGATTGGTCTATAAACTGCGCATTAATTGTTATGTTGACATTATCACCCACAACAAATCCGCCTGCTTCCAGTGCCCGGTTCCATCGTACCCCGAATTCATTCCGGTTCACAGTTGTTTCACCGGTAAATGCAACTCGTTGAAATCCTCTCGGATCGTCGACGACACCCACTAATTCTGCATCAAGTTCGACCGCTTCTGTGACACCACGAATTGTCAAATCCCCGAGAATACGATAGGTGTTCTCACCGGTTCTCTCAAATTC
>PWXV01000320.1 GCA_003568415.1 Ignavibacteriales bacterium
GGTCAACAATGAATATATCCGGAGATCGGCGGAATAGCACAACGCGGACAAAAATTATTTTTCTTGTTTTGATGTCGACGTTTCTGCTCACGGGATTTCTTGCATATCAGGCAATCGATGCAATTTCCTCCCATAAAAAAATCGCTGAAAACACCTTAGATGATTACACGAATATCGCAGCGTGGGAATTGACCCGTTTAATCGACCGGAACCTTCATATTGCAGTATCTGAAACATTTAACCCGGTCATACAAAATTTTCAGAAAGCAAAGGAGCTCGAGGAGTTGCTTCCGGATCCCGACAGAGTAAACACGAAATATTATGAGGATGATTGTCTACGGGATTGTCCGACCCTGAAACCGGTTCTCCAATACTTTGCATGGAACATCACAAATAATGAATTACATTCATACCCGATATCGGATTATCCGTTAACCGGAACGTTTAACCCGGATACACTCATAACTAACAGACACCGGACTTTAGACGACAATAACCGGTTTGCTATTTTACCGCGTGATGTAAACGGTACATCAACCCTGATCATTTATACAAACGTTCCTGATAGACTCTTCAATGATACTGTTATTATTGGATTTGAAGTCGAAACTGAAAATTTCACCATGCTATTTGAAAAAATATGGAAAGAGAATTCTCTGCTGCCGGAAGCACTCATCGGTAATAAATCGAATGACGACTTCTTATACTCCGTTATCTATGACACGCTGGGTAATCGATTGTTCGAAGCCGGATCAAATGGACACAATACAACAGATAATCACACACTCGATCTCCGAAACGACGGAATAATCGCGGCTATTTCGCTGCTTCCCGGATCGGCATCGCATCTTGTCATCGGCGGATTACCGAGGAACAGGTTCCCATTGCTTGCCGGTTTATTTATTCTCTCATTCAGCTTAATGATTGTTGCATACAGACAATTCAGAAAAGAATCGGAGCTGGCCAAACTCCGGTCTGATTTCGTCTCCGGAGTTTCCCATGAACTACGCACTCCGATAGCGCAGATACGGATGTTCATCGAAATGTTACTGCATAATCGGGTACGGAACACAATAGAAAAACAGCGTGCAATGGAGATAATCGATCAGGAGGCAAAACGGCTTACCTATCTCGTTGAGAATATTCTCCAATTTTCCCGGACCGATCGAAATATAATCAACGTTCATCCTGCACAATGCGACCTGGACCGATTTATTAACGATGTGCTCGATTCATTTCGTCCTATCGCATCGGCAAATAATATCTCACTCTGCTCCCGGATCGAGAAAGAAATGATAATTACCACCGATCTGCAGTTACTCAGACAAATAATAGTTAATTTGCTCGATAATGCCGTCAAATACAGTCCTGAAAACAGCCGTGTTATTATCTCAACCTGTCTGGTTGACTCATATGTACAACTCATAATCGATGATGAGGGCCCCGGTATCCCCCATTCGGAACGGATAAAGATATGGAAACCGTATACCCGTCTTGACCGCGATATAAACGGTAACACAGGTGGATCCGGAATCGGACTTGCAGTGGTTGCAGAACTGACGCAGGCATTGAATGGAAAATCTGTAGTAGAAGATTCACCGAACGGTGGCGCCCGCTTCATCGTCGAACTTCCGGTGAGCAACCAAACAGCATCCCATATTGAACAATACAAAACAGATAACATTGTGGAGCAGGAATTATGACGGAAGCTATGAGCGATGCACACATTTTAATCGTTGAGGACAATACCGATCTCGCATACGGTTTACAAAATAATCTTGAGATCGAAGGACATAGTGTAACCGTGGTAAAGACCGGCCGTGAAGCAATCGAGCAAACACGGTTGAAAGAATTTGATTTGCTTATACTCGATCTCATGATTCCGGAGGTTGACGGATTTCGTGTTTTGAAAACTATCCGCGGGGATCGGAACAATATTCCCGTTCTGATACTTACTTCCCGCGGTGAAGAAGCCGATAAGGTGCAGGGATTACGCATAGGTGCCGATGACTATGTCACCAAACCGTTCAGCGTGCTCGAACTCATAGCACGCGTCGATGCGATACTGCGAAGGAGATCGACCGGTAATAACGGATCTGCGGAGGACATTTACCGGTTTTCAAATATTGAAGTCAATACAAAAACACGTGAAATTTACCGGGAAGGGAAACAACTCTCTCTCACACCTCTTGAATTCGATCTGCTCGTCGCATTATTGAAACGAAAGGACCAGGCAGTACGAAGAGATGAGTTGCTCAAAGAAGTATGGGGTCACACTGCCGACGTGTATTCCCGAACTGTTGATACACACATTGCGGAACTCCGCAAGAAGATAGAACGTAAATCTTCGAAACCGGAATTCATACTCACGGTGCCGAAGACCGGTTACCGGTTGAAAGTATGATCTACGTTCGACAAACTGTGTAATTGCTAAATTATTTTAGTGTTCCATCGGGACATTGTTTCACACTACTATCGAGCACAAAAAAGCCCGGAAGGTATGCACCTTCCGGGCTTTTTTTTTCTTAACACATACTGTAAGCAGTCAAAGATTTATTCAAGATCAACGGGATCAAGCTGCGTCGTTTCTCCTACGCTCACACTCACATTATCCATTGTATGCTCACCGTAACCATCTTCGCGTGCCTCAAAATGCACCGAGTAATTACCTTCGGGAAGGTGTATCACTTTGAAATCACCGGTATCTTCATCTGCGTAGGTTGTCGTGACAACTTCTCCGCCCTGATAGACAGTTACCACCGCTCTTGCTGCGGCTGGTTCTACACTACCGGCGATAGAGCCTGATGTCGCGATCGACTGCAGCCGGTATGCGGGCTGAAGAACAAATTCATTTATTGCACCGAGTTGATTAACCGATCGATGAGCATCAAAATCAAGGAGAAGCTCATACGTATAATCAGCTTCTATTTGAAAGGATTGTACTAATTTTAATCCCGTTTGAAGTCCGCTCGGTATTTCCAGATCGTAGGTCTGTCCGTCGAGCACGACATTACTTTCTTCGCCGATCATCAGTCGTATCTGTGTATACAAGCCGGGATCCAATACCGCTTCGCCTAATACTGCGGTAACACCGTTTGTCAGTTCGAGCAGATCATACACTTCCGGCACATCGTTTATCACGATCCATCCATCCTCCGCCCTGTGGACCTCTACGCTTTCGACAGAGATATTGACTTCATCGAACTCCCCCGGAGCGTCGGTTAAATAGAGAACAAAGTTACCGGTTGTTCCCGGCTCAGAGGTGCTCTCGCAGCCGATAAAGAGAACTATACCGAGCATCATTGTGATTACAGTTACGTATGATGTCTTCATGGTTACCCCCATTTTTAGTTTGTTTTTTGAGTTATTGAGTTATAGAATTATTAGAAATTTCTAATAAATTAGTACAAATATTATGCCAATCGTTTTTTCCCATCATTATGCAGTAGATTGAGCAATTTTTATTTAAAAACAATAAAACTGACTTTGCAATCACTCTATGTTATGCGGGAAGAAAAAGAAGAAATGCGGGAATCTTTTTTAAACCTGCAGTTCCTGATAGTTTTAAAAAATTACTTTTAAGACATACCGTGATTATTGTAGTAAAGTTACAAACTCTCGGCAGTTTGGTGTGATCTATATCACATTATTTGTTATAGATGATCATCACTTAAATTCTTTTCTCATAAAACAGTTATTATCAATGTAAGCATACATACTGTTTAAGTGCGGGAAACAATTAAACCATTAAAATGCTATTGTTCAGGTGCAATGTAGTTCACAATGAAAAACTCACATCTACTCCTTACTGACTTGTCGGGACTGTCTGAACTTTTTAACAAATACTAGGTATCCAATCTAATAGACAGTAGCGACAAAGACTCAAAGGCATCTAAACCTTTGAGCCTTTTTTATTAATATATCATTGTCGGTAAAAATTACCTCTACCCTGTAAAAAATCATCTTCTTGTTATTAATGTGAAGTAAATTACACGGTTTTTAAATATATCGGATTCTGGCACGTATTTTGTACTATTTCTTGGTAAAGTCATATACATTGATAGAAGGGGATTTATTATGTATAAGTTTAATAGTTTAATTTCATTGCATAGTTTTTTAATTGTCAGTTTAATCCTGACAATAGCCGGATGTTCAAAAGATTCACCGACAGAACCTGTCGATGGTCCCGATCCTGTCATCGCAAGCGTTGAACCGTCATTCGGCACGGTGGGTACCGAGGTCAGAATCACCGGATCGTATTTCAGAGAAGGTGCTCAGGTACAATTCAATGATCTCAACACTACAGAAGTCGATGTTGAAAATGGATCTATAATATTTACGTTCGTTCCTGCCGGAGTGGACAGTGGCGTCACCTACGATATAACTGTTAAAAATATGGACGGCACTCAAATTAAATTCAACGAAGCATTTACCGTTGTAGGGCCGGATCTTATGTATGTCAATAGTGCAACAAGACCGTCCGGAAACAACGGAAGTACCGTTATCATCGAGGGTAAATCGTTCGGTGACAAACAAGGAGAAGGAGAGGTATTATTCTCAGATGGCAGTGGAGGTACAATCTCTGCAACGATCGCCAGCCCGGATGATTGGACGGATGAATTTATAATAACTACGGTTCCGAACGATGCTGAGACCGGAGATATCCGGGTAAAAACAGCAACGGGATTGAGCGAAACACTTCCGTTTACCGTGACGGAAACTGCAGCATTCAGCCCTTCGGTTATAAACTGGACCGAGACCACCAACCTTCCGGTCGCTCTTAGCGGACACTCGGCACAATTTGTACCAGTCGCAGTCGATGATAATACTATAAACCGATTCGTCTATGTCCTTGGCGGCGGCGACAATTCACACGATCCGCAAAAAGAAGGTTACGTTGCCGAAATTCAACAGGACGGCCATATCGGTTCGTGGAACGCTACCACCGATCTTCCTGTTCCGAGAGCATTCCATGCCTCGACAGCGGCAACGCCGTTCAACTCACGAGTATCTGGAGACGGGTACGTGTATGTTATCGGAGGCACAAATGAAGATAACGAACAACCGACAACAACAGTTTATAAGGCCCCGATTAACCAGGACGGTAGTCTCGGGAATTGGAGTACGACAACTCCCCTTCCCACAGCGACTCATTCGTTAGGTGCAGTTGTATTCCGTGGCTATGTATACATCGCAGGGGGTGCAACAAACGACAACACTCCCGTTACTTCGGTACACCGCGCATTCATAGATTCACTGGGTAATCTGAGCGAATGGGAATCGATGCCCTCACTTCCCGGTTCACAATCATATCATTCATTTTCAGTATTTGGCGGATTCCTTTATGCGGTAGCCGGCGAGTCGGCTGCGGTTTCTCCGAACGATGGAAACTATACAAACAACGATACGAAATTAAGAACCGTGGTTTACGGCCGGATCAACCTACGAAACGGACTACTGAGTGATACAGGTTGGGTTATAAATTCCGAAGAACTCTCAAAACGCACCAGCAAACATACCGCTCTGGTAGCGGGAGGTAACATATTTGTAACTGCAGGGCTTTATAGCGGTGCACACACAGGATCAAGTGAAAACAGTTATGCTTCAATCCGGAGCGACGGAAGTGTGGGACAATTTAACGGAGCAACAGGATCGAACACAATCAACAGTCAGGGAGGCGGCAATCTATTCAATCACGCGGGTCTCAGTTATGTCGATGCCGATGGCATTGCCCGTGTGATGATTCTCGGTGGCGATAATGTAAACAATCCCGGACAGAAAAGTACTGCCGTCTGGTTCTATTAACACGAACGGTTGATTGATAAACGGGACGTTTCAGGGGGCTATGATACGTCCCGTTTTTTATTTGATAAATACTGCTTTTCTTATCTTTGTAAATTCTCCGGCATCCATTCTATAGAAATACAATCCGCTCGGTAAATGTGATGCATCAAAGGTGATTTCGTAATTTCCCGCATCCTGTTCCTGATCGACGGGTGTTGCTATTAACTGCCCTATTGCATTATATATTTCGAGGATTACATGAGATCTCACCGGGATACCATAACGTATTATTGTTACAGGGTTAAATGGATTAGGATAGTTTTGCTTTAACGTATAACTATTCGGTACATCTTTTTCCATTTTATCTACCGTTACTATAGCGCCGGATTCAATGATGGCATCATAGACATCAACTTTTCCATATCCCCAGGTAGTATTCGGTACACTTCCGGTATAGTCATCTGTCCGGGCTGTCGATGCTAATAATTGTTTTATTTGTTCGGTATTCAACCCGGGATCAGATTCAAACAGCAAGGCGACCGTACCGGTAATGTGTGGCGCCGCCATACTTGTTCCCTCCAGAACTACATATCCCTCCGGCTCGACCTGCCTTGTTGAGGAGAACGAAGCATCATCGGAATATGCGGCTGCAATCATATGTCCCGGCGCAGTAATGTTCGGTTTTAGTCTATTATCGCGTGTCGGCCCGCCCCCGCTGAAAGAAGCTATATCTTCAAGCACTTCGGAACTTGAGCGTATCGTACCATTTATATCGGTCCAGGTATTTTTTGTCGTATACGCACCAACCGTTACAGCACCTTCTGCAGTTCCGGGAATGGTAACGGTAAACTCCCGTCCGGTCGTGGGTTGCAACGCAAGACCATTACCGAATGATTGGGTTATATTCCACATATTGTATTGTACATTCCCGTCTCCTGAAGCGTGTTCCAATACTATATCCCAAGCACCTGCTGCAGGTGCTTTGTCATCTTCTGTATCGGTTATTTCTATATAAAACAACCGGGCATCTTTTTCATTTTTCCCATACGATTCGATTATAATTTTTCCGTCATCGGTACTTTTCGAATCTTCATCACCCGATTCGACGCTTAGGGTATTTCCGTTCGGTGATACGATGGTTAAGTTTATTGTCTCGGTTGGGAATGGACCGATCCCCTGTTCATCGAGATTTTCATACCAGAGAAGATTTATAGCATAATTAGAATTTGACGCATTATAATCGTCAATCACCATCGACATAACCGCCGTATCGGAGGGAGAAACGATCCCGCCGGTATGAATTTTCTGGTTACCGCTGTTGCCCGATGCAACAACGACCGCCCGGCCCGGTTCTTTTGAATAATCTGTGATCGCTTTTTCATATGGAGTTGTTCCATCATGTGCTCCGCCGTGACCGCCGAAACTCAAATTAACAACTGCGGGTTTTTCCATCTCATCGGCAAGCGAAAAAATATAGTTCATACCGTCAATAACATGAGATCCGGAAATGCCTGATGACGGTACACGTACTATGACCAACTCCGCATCGGGCGCAATTCCTGTATACACGCCGCTTCCCTTTTTTCCATTACCAGCAGTTATACCTGCAACATGGGTTCCGTGTCCATTTGAATCGCGGGTTCGTATGTTTTGACCGTTCCCGTCTTCCAGAGCTGCATTAATATTTTCCTTTGTATATTCGACTCCGTAATCAAAGCCGGAGGGATAGTCTTCATTATCTTCTGGTTCAAGCGTAGTGTCCCAGATGGAAAGAATACGGGTACCGTCTTCAGTATTCGATGAAAGGAAATCGGGATGATAAATATCGATCCCCGTATCAATAATACCGACTATAACACCTTTGCCAGTATAGGATCTCTCAAGTCCATTTCCTTTTTGCACGTCATCGGCACCGATATCATTGCGGCTTTCATCCAGCATAATCTCCATCGGCGCCCCATATTCGATCAACTCGAGTCCGATCGTTCCGGCAATCTGATGGAGTCTACGCAGATCAACGCGCGCTGTTGAAAAATTCTGCAAATTAGTGTTTCTATGCATTTCGAGTTGTTCGCGAACAGTTTTCGGACCGTGCAATATAATGTGATATACAGGCTGTTCCGATTCGTCGTTGAAAAGCGAGTCGATGATCTCCGGAAAGTTGGGTGTGCGGAACATGTCCGGCTGTATGCCTACCTGCCGTAATTCGTGCTTCATAAATGGATCGAATACCTCCCACCGGTTTGCCTCCTGCGCCGGGAGATAAACCGGCAAAATAAATACACAGACCAAACATATCGCAATCGATCGTATAAATTTATTCATTATAACTCCTTATTCTTCTGTACATTTATTTATAAAATATTGCAATTATCATGCCAACACGAATCATCACATTCTCGGAATATCCCCTTATTAGTTCTCGCTGAAAAAGTCAGGCTGACAATAAAATCATCTCGAATCCCGACAAGTCGAAAGGAGTGAATATTGGTTCTTCAGTTTGAACTATTTGGGATGTGCAAGTTAAAAAATCGATAAAAATGGTGGACATATAAGATGCTGATATATGTTTGGCTCTACGTTTTCAATTCAACCAGCACAATCTCATTACCGTACAGATCCAAAAAATGAAGGCATTTATATTCCGGTGTGTCAACCGGTTCTCTATAAATTGTGACATTATTTTCTCTCAGGCGTGCGTAAACGTTATCAAAGGCATCCGTATATAAAACCATCATGGGCTGTCCTCCCGTCTGGTGCCCTACCCGTTGTAGTTCTTCATCGGTATCGGCCTTAAGAAACCAGATCCCCGTTTCGGTTGTATCGCCAAAACCGGTATGGACGAATCGCTGTCCGGCTTCATTGGTAGAATCCATAATAACCTTGCAGCTGAGATTCTTTTTGTAGAATTCAAGTGCATCATCATAATCTTTTACGAGAATGATGACTCTGCCTAATGATATGTTCATATTTCCTCACGTTCTAATAGTCTGATCATATCACCCGGTATGTTGAATGCGGACTTTAGCATATCGGGGGTTAGATAGTGTAAGCTATCGGAATGGATCGCAAAAAAATTATCTGTTCTTGAATTTTCAAATGATTTTGTCATATGTTTATCCATCGTCCCCATCATCATATAAATCTGTCCTGATGGATACGTCGGCATTACAATGCGATATGGTACTGCAACCGGAAAGATAT
The DNA here is from genome assembly GCA_003568415.1 of Ignavibacteriales bacterium. Classification (GTDB taxonomy): domain Bacteria; phylum Bacteroidota; class Ignavibacteria; order T3Sed10-11; family T3Sed10-11; genus T3Sed10-11. The sequence goes on from PWXV01000320.1 coordinate 8,989, forward strand.
CTGAGAAGAGCGTACATATTTGCCTGAGCACATTCGGGTAAACATACGGAGATTCAGACTGTGCTATGATAATCCCATTGTCATCAAGGACTCTCCGGCATGCTTCATAAAATTCTTTCGTAAAGAGACCCTCGGCAGGACCTATCGGGTCGGACGAATCTACTATAACCACTGAATATTGTGACATGCGGGCGCGCTGTACAAATGCGACGCCATCCTCACAATGGAGCTGTACGCGTGAATCATTAAAACCAGATGCCAGATCCGGGAAATATTTTTTACAGGAATTGATTACCTCTTCATCGATCTCTACTACATCGATGCTATGAACAGAATCGTGCTTTAATAATTCACGAACCGTTCCACCGTCCCCACCACCGATAACAAGAACAGACTGTGGTTTTGGATGGAGTAAGGCCGGTATATGTGCAATCATTTCGTGGTAGTTCGCCTCGTCACGTTCGCATACGTTGACGCAGCCATCCAGTATGAGCATTCTGCCATAATCATATGAGTCGGCGATTTCAACAAGCTGGTAGGGACTCTGCTTGCTGTGCAGGACTTCCTTCAGTTGGTATCGAACACTTGTACACTCCGGGCCAACCTCTTCAAGATAAATCTTTCCATCGACATATTTGATCGAACCTTGCATGTCAGTTACGTCGGTGTTTGTGCATAGCTGCGTTCCTGCTCGCCAACGGTAACACCCCGGAGAATGCGTGAAACCTGCATTCGCTCGGCCCGCAAAATTTCTTTGACCTCCCCGGCAATGATATCGGGATCCGCCTCATTGCCGCAGGTAAATATATCCAGAGCGGCATACTGGTATTCGGGCCATGTATGAATCGCAACGTGCGATTCGGCTATAATAACAGCTCCACTGATGCCATAGGGATTAAATTGATGGAAAACGCTATCAACGACGGTTGCGCCGGCATTGGTAGCCGCTTCAACAAGAGATTGTTCGAGAAGTCTATAGTCGTTTAGAATATTCTCATCACAATCGAAGAGTTCGACTGCTAACTGTGTTCCAAGAGCTTTCAATGATTTCTGCCCTCCACAATTGTGATAGTATTGCTCGATAAAGAACACACCGCACGACAGTATGTGAGCCCGCCTGCGGTCCTATCCGTGTACATAAATGCGGTCGGGTTCCCCCGATTTTACAAAATTTAAGAATAATAATATAAAAAAAATCAACCCCCGATGCAAACACCCCAAAAAATGAATTGTTTTGCTCCGGATTTATTGAATATCTACCCGATAATCTCTATATTACTTTGATATAACAAAATGGCCGGTGCATGGGTAACAAGAAAGCATTATTTCTCTCGGCAATAGAGAGCTTCATTACCAGTGAAAAACTTTTCGGGGTTAAAGCGAAAATTATCGTTGCGGTTAGCGGGGGTATCGATTCGATAACACTCACGGAGACACTCCTTTCACTGCAGGGAAAATATAAGCTCGATCTCGCTATAGCGCATGTTAATTACGGAATGCGGGGAGAGGAATCGGATAAGGACGAGGCCTTTGTCAGAGACTATGCAGAGAAAAATGGACTGCAGGTATATATAAAACGTGCGGATATGAGTAATTCCGCAGATAATGATACCGGCTCTTTTCAGGAACAAGCCCGTGCTACCCGGTATGCATTTTTTAAAGATATCCTCGGCGCATACGGGTTTGATCTTGTAGCAACAGGTCATAATGCAAGTGACAATGCGGAGACCGCTTTTTTGAATTTCCTGCGCGGTAGCGGCCCCGAGGGGTTAAAAGGTATACCACCGAAACGGGATTTTATTATACGACCGCTTCTCAATGTTACACGAGAGGAAATCGTGTCGTTCGTACAAACGGAAAATATACCGTACCGTGAGGATTCATCGAATGTTTCAGACAAATATGCCCGTAACGTAGTTCGGAATGAAATATTTCCCTTGATACAATCAAAGATCGGGAAAAACATTCGGGCTTCTATTAACCGGACAAGCGAGATCATCCGTTCAATTGATGAGTATATACAAGAACAAGCACAGGTGGAAATCAACCGGATCGTGCAGGGTGTGCGGACCGATGAGTATTTTCTCACGAAAGAAAGCATATGCACCCTGCATCCGGTAATTGCCAACTATGTGATTAGAGATGTAGTTAACCGTTTGCTCGATATGCCGGTATCATACGAAATCACCCAGCGAATTAGAAGACTGGCAGATGCACCGAGCGGATCAGCAGTAATTCTATCGCCTGAATATCGTGCCGATAGCGAATCGGCGGGCATCAGGATTTATAAAAGAACGAAACCGGAAGAACTCGTTGAGAATATTGTCTTCGATAGAGAATACTGTTTCAAGGAATTCACATTTAGAAGTACTTCCGTTTCGCCGGATGATATTGCTTTGGACGAAAATAAAAATACCGAATATGTTGATGCCGACACACTACGGAAGCCGCTTACATTACGATACTGGAAGCATGGCGATCGTATTCGCCCGCTCGGCATGGAATCTGAAAAAAAGGTGAGCGACATTTTTATCGATGCAAAAATACCGCGGGCTTACAAGGAACGAATTCCAATTCTGGAGTCACCTGACGGTATAGTGTGGATTTGCGGTATTCAGCTAAGCGACAGATATAAAGTAACAAAATCAACAAAAAACGTTTTAAAACTGGAATATATCCCGCATGCAACATGATAAAGTAATCGTTAACGAAAATGAAGTATTCAAAATGTTTATCCCTGAAAAGGAGATAAAGGGGCGGATAACCGAGCTGGCTAATGAGCTGAACCGCGATTTCAGTGATCGGGTACCGATATTTATCGGCATCCTGAACGGTTCGTTCATATTTATGTCAGATCTGATCCGGGAGATTACTATCGACTGCGAGATCGATTTTTTCAAACTTAGCAGCTATGGAGATGCAAAGATCAGCAGCGGCAATGTCAGAATGTTAAAGGACCTTAACTGTGAAGTCGAAAACCGGGATATCATAATCGTTGAGGATGTCATCGACTCCGGATTATCGATTGCTTACATACACGATATTATTATGCAACAGAACCCCCGTTCATTTAACGTTGTTACTTTGTTGTATAAAAAAGAAGCGGCGAAGATAAATTTCCCGCTTAACTATGTGGGATTCGAAATACCGACAAAGTTTGTTATTGGCTACGGACTTGATTACGCTCAGAAATGGCGTAATCTAAAGTCGATTTACGTACTTGATCCATCTGAAGACGGAACAGCTTCATCTACCGGAGAGGATTGAAAGGAGAACCAACGTGGAAATAAATAGATTATTTAACCGTCCAACGAATTTCTTTAGTTCACCATTCAATAGTGATAAAAAGGATTCGAATAAACGCGACGACAAAGGCGGCAAGGGAAAGGAACCAGAAGAATTTAACTGGAAACGCGTGCTTCGTGTCGTTCTGACCTGGTCATTGATTATCATTGCCGTGTTTGTTATCATGGCACTCTTCAGAGACGATGATTCCGGAAGGCATAAAATTAATTTCAATCAGTACCTTACGTTCCTGAATGAAAATAAAATTGAAAGTGCTACGATAAAGAAAACGGGCACGAACGACTTTGACTTTCACGGAACGCTCCGGTCCTCCGAAGAGATGACTACACCGGACGGCAATCGGGTTGTCGGCGATAAATTTGTGTTAACCCTTCCATACACCAATATTGACGATGCGATAATCGATGAATGGATTCGAAGAAATATCGATTTCAATATTGTGAAAGAAGATCGTGCGTGGCTTACTGCACTGCTTTCGGCATTGCCCTGGATTCTTCTGATCGCTATCTGGATCATTATAATGAGAAGAATGCAGGCAGGCGGAGGCGGACCAAAAGGACTGTTTTCATTTGGAAAAAGTAATGCCAAGATGATGAATGAAGGTGCACCGAAATTAACCTTCACCGATGTTGCAGGTGCCGAAGAGGCAAAGGTCGAATTACATGAAATCATCGATTTTCTTCGGGATCCCGGCAAATTTCAACGACTCGGTGGTAAAATACCACGGGGTGTGCTCCTGCTCGGTCCTCCGGGAACAGGCAAAACACTTCTGGCACGAGCAGTCGCGGGTGAAGCAGGTGTCCCCTTCTTCTCTATCAGTGGTGCCGACTTTGTTGAAATGTTTGTCGGTGTCGGTGCAAGCCGTGTACGCGACTTATTCGAAAACGCCAAAAAGAATGCACCCTGTATTGTATTCATCGATGAGATTGATGCGGTGGGCAGGCAGCGCGGTGCCGGACTTGGCGGCGGACACGATGAGCGCGAACAAACACTTAATCAGCTTCTTGTTGAGATGGATGGTTTCGAGCAAAATCTCGGGGTGATCATCATTGCCGCAACGAACCGTCCCGACGTGCTCGACCCGGCATTACTGCGCCCCGGTCGGTTTGATCGTCAGGTAGTTGTTGACCGCCCGGATGTAAAAGGCCGGGAAGGTATCCTCCGTGTTCATACACGTAACATTCCATTATCGGAAGATGTACATCTCGAAACACTTGCAAAAGGAACTCCCGGACTTGCAGGAGCCGACCTTGCCAACCTTGTTAACGAAGCAGCTTTGCTTGCAGCCCGACGCAATAGTGAAGTTGTCACAATGCGTGACTTCGAGGATGCGAAAGATAAGGTTATGATGGGAACGGAACGGAAGAGTCTCATTATCTCAGAAGATGAGAAGAAAACAACCGCCTATCATGAAATCGGCCACGTGCTGGTGGCAAAAATGATTCCCGAGGCAGATCCCGTACACAAGGTAACGATTATTCCGCGCGGCCGGGCACTGGGTGTAACAACATATTTACCAATTGACGAAAAGCATACCTATCCACGAGAATATCTTGATGCAATGATAACCTATGCACTCGGAGGACGCGTTGCAGAAAAGATCGTGTTCAACAAACTGACGACGGGTGCTGCTAATGATATTCAACGATCGACACAACTTGCACGTAAGATGGTATGTGAATGGGGTATGAGTGAAAAGCTCGGTCCTCTGAATTACGGGGAAAAGGGAGAAGAAATCTTTATCGGAAGACAGATGTCGCAAGGCCGCGATTTCAGCGAGCAAACTGCAGTTGAAATCGACAAGGAAGTAAAAACCATTGTTCTCAATGCTGAAAAGCGTGCTGATAAAATACTTCGCGAAAATATTGAATTACTTCACCGGCTTTCAAAGGTACTGCTTGAGCGTGAAATTCTTGACGGAAGCGAAATCGATATGATTATACGGGGAGAAGAATTACCACCCCTTGAACCGAGAACAAACGGTAAAGACTCGGAGAAAGACGCACTCGAGAAAGCTGTTGAAAAACTGCGAAAACATTCAAAGAAAAAAGAACCTCAAAAAGTAGACGGGGACGGCCAAAAGCAAAAATCTGAAGAAAAAGAAGCCGATAATGTCACAGATGTAAAACAATCACATAAGGACGGAAAAACCGGAGACGGTGAAGAGGGGAATCCCAAAGATAAAACTAAAAAAGATACCGGAAGTAAAAGAAAGTAATATATGCAGGATGTTCATAACCCCTCGTTCAGGGCTGAAATTGCACGTAAACTTTTTCATTTGACGAACCTTGCGATACCGGTCATATATTTCTTTATTCCAAAAGAGACCGCGTTATTAATTTTGATCCCTCTCACCGTTGCTATGATCGGCACCGATTTGCTTCGGTTTTATTACAGACCATTTAGAAAACTATTTCATTATTTATTCGGATTCCTTCTGCGCAGAAGCGAACAAGATACGAGTACACTGCGCCTCAACGGAGCAACATTCGTACTCATATCTGCAACGATTTGTATCGCGATATTCCCGAAACTTTTTGCAGTTATCGGATTAGTTACACTAACCTTTGCAGACGGGGCGGCTGCATTATTCGGCAAGCGATTCGGGTCAAGGCCTTTTTTAGGTAAATCGGTAGAAGGAAGTATGGCCTTTTTTGTCGCAGCAATAATTGTGGTGCTTGTTACACCGAAATTCAACTATGAGCTATCGGAATATATAATCGGGTTTGTTGCCGCAGCAGCCGGAACGATTGCCGAGGCGGCATCCGGTTATGTCGATAATATAACAATTCCGGTAAGTGTCGCCTCAGTACTGTGGGGGGGCTACACGATATTCCTGCCTCATATTGATGTTTATATGATACGGTGACATTTCACGCAAAATTTTTGTTATATATACATAATGGACGAACGATTCAAACAACGAATTTGACGGAGGAGTTTTGGCGATGGCAGAAAGAAAAATGAAAAGCGAACAAAATCGCTTTACCCCATTGATATTTATTATTATCCTTGCGGTGGTTGCGTACGTTGTTGTTCAAATGATCGAGTGGGGTGATGTACAGCTTCGTGCCGAAGGAGATATGTATGAAATTGTTGTCTTTGCTGATTCTACGGATTTTGAAGTACTTCAACCGGTGCTTATCGAGGCGCTCGGTCAGGAAATTATCACCCCGCAACCTGAACAACTCTTCCTCCTCTATCGCGAGGATATTGAAAATCTCTCACGTTACCGGCGGTACAAAAATTTGTTAGTTGTTGCTCCGCTTGACGGGACCGGTTCAACTGCTCAGTATATGAATGCAGCACTCAGCGAGCAGGTTCAGGACTTAATAATGGCTGAAGAAGAATTTGTGATTAACCGGTACCACAGTAATGCTCGGGGTCAGATGATAATGTATCTCACCGGACCTACAGTCGAACATATCTATCATAATATCGTGGAACATGGCGACCGGTTGTTTAATTATTTTCACGATTTCGCCCTTCGCCGCGAAATGGAGGGTGTCACACGGGAACGCCGGTACGCAAAAGCAGAATTGAGCGAGCAATTTCTTGAAGAATATCAATGGACAATGTTCGTTCAGCATGATTACATTCTCGCTATCAATGATCCGGAGAACAATTTCGTATGGGTTCGCCGGGCAACACCACCCGATATGGAGCGCTGGATCTTTGTGCACTGGGTGGAGGATGCTGAAGCACATGAAGTAACACCAAGTTTCA
>PWXV01000028.1 GCA_003568415.1 Ignavibacteriales bacterium
ATGGGGTTTCCGCCGTGATTCACATCGTCGCTTGAACTAAACGAAATATGCAATTGCTGCGTGCTGCTACATCCTGCTATTCCGATCAATAGCAACATCAGAAGTTTGGACAACCTGCTGTTCATGTTATACACCATTATATTATTTGTTTTCTTCACTCATGCTTTCGAGATACCGTTTACTGAATGCGGGTCTGAAATGCTTTTTCTCAACAATCCCTCTGTCCTCAGCCGAAAATGCATAATGCTTTTCCTGTAATATCTGTACGGTTTTCAAAGTTGTATATAGGGGAATGTAAGAGGGTGGGATTTTTAACGGTCCAAGAGAAATTTTTTCTTGATTTAGATTATTTTTTATAATTGCGGGGTTCATCTCGTTCAGTATTTCCCGCACACCCTCCCGCACACTACTCCGGTATCCGTCAAGCAACGCCACCTGGTGCTTGTTCATCTCATCAATCTTGTGTTTCAGTACTTCGATACGTTTCTGCATCATTTCGGGAGGGAGATCGGGATGAAACAAGTAGTCTTTCAATGCATCGACCGTTTTCGTATGGAGGCTATCTCCGGTATCGACTTTCGTCGCACCGATAAATTCGGAATAAAATTGGGATATAAATTGCTGGACCTTTATCAAGGTGCCGAGAAACAATTCAAGCACAGTACCGGTCGTCAATGAGTATTCTACCGAATATTCTTCGATGTTATTATTCTTTTGGGATGTTGATGATATCGACGAAACCGGCTGATTTTGACCGGGTTGTGTACCGAATGCCTTACCGATTGCCTCCACTGCACTACTGTCCTCTTGCTCCCCCAAAACCTCATGCACTGCCTGAATTAAATATTCATCCCTCGTTTCCGAGTCTTCAATTGCATACTTTTGATTGATTTTCTCAAGGACCGGCAACATTTCCCGTGCATCTTCCAGGAACGGGTTCGTTACAAAGACCGTCGCATCAGAGCCGGCTGACTGATGTTGATATTGCAGAAAAACCGACAAAATGTATTCACCTATTGCTATCTCGGTACCGTGTTCGATGGCGTATGGTTGTTCGGGATTTAGTTTGTGATCGTTGATATATGTACCGTTGCGGCTTCCCATATCCACCAGAAAATATATGCCGTCATCGAGGCGTATTTCGGCATGTTTGCGCGATACGGTTTTCCGTTTATCCTTAAGGACCAGGTCATTTGCTTCATCCCGTCCGATGAGTATCACATCACCGGTAAAACTTTTTTCCAGATAATAATCAGCATCTTTCTGATGTCGCACAGTAAATTGTACCGGCATATTGGTTACTATTTCTCCTTTACTAAATTAGTATGATTCTGTCGGGCAAATGGTAACATACAACCAGACATAGCTCCGCATAGTCAATCCCAATCGGAGCCATTGATCATAATATTCGGGAAAAACGGTTAAAAGAAACCGGTTACATTAATACCCGATCGAAAACGTAATTGAAAACACTGAATTTTGTATATCGAAATCTTCCTCTATATCGGCAATAGAGTCGAGACTAAAGCCATACCGGAGACCGATACCAAACGTATACACGCCGACTCTTATATCAGCACCTGCACCAAATACCAATCCAAAATCCGTTGCCTTAATTTCATCACTCAGATCCTCCTCCTGTGTCGTACCCCCTTCCTGCAACCGCAGCGTACTGTCGAGTGATATTCCAAGTGACGGACCAGCATAGAAATGCGGGCTCACCGGTGAATTATCCAATATCACCGAGTATTTTGCAAAAACCGGTATTTCAAGGTAATCGAATATATAGGTGACCGATAAGTTCTGTATTTCCGCCGAGGCGCCCTTCATCGAATACATTGCCTCTGGCTGAAGTGCAAATGACGAACCGAGCGGGATTGAAAGAAACATACCGATTGCAAATCCGTTTCTGGTATCCAAGTCAAATCCCAGCGCATCGGATAAATCTCCCCTTAGTTGCGCAAAATTGATGCCTCCTCTAACGCCAAACTGAAGCGATTGCATACTTTCGGCAGTATATGGTGTTCCGGTGCGTCCACCGTTGTTTGCAGCCTGCTTCTCCTCCCGGACATCCTCCACCAGTCGGGAAAATGTGGGTGGATCCTGAACGGGGTCCGGTTCGAAGTCGGGAACTATCTCAAGGAGCCGTGAGATTGCCCAGCGCGCTTCCTGGAGAATATCCTGCGCAATATATGAGAGACCGAGGAGACGATATGCCCGTAAGGTCTCTTCTTCGGGCAATTCATCCTCTTCCAGACAATCGATCGTAATTTCGATTGACTGATCAAAATTTCCCGTGCGGTAGAGTTCTTCCGCCTCATCCAATGAATCTACACAATCACCGGTTATTCCTGTGAATGCAATGGCATTGCCGGTACAATTCACACACACAAACAAAAAACCAATTATGAAAAATGAAGTGAAGTTCCGCTGTGTTTGCTGGACCATTATTATCCTCCGATTATTCGAAAAATCTTTCCGGTATATTACTAATAGCCAAAAAACACCAGAAAACTTATCACACCTCCCCTGTCAACGACATTATGTATTACAGGGAGTGCACAATATCAGGTACCGGTCATATGAGAGAAGAGAAAATACATCCGATCCGGGTCTTGCGCAATCCCATAAAGATGTGGTTTTAAAAAAAATGTGATACATAACAGTTATTTATATAGTACACGAGTGAGTCAAAGCTACTATTGGAATGTCAATTGCAGATAATTAGAAATGTTCCTTCAGATCTCTCCCCGCATTGATTTACTTATAAGTTGAACCTTCGAATGGACGTGGAGCTTACGGTATATATTTTTAATATGATATCGAACCGTTTCAATAGAGATGTGTAATCTCTGAGCGATCATCTTATAGCTTAAACCATCTACAAGACCGGCAATGATCTCTTTCTCGCGGTCAGTCAGGGGAGACTCCGGAAGCCCCGATATTCTCGGATGGAAAAAATCGACTACTCTACGGGCTATCTGCGGCGACATAGGGGAACCGCCTTCATGTAATTCTTTAATTGCATCCCGGATTTCAGGAAGAGGAGTAGTTTTAAGCAAATAACCAGATGCTCCCGCACACAGGGAATCGAATATCCGGTTCGGATCGTTGTACACGGTGAGCATAACGATATCGATATCGGGATACCGTTCTTTAATGATCTTGATCCCGCTGATGCCCGACATACCGGGGAGGCCGATGTCCATCAGCACTACGTTCGGCAAGTTGTCTTCGTTTAATGAGTCAAGAAATGCTTCTACCGATTCAAAAGCATAGTTACACATATATTGCTCTTGTTGACCCAGATACGTACAAATTGTTTCCCGTATATCGGTATCGTCTTCAATAATGGCTATGGAAATCATATCTAAATGTACGGATATCACAAAACTCATGCTACTACATAAAGATGTAGTTTTTAGAGGACCGGTGCCTTTAACGTGATATTGGTACCCATATTATTTTTTATCTGCAGCTGACCACCAACTTTTTCAGCCCGCATAGTCATATTACGCAAGCCTTGGCCATTTTTTCCCCGATTATTATAAATTCCTATACCATCATCCTGGATCATCATTATGAGGGTATTTTGACTGGACTTCAATTCAATATAAACTTCGTTTGCCTGTGCGTGTTTAGCTATATTATTGACAGATTCTTTAAAGATAAGGAATATATTTTGCCGTACTTCATCAGACAAACGTTTCTTTCCTGAAATATTGTTTGTACGAAACGATACGGTGATATC
>PWXV01000188.1 GCA_003568415.1 Ignavibacteriales bacterium
AATGTCAACAAGATAAACAAAATGCGTATAATGGTCGGATCGACGGTAAAATAATCACCTAAACCGCCGCAAACACCGAACAGCTTCCGGTCGTGCCGCGATTTATATAATCGTTTATACCCGACCCCCTCCTGCTGAGGATTCATACTACTATCTCCTTCGTTTTCTCCCTGCTCAGCGGATTGATGCTGCTCCTTTACCCGCATTTGCTGATGCATATAAATTATAGCCATACCGATAACAATCAATAGAATCGGCAGCACAATTCCCCAGGAAATATGCCAGATATGATGGAAAGCAAATAGACCGAAATTGTGCAGGAGAAACAATACTCCGATAGCAATAAGTATTATACCGAAGGTCCTGGAAGCATTCCGGTTATCCGGTTGCATCTGTCCCGATTGGATCATAGCAAGATGATGCGGATTGACCGGCATAACGATCATACCGCCTATATATAAAAACAACCCCGTACCACCGAAAAAAACCAACAATATAAATATTCCCCGCATTATGGTCGGGTCTATGTTGAAATATTCAGCAAGTCCGCCGCATACCCCGTCGATCATCCTGTCACGGCGCGATTTATATAACCTTCTTGGTTCATTTTTCATATCAGCAGCAGTCATTTTTTATACTCCTTATCGTTTTCCCCCGTACTCCTTCTGATATAGTGTACGGTTTTTCGGAACGTAAGTTACAGGTATCAGGTAACAGGTGATAGGTGAGAGGTGAGAGGTGAGAGGTGAGAAAATATAATATACTCAGGGCCGGCATCCGGAAATCGGCAAATGAAAACTGAGCCCCTTCGCCCCGGCTAAGAATACCGGAACGAAGGGGATAGACGCAAACCCGACAACGGAAAATGTCAACCGGATTTCATCAAACTTCCATAATCTCTTTTTCTTTCTGCTCGAGAAGTTTATCGATCTCTTTCGTGTATTTGTCGGTCAGCTTCTGAACTTCTTCCTCGCCGCGGATCTTTTCATCTTCGGATATCTCTTTATTTTTTTCCAGTTTTTTCAGTGAATCGTTTGCATCACGCCGGATGTTCCGGATCGAGACTCTTCCCTGCTCGCCATACTTCTTTGTCAGCTTAACATACTCTTTCCTGCGTTCCTCGTTCAATGGAGGGATCGGAACACGGATAAGCGTACCGTCGTTTGCGGGATTGAGGCCGAGATTGGCATTTAATATTGCCTTTTCAATTGGCTGGATCATATTTTTTTCCCACGGTTGGACAGTCAACAGGGTCGGCTCGGGAGCACCGATATTGGCAACCTGCCGGAGCGGAGTCGGATTGCCGTAGTAATCTACTTTTACACCTTCGATGAGTGAGGGTGTAGCGCGACCGGTTCTGATCGAACGCAATTCGGACGATACGACTTCAACTGCTTTTACCATCTTCTCGTTTGCTTCTTTAATGATGTCTTTAACCATTGGTCACCTCTGTATTACACTTCGGAATAGTAGTGAGTTATGCACTATGTGCCACCCGGGTGCCAAGTGTTTCACCGAGCAGCAGTTTGGTAAGATTTCCGCGTTTATTCATATTCATTACCACAATCGGAAGATTATTTTCCTGACACAATGTAATTGCGGTAAGGTCCATCACCCGCAGATTACGTTTAAGTACATCAAGATATGTTAATTCGTTATACATCCGGGCACCGGGATTTTTTTCGGGATCGGTATCATACACACCATCAACACGGGTTCCCTTGATGATAACATCTGCTTCGATCTCAACGGCACGCAATGCTGCTGCCGTATCGGTTGTGAAGTAGGGATTACCGGTTCCGGCACCGAAAATAACAGCACGTCCTTTTTCGAGATGGCGTATAGCGCGTCTTCGAATGAACGGTTCGGCAACTTCTTCCATTTTAATGGCACTTAATAATCGCGTATAGACCCCTCTGTTCTCAAGTGCATTCTGCAAGGCCAGTGCATTTATTACCGTTGCAAGCATCCCCATCTGATCGCCGGTTACCCGGTCAATACCGTCGGGTGAATTTGAGACACCGCGATAGATATTACCGCCGCCGATAACTATACCGACCTGCACACCGAGATGGATTGCGTCTTCAATTTCCTGACCGTACTGTTTGAGAACTTCCGCTGAAATACCGAAATCAAGATTACCCTGCAATGCTTCGCCGCTGAGCTTCAGCAGCACACGCTTATACTTTGGCTGATCCATTACCGTACCGGATTCTATGTGAAGGTAAAAAGAAAGGTCTCTTATCAGGAGACCTTTCGAAATTAATTATTTTGAATTTTCACCAAGGTGAAATACCTGAAACCGGCTCACCTTTATATTCTCACCAATCTTTGCCGTAGCTTCATTTAAAAGATCGCTGACGGTTTTGGTAGAATCTTTAATAAACGATTGTTCGAGCAGGCAAACCTCCTGATAAAATTTATCAAGACGTCCTTCTGCTATTTTTTCGGCAATGTTATCGGGCTTGCCCTCATTCTTTGCCTGTGTTTTATATATCTCAACTTCCCGATCTATCTCTGCTTTATCAACATCCTCGCGGCTCACATAGCGTGGATTCATTGCAGCAACCTGCATTGCAAGGTCTTTTGCCAGTCGTTTGAAATCATCGGTCTTTGCTACAAAGTCGGTTTCACAATTCAACTCAATTAAGGTACCGACCCGTCCGCCGGTGTGAATATACGATTCAATAACTCCTTGATTTGCCGCTTTATCGGAGCGTTTTTGAGCTATCGATGCTCCTTTTTTGCGTAAATACTCTATTGCTTTATCAAAATCTCCGTTTGATTCCTGTAATGCATTTTTACAATCCATCATACCGGCACCGGTTTTCTCGCGCAGCGCCTTTACAGCTTCAGCAGTTATAGCCATAATGTTACCTACCTCTTACTATTATTATTCTTCTTTTTCGTGTTCAGCTTCACCGCCGGATCCTTCTTCCTTTTCGGCGATGGCTTCATCGACCTCTTCGTCGGTCGGTTCCTGCTCCATATCTTTTTTCCTGATATTCCCTTCGACAACGGCATCGGCAATTTTAGATGTTATAAGTTTAATACTTTTAGATGCATCGTCGTTTGCAGGCATGATGTAATCAACGAGGTCGGGATCGCAGTTAGTATCAACGATTGCGAACACCGGAATATTTAATTTATTTGCCTCACTTACCGCGAGGTGATCCTTTTTAATATCGACGATAAACACAGCACCGGGCAGCCGTCCCATCTCAACAACACCGCCCAGAATACGTTGCAGTTTCTCCTTCTCCCGCATCAACATCAACCGCTCTTTCTTGGGCAGGTTATCAAAGGTACCGTCGGTTTCCATCTTTTCGATGTTCGTGTATCGTCTTACGCTTTTTCGTATAGTGCTGAAATTGGTCAGCATCCCACCAAGCCATCGTTCGGTTACGTAATATGCGCCGCATCGCTTGGCTTCTTCTTCGATAATTTCTTTTGCCTGTTTTTTTGTACCGACGAATAGTATGCCTTTACCGTCTGTTGCGATATTCGATATCGCATTACATGCATCGTCGATAAGAGTTTGTGATTTCTTTAAATCGATTATATGAATACCGTTCTTTTCCATAAAAATGAACGGCTTCATTTTCGGATTCCACCGGCGTGTTATATGACCGAAATGCGAGCCGGCAGCAAGTAACTCGGTGAGTTCTACTCGTGACATTATTATACCTCAGTTTAGTTAGTTAATGTTCCTCTACTCTCGTCAGCCCAACAGGGAATTCAGGAATAGCAGCATTGTACTTTGCTATCTGAACACTACCCAATCGGTCGGAGAGTATGTGTTTTTGTAGAGCTGTAAAAGTTGAATTACCGCTTGGAGAACTGGAAGCGCTTACGTGCTTTCGGTTGTCCGTACTTCTTGCGTTCCACCATTCGGGGATCGCGTGTAAACATTCTTGCTTTCTTCAGCGGATCGTGATTATCCCTATCAAGCCGCAATAACGCCCGTGCAATACCGAGACGAATAGCACCGGCTTGTCCGCTTCTGCCACCGCCACGAACATTGGCGATCACATCATATTTATCGAGTGCTTCAACAAGCTCAAGCGGTTTAGTGATTTCCCGGCGATGGTAATCGGTCGGAAAATACTTTTCAAATGATTGTTTATTTACCGTCACTGCTCCCGTTCCCGGGACTAATCGTACGCGTGCAACTGATGTTTTTCTACGTCCGACAAATATCTGTGGTCTTTGCATGCAAACTTCCTCTGTTATATCTCAAGATTAATGGGTTGTTGTGCTTTATGCGGATGTTCGGGACCGCTGTATACTTTCAGTTTTTTTCTGAGCCGGCGGCCGAGACGGTTATGCGGCAACATTCCACCAACCGCTTTGTGGATCACCATTTCGGGTTGTTTGTTCATCATTTCTTTAAATGATGTGACAATTTCACCACCCGGATAGCCCGAATGCCTGAAGTAAGACTTCTTATCCGGACGTTTTCCGGTAAGCTCGACCTTATCGGCATTAATAACGATTACATAATCGCCGGTATCTGTGTTGGGTGTAAAAATGGGTTTGTGCTTACCACGCAGGATACGCGCGATCTCGGTCGCAACCCGTCCGAGCACTTTGCCCTCGGCATCAACAACATACCATTTCTTTTCTACTTCGTTTTCCTGTATAAATCTTGTTGTTTTTACGCTTTCCACTGAGTTACTTCCTCCGGTGGGTATTGTTCCTAGTTTTACAAATTATTCAAGTTTATAATTTATGGAAATTAATGGAAAATGTCAACATTACAACATCGTTACCAGAGGATCTTCAAGCATTCGCTTGAAATCGCGCAGAAATTCCGCTCCCACGGCTCCGTCAACTACCCGGTGATCGCACGACATGGTGACACGCATTGTTCTGCCGACAGCAAGCTGTCCATCACGCACAACGGGTTTTTCCACTATCGCACCGGTTGCAAGTATCGAACTCTCGGGAGGATTGATAATCGCCGAAAACTCTTCGATATCATACATTCCGAGGTTGCTTATGGTAATGCTTCCGCCTTCATATTCCTCGGGTTGCAGCTTGCGGTTTCGTGCTCGTTCGGCATAATCCTTTGTCTCTTTGGATATCTGGATTATGCCCTTTTTGTCACAATTTCTCACAACGGGGGTTATCAAGCCGTCATCAAGAGCGACGGCTATTCCAATGTTCACGTCTCCTCTGCGTTTAATGCTATCCTCTGCCCAGTATGAATTCACACGCGGGTGCTTTAACAGCGCTTGCGCAGCGATCTTGATCATAATATCGGTAAAGCTGACTTTGGATTCCTCCTGTATATCATTGATGCGCTTTCGTGCTTCCATGATACGTGTCATATCGATTTCTACCGTGAGATAGAAATGCGGAACACTCGTTTTGCTCTCGACCATACGTCGTGCAATCGCCTTGCGCATTCCGGTAAGCTCGATAGTTTCAGCAACCGGTTCACCGGCAGGTGCAGCCGGCTCCGCTTTCCCGGGTACGCCTTCTTCGATTGCCTTCTCAATATCACGCTTTACAATACGGCCTTCAGGACCTGAACCATCCAACGCCTTCAGATCGATACCGTGCTCATCGGCCATTTTACGGGCAAGCGGCGATGCTTTGATCGCACCGTCGTCTCGTGCTGCCGGTTTTCGTTCCGGCTCTTCACGCTTCGGCTGTTCTTTTTCAGGTTCTTTCTTTTCTTTCTCCGGCTCTTTTTTCTTTTCCTCTTTTCCCTCTTCTTTCTCCTCGTCTTTTTCTTCTTTCTTTGATTCCTCTACTTCTTTCTTTTCCTCCCCGTCTTCTTTTAAAAGGTCATCTACTTTTTCTCCCTCTTCGCCGATGATTGCTATCACATTACCAACGGATGCTCCCTTTCCTTCGGGCACTACAATTTTTAACAACGTCCCGCTATCGAACGCTTCAAGTTCCATATCTGCTTTATCGCTCTCAACTTCAGCGATCACCTCACCCTGCTCTACCTGGTCGCCTTCCTTTTTTAGCCATTTCAGGATCTTTCCCTCTTCCATCGTGTCGCTGAGTTTCGGCATTTGTACTTTAATTGCCATTAGTTACCTCACTCTTCAATGTATAAGACTTTTTTAATTGCTTTTTTAACGCGGGCAACGCTAGGCAGAGATGCTTTTTCGAGATTCGATGCGTAGGGCATCGGAACATCCGCCTGATTGACACGCTCAACCGGTGCATCGAGATAATCGAATGCCTTCTGCTGCACACGGGTTGCAATCTCCGAACTTACGCTCGCAAAAGGCCATCCCTCTTCAACGATGACTATACGGTTTGTCTTCTTGACCGAGTCTATAATCATTTCATCGTCAAGCGGACGGATCGTTCGCGGATCAATGATCTCAACATCAATATCCTCTTCTTGTAACTCGTCTGCTGCCTGCTTCACAACATAATACATCTTCGACCATGTTACAACCGTAACATCTTTCCCTTCGCGCTTTACATCTCCTTCTCCGATCGGTATTGTGTGCTCCTCTTCGGGTACCTCACCCTTTTGGCCATACATCACTTCGCTTTCGAGAAAGATCACAGGATTATCATCGCGGATTGCAGATTTCAATAATCCTTTCGCATCGGCCGGTGTCGATGGTGCGATGACATACAAGCCGGGCACGTGTGCATAGAACGATTCAAATGACTGCGAGTGGGTTGCAGCCAGACCGTGAGCGGCACCATTCGGACCGCGAATAACCATCGGCATTTTAAACTGTCCGCCCGACATATACCGCATCTTTGCGGCATTGTTGAATATCTGATCCATCGCAAGAATTGAAAAATTAAACGTCATCATCTCGACGATCGGACGCAACCCGACCATTGCCGCGCCGATACCGATACCGGTAAAACTCGCTTCAACGATCGGCGTATCGATGACACGCTTCTCACCGAATTTTTGCAATAGGCCTGCAGTTACTTTATACGCTCCCTGATACAACCCGATCTCTTCTCCCATAATAAATACATCTTCATCATGCTCCATCTCCTCAACCATTGCTTGATTAAGGGCTTCACGCCACGTAATAATTGCCATGCTTTTCTGTTCTCCTTCATACTTACATTACAATATTAATCTACATATACATCGGTATACAGGTCATCGAGCGGTGGTTCTTCGCTCTCTTCTGCGTACTCGATCGCTTCGTTAACGGTTTTCTTAATTTCTTCGTCCATACTCTTCAAATCTTCATCGGAAAGAATGTCCTCTTTCTTTAAAAGCTCCCCGAAATTAACTATCGGGTCTTTCGCCTTCATCTCTTCCACTTCTTCCTTTGTACGGTAATGACCGTGAATCGGATCGGACATCGAATGACCGCGGAAACGATACGTACGTGCTTCAAGAAACGTGGGGGTGTGTTCGTTCCGTGCACGGTCAACAGCTTCTTTTGTTTTTTTATACACATCGATGATATCCATACCATCGACAACGTCGCGCGGCATATCGTATGCCGAAGCACGTTCGTAGATATCCCACACAGCAAATGCCCGCTCAAAAGCAGTACCCATACCGTAACGGTTATTTTCGCAAACATACACAACGGGCAGTTTCCATAATGCAGCCATATTTAAGGTTTCATGGAAAACGCCCTGATTTGCAGCGGCATCACCGAAGTAACAAACCGTCACATCCTGCTCCGCTCTATATTTTGATGCGAAAGCAAAACCGGCAGCGAGCGGAATATGACCACCAACGATGGCGTGTCCGCCCATCATACGTTTTTCTGCATCGAAAAGGTGCATCGATCCGCCTTTTCCCCGCGAGCAGCCGGTAACCTTACCGAACAACTCTGCCATTACCTCGTTTGCAGAAATTCCACGCACGAGCGCGTGGCCATGATCACGGTATGCCGTCAAAAAGTAATCCTTTTCACGGGTTGCAGCATTGCCACCGACGGCGACGGCTTCCTGTCCGTTATACAGATGGCAAAAACCCATGATCTTTTCCAATCCATACATCTGTGCTGCCTTTTCTTCAAATCTTCTAATGAGCAGCATATCCTTATACATCTGTATTAATTTTTCCTCGGATAGGTCTACTCCCTTTAACGGATCTTTTTGTTTAGATAGTGTTTTTTTTATCGGTTTGTCAAATGAAGATTCTTTCTTCTTGTTTTTTTTAGGTGCAGCAGATTTCGCCATTCGTTTCTCCTGTTTAAGTAATAAGTTGGTTCAAGAAAAATAATATCAATTACAGATCAGCATTTTATCATACGTGTTTCTCGGCATGATACGAACTCCGGACAAGCGGTCCCGACTCGACGTGTTTAAACCCCATCCCGCGTCCTTTTTCACGGTACATCGTAAATTCATCCGGATGAACGTAACGTTCGATCGGAAGATGATTTTTTGTCGGTTGGAGGTACTGACCGATGGTAAGGATATCGCACTCAACATCACGGAGGTCCTGCATTAGTTCAAGAACTTCATTAGGATTTTCCCCGATGCCGACCATTATACCGCTTTTCGTGAGGAAGTTTCGCTTCTTTGCCCTACGTAATAATTCAAGTGATTGCTTATACTTTGCCTGCGGTCTCACGATACGGTACAATCGAGGTACCGTCTCAACATTATGATTCAAGACGTCCGGTTGTGCATCGAGCACTATGGTTAGTGCTTCTTCAGATCCTTTAAAGTCGGGGATCAATACTTCGATCTTGCAGCCGGGTACTTCTTCACGGATAAGCCGGATGGTTTCGGCAAAGATCGGTGCACCGCCGTCTTTTCGTTCATCGCGGTTTACCGATGTGATTACTGTGTGACGTAACCCCATCTGCTTCACTGCATCGGCAACCCGCCGCGGTTCATCCCAATCAAGGATTCCGGGTCGACCGGTTTTCACTGCACAGAACCCGCAACTACGCGTACACGTATCGCCGAGTATCATAAACGTTGCGGTTCCGGCACTCCAGCACTCACCCATATTCGGGCACCGCGCCTCTTCACACACGGTGTGAAGCCGCTGCTGACCGACCAGGTTTTTAATTTTTGAATATTGCTCACCGCCGGGTACGCGCGCTTTCAACCACTCTGGACGCCGCCGCTTGGGCTCCTCCGCTGTCGTGTTTGCTTGGTGTATCGGTGTTTCCTGTATTATAAATGTCATTTCTTTGTTTTGTGTTTTGTATAGTTATGTTACTAGTTATCGGTTATCGGTTAACAGTCGGTCATCGTAAGTTTACAAATAACTAATAACTATTAACCATTAACTTAATCATATATTCTGCTTAACATCAAAATTCTCCAGGTTCTCAACCACGTTCTGCAGGAACATCCCGCCAAGCGCGCCGTCGATCAAACGATGGTCGTACGACATACTGATATATACCATCGGTTTGATCGCGATCATATCGTCAACAACAACCGGTCGTTTCTTGATAGCACCCACACCGAGTATGGCAAGCTGCGGTTGATTGATGATCGGTGTTCCCCACAGGTTACCGAAGATACCGGGATTGGTTATGGTAAAAGTACCACCCTGTACATCTTCTGGATTTAATTTTTTATTCCTGGCACGTACCGCGAGGTCGTTTACCGCACGTGCAATACCGGTAAGATTTTTCTCGTCGGCATTTTTAATAACGGGAACGATCAAACCATTCTCAAGCGCGACCGCAACCCCGATATTAATATATTTTTTCATCAATATTTTATCGCCCTCAATCGATGCGTTAATCATCGGGTATTTTTTCAACGCTTTGATAACTGCATCGACCATAAACGGCGTGTAGGTCAGCTTAAATCCTTCTCGCTTCTCAAATGTCCCCTTGTGCTTTTCACGGAATGCATATATGCGTGACATATCCGCTTCGGTAACCGAGCTGACGTGCGGAGAGGTCTTCACACTTTGCACCATATGGTCGGCGATCTTCTTGCGCATGGTATCCATCGCCACAACATCAACACCGTCGCGTGAGACTTCGACCTGTGGTGCGGCAGGTTCCGGTGCCGGCCGCTCTTCAACTTTACCCGCTTTTTTGTCCTCGATATACTTAAGTATATCTTTTTTAGTTACCCGGCCGCCGGCCCCCGAACCCGGAACGTTTTCAAGCTCTGCCATACTAACATTTTCTTTACGCGCTATGTTCAAAACAAGTGGTGAATAGAACCGGTCTTTCGGTTTATCTTCTTTCGGAGCCGGTGCAGCAGAGGGTTCTGATTTCGGTTCTGCCGCTTCTTCGACAGGCTCCGGTTCCTTTTCTTCTGCCGGTGCTTCCTGCTGTGCCTCCTGCTGAACCTCACCGTTCCCCTCGGTCTCAATGTGTGCAATCACTGTCTGCACCTCGACGGTTTCGTTTTCCTCAACGAGTATTTTCTTGAGCGTACCCGATGTCGGAGACGGAATTTCTGAATCCACCTTATCGGTACTTATTTCAAGCAGTGTTTCATCTTTCTGTACTTGATCGCCGATTTTTTTGTGCCACTTGACAACTGTTCCTTCGGCAATGCTCTCGCCCATCTGGGGCATAACAACTTCAACGGTAGCCATAGGGATCTGGGATTTTTATTGATTATTTAATATTGTTTGTTGATTATTTAAAATTCTAAGAGTTCTTTTACAACCTGCACTACTTTTTTCTTGTTCGGTAAAAATTCTTCTTCGAGCGTCGGCGCATAAGGTACGGGTGTATCAAGCGAGCCCATTCTTTTTATGGGGGCATCGAGATACTCGAACGCATGCTCCGTAATAAAAGCAGATATTTCGCCTCCGATACCACCTGTTACTGTGTCCTCATGAAGAATGAAAACCTTATTCGTTTTCTTTACACTTTCAAGTATTGTTTCTTTATCGAACGGCATCAGTGACCGGAGATCGAGTACTTCGATAGTGTACCCGTCATTATTCGCTATTTCTTTTGCTGCGTCGAGTGCTATATGCACTGTCGGTCCGTAGGTGACTATCGTTGCGTCTTCACCTTCACGTTTTAGGTCCGCTTTGCCGATCGGTACTTCATAATCATCCGACGGGACATCACCTTTTATCCGGCGGTATAAATACTTATACTCAAAATAAAGAACCGGATCGGGATCGCGTATCGCTGCTTTCATTAAACCTTTTGCATCATATGGTGTTGACGGAGCTACAAGTTTCAAACCGGGTTGATGAAAAAACCACGCTTCCGGATTTCTCGAATGAAACGGTCCGCCATGAATATTGCCGCCGGCAGGTAAACGCACCACCATCGGCACCGGCAATCCCCACCGGTAATGAGTCGTTGCGGTATTGTTCACAAGCTGATTGAATCCGCATGTTACAAAATCGGCAAACTGCATCTCTGCTACCGGTCGCATGCCAACCAATGCAGCACCCGTCGCTGCACCGATTATAGCAGATTCGGCAAGTACGGTATCAATGACACGGTCTTCGCCGAACTTATCAACAAACCCCTTCGTCACTTTAAATGCGCCGCCGTAATCGGCAATATCTTCACCAAGGAGAAATACCTCCTTGTCGCGCTCCATTTCTTCCCAGAGCGCAGAAGAAATTGCTTCTATGTAGGTTTGTATCGGCATAGTTACGGTTTTGCAAATACCCCATCGGTTACTTCGGAGCCGTGCGGATATGATTCCTTGACCGCTTCTTCTGCGGCTTCACCGAGTTTCCGGTTTATGGTGTCGTAAATATTTTCTTTTTTACTGTCGCCAATAATATTCCACTCGAACAACTTCTTTTCAAATTGTTCCACGGGGTCGCGTTCCCGCCAGCGGTCAAACATTTCTTCCGGCACATACGATGCATCGTCATGCGCCGAATGACCATGCATTCGCATCGTTACCGACTCGATTATCGTGGGCCCTTCACCTGCCCGTGCACGATCGACTGCTTTACGGGTTTCGGTATAAACGTTAAGTACATTCGTACCGTCAATGGTTATTCCGTGTATACCGTACCCGATTGCCCGGTCGGATAGCTTTTCACAGGCATATTGTTTGTGCACCGGTGTTGAATACGCAAATTGATTGTTCTCGATAATAACTATTAACGGAAGCTTCATCACCGATGCCATAGCCAGGGCTTCATGAAAATCACCCACGTTGCTTCCGCCATCACCTATATACGTAAGCACGACCGATTCTTCTTTTCTGTTTTTTGCCGCAAGTGCAACTCCGTTTGCAACCGGGATCATAGCTCCGAGATGACTGATGTTACCATAGATACGGAGTTCTGTGTCGGCATAATGACCGGTACCATCGCGTCCCCGGGTTAATCCACTCCCGCGGGCAAGGTGCTGTAGGTACAATTGCAGCGGTGTTTGACCTTTAACAAAGTGTGCCCCGATATCACGATGCATCGGGAACAGATAATCTTTTTGCCCCAGCGCATAACAACTACCGACGGAAGTTGCCTCATTGCCCCGTCCGGTATATGCACCGCCAACGATCTTACCCTGCCGGTAGAGTTTTAAGATGGAATTCTCAAACTCACGCGTGAGCACCATAAAATAATACAATCGTTCTGCATCATCCTCGGTGAGGTTGAGACGCTCAAGATCCGCGGGTAATGTTTCTATCGATTTTTCTTTTACACCGGTTACGGTCATACTTCGTTATCAGATTAATCAAATTAAGATAAAACTAGTATACATTGGTTTTACTAAAAATCAGCCAGATCCCGCAATGCTTTCGAAATATCAGCTTCACCCGGCAGCATATCCTGTTCGAGCGGCGGTGAGTACGGAACCGGTGAATCCTTTGCGGCAACACGCTTGATAGGACCGTCGAGATATTGGAAACAGGTGTCGGCAATACGTGCTGCAATTTCACCACCAAAGCCGCCGGTATATGTGTCTTCGTGTACTATGAGAACTTTACCGGTCTTTTTCACTGAATTATATATCGCCTCTTCATCAAGCGGGTTCAACGTTCGCAGGTCGATCACTTCAACACTTACATCTTCAAGTTTTTTTGCTGCTGCCAGTGTACGGTGTACCATCATGCCGTACGTTATTACAGTAATGTCGTCACCCTCCTGATTCACATTTGCCACACCGAAAGGCATGAGATAATCTTTATCCGGTTCGGGTGCAGCGGCAAATCCCTGCCGGTACATACCCTTATGTTCGAGGAATAAGACCGGGTCGTTTTCACGGCAAGCAGTCTTTAAGAGTGCCTTTGCATCTGCACCGTTTGAAGGGAATACAACACGAATACCGGGTATGTGCGTGAAGAATGATTCAATCGATTGACTGTGATATAATCCGCCGCGAATATAGCCACCCACCGCAACACGGATAACCATCGGACACGCAAAGTTACCGTTTGCCCGGTAGCGCAACATAGCTACTTCATCCCGCAACTGCATGAACGCTGGCCAGATATAATCACCAAACTGTATCTCAACCACCGGTTTAAAACCCCGGACTGCGAGACCGAATGCCGTACCGATAATACTTGCCTCGGCAAGCGGTGAATTAAAAACGCGCTCCCAGCCGAATTTATCGGTGAGTCCTTTTGTCGCGGTGAACACGCCGCCCTTTTTCCCCGCAACATCTTCACCGTAGATCAACATCTTCGGGTTATGCTCCATCTCTTCGGCAAGTGCATGATTAACTGCATCCACAAGAACGACGGGTTTTCCACCTGTATCTTCAGGATCATGGTAATTTTCTTTTTTTACTTGTAACTCGGGAGCGTAAACATGCAGTTGAGATGTTTCCGGTTCCGGCAGCGGTCGTGATTCAGCCCAATCTGCAGCTTTATCTACAAGTTCTTTTATTTCCGTTCGGATTTTTTCAATATCTTTTTCGGTGAGAATCCCTTCGCTGACCAGGAATTTTTCCATCTTTGGTATGGGGTCGCGTTTTTTATCTTCTTCAATTTCGGCCGGATCACGGTATTTTTTGTGATCATCCGACGATGAGTGCGGAAACAAACGAACGAGATCGGCATGGATAAGACTCGGTCCCTTTCCACTTCGTGCATTGGCAACTGCTTCCTGAGCTACCCGGTATGATTCAAAAAAGTTTGTACCGTCGGTAAGGTACCGGTTTAATCCTTTATACCCCTTTACCATCTCATATACCGATTCGCCTGTGGTTTGCTCCTTACGGGTTACGGAGATGGCATACTTATTATCCTGAATAAGAAAAATTACCGGTAGCAGTTCACGGCTTGCCCAGTTGATCGCCTCGTGAAATTCTCCCTCGCTTGTAGTTCCCTCACCTGAGGAAACATATACAACTTCATCGGTTCCATCTTTCACTGCACCAAGTGCTGTGCCAACTGCTTGCAAAAATTGCGTACCGGTAGGGCTTGACTGTGCAACGATACGCAAATCCTTATCACCATAGTGAGCAGGCATTTGACGTCCGCCCGAGCTTTTACCTTCAGCGCGGTGCATTGTCTCGAGAAAAATTTCTTCAGGAGTTGAACCGTATTGCAATGAAAATGCGATATCACGATAATATGGGTATGCCCAGTCGTGACCGGGCTTCATCGCCCGTGCAGTAGCAATCTGTGCCGCTTCGTGCCCTGAACCGCCGATGTGGAAGAATGCTTTCCCCTGCCGCAAAAGAATCATTGTCTTATCATCCATCATGCGGGATGTAAGCATCATTCTATATACATCGATTGTTTGCTTTTCATCAAGTCCTAATTCTTTTATCGCTTTAATCGATGCTTTACCGTCTTTTCCCTTTGCCACGGTTTCCTCAACCACATTTTTATTTGTCTGAGCAGACATGCAAAACCTCCC
Source organism: Ignavibacteriales bacterium (assembly GCA_003568415.1). Classification (GTDB taxonomy): domain Bacteria; phylum Bacteroidota; class Ignavibacteria; order T3Sed10-11; family T3Sed10-11; genus T3Sed10-11. The sequence continues at coordinate 14,702 of PWXV01000188.1, forward strand.
GATTTATGATCTGCATTAATTAAACTGCTTCTTGTTGTTTACCAATTGCAGGATGCGCTGCAATTTCAGATTTCTCTACCCGGGTCAATACAACATCAAATACTTCCTCAAACTCCTTAACCAGAAACGGAAGCACCTGATGAATTTTTATCTCCTGATTGAGAACATCCGTCATCGATGTTACACCTTTATGAAAAATACCGCACGGTATTATTTTACCGAAATACGTCAGATCGGTATTTACATTGAATGCAAATCCATGCATTGTGACCCATCGGCTTACTTTTATTCCTATCGCTGCGATTTTTTCGCCGCCGACCCACACACCGGTTTCGCCGTTTGAGCGTATTCCGGCTATATCAAAATGTTTTAATGTTCGAATCAGCACTTCTTCCAGCTGGCGCAAATACCAGTGAATATCTTTCCTGTACCGTTCAAGGTTCAATATCGGATACCCAACAATCTGTCCGGGACCGTGATATGTTATATCACCACCTCTGTCGATTGCGTAATACTCGGCTCCGGCTTGCTTGAGATCATTATCATTCGCGAGCAAATGATCTGCGTTCCCTCCTTTACCGAGTGTAAAAACATGATTATGTTCGTTTACCAAGAATATATCTTCACGACGTTCTTCAGCCACAGCCGAATGCAGTGATCTCTGTAAATCCCACACTTCACCAAAGTGTGTTCGACCAAGATCACAATAATGAACGATATGTCGATCTTGTTGCACTCTGCTACCTGTCTCTTTTATATAGATTACGTATGAATCGACTCACCATATGCATCGCCGGCTGCTTCCATTATTGCCTCTGCGAGCGTCGGGTGAGCATGAACTGTACGAACGATTTCTTCTTTTGTTGCTTCAAGTGTTTTCGCCATGCCGAGTTCAGCGATCAACTCGGTGGCTTCACTGCCGACGATATGTGCACCGAGCAGTTCTCCGTATTTTGAATCAAAGATCAGTTTCACAAATCCGTCGGTCTCTCCTGCTGCTATCGCTTTTCCATGCACACGGAACGGATACCGCCCGACTTTAATAGCATATCCTTTTTCTTTTGCCTGGTCTTCGGTTAAACCGATCGACGCAACCTGCGGTTGACAATAGGTACAACCGGGAATATTATCATAATTTATCGGATGTGTTTCAGCATCTGCAATTTTCTCAACACAAACAATACCCTCATGCGAAGCAACGTGCGCAAGCCACGGTGCTCCGATCACATCTCCTATAGCATATATTCCATCGACATTTGTACGATAGTATTCATCGACTTTAATGTGTCCTTTTTCAGTCTTTACTCCGACTTTGTCGAGTCCTATATCTACGATGTTACCCTGTACCCCGATAGCCATCAGTGCCACATCCGCTTTGAGGTCCTGCTTTTTCCCGTCTTTACCTGACACCGTAACTTTGACGCCTTTACCGGATGTATCGATTTTTTCAACCTTTGTTTCGGTATGAATATCCATACCTGATTTTTTAAATTTATCGGCAACGACTTTAGTCACTTCTTTATCTTCCACCGGAAGAATCGTTGGCATCATCTCAACCAGGGTAACTTTCGTTCCAAAAGCATTGTAAAAATAAGCAAATTCAACACCTATAGCACCGGCACCGATAACGATCATAGATTTGGGCACCTCTTTCGGCACCATTGCCTCAAAATAAGACAGTATCTTTTTACCATCAATGTCTACATCGGGAATTGAACGCGGACGTGCGCCTGTTGAAATGATAATGTGTTTTGCAGTGAGTGTTTTTTCGGGCTTTTTGTCTTCTTTCTTTTTATATATACCGACTTTACCCTTCTCATTAATTTTACCAAAACCGGAAATATGTTCGATTTTATTTTTCTTGAATAGAAATTCAACACCCTTGGAAATACGCTCGGAGATCTTCCGGCTCCGTTTGATCACCTTCTCGAAATCAAATGAAAGATCTTTTACAGTAATCCCGAATTCTTCGGCATTATTCATCAGATTGTAAAGTTCGGCATTTCTCAACAGCGCTTTAGTGGGAATACATCCCCAATTCAGACAAATACCCCCTAATTTATCGCGTTCTACCACAGCGACCTTCATACCTAACTGACTTGCCCTAATCGCCGCTACATAACCACCGGGACCGCCTCCGACAATTACAACATCAAAATTCGTCTTGGATTCTGCCATATCTGTATTTCCCCGTATTATTTTCACTTCGCTCAAATGATTAAAAAACAATTAATTAATGTTAATTAGTAAACAAAAAAAGGGAACATTGTATTCCCTTTTCCTTCAAATTAATTCGTTTCGCTCATTGATTAAGAAAGAATTAATTTTCAACGCCCGCAAGTAGTTTCTGATGACAAATTTTTGTATCTTTAAAATTGCGAAAAATGTAAAACAAATGAACATAAAATATACTGAAAAAGCAGAACACTGTCAATTTATTGTTTTTTATAACTGTTTTTTTTATTATTCACCCAAAATTTACCAATGAGCGCAGGTAGCGAAAACGGAAAACAACGCGTCATTATAACCAACCGAAAAGCGCGGCATGAATACCACATCGATGAGGTGTATGAGGCAGGTATAGCGTTGAAGGGTACCGAGGTTAAATCACTCCGGCTCGGAAATGCGAACCTGCAGGACAGCTATGCATTTGTCCGGGCTGGTGAGGTTTTTCTTGAAGGAATGCACATCAGTCCGTATGAATTTGGTAATCAGTTTAACCATGAACCCAAACGCGAACGGAAATTATTGCTGAATAAACGGGAAATTCGCAAACTCATCGGTAAAACGAAAGAAAAGGGATTTACGCTCGTCCCGCTCAGTGTGTATTTTAAAAATGGTAAAGCAAAAATCGAACTCGCCCTTGCACGTGGAAAAAAGAGCTACGATAAGCGAAAAACAATAGCAGAACGCGATGCAAAGCGTGAACAGGAACGTGAACTCCGACAGAAATTTTAAGGAAAGGAATGCTGTGTATCCATCGGTAAACGAACAAATGGATGAAATCCGGCGGGGTACGGAGGAAATTATCCCCGAGGACGACCTTGTCAAAAAAATTGAGAAATCAATCAAAGAAAAGAAACCGCTCAATGTGAAGCTCGGCTGCGATCCCAGCAGACCCGACCTGCATCTGGGACACTCGGTAGTGTTGCGTAAACTACGCCAGTTTCAGGATCTTGGCCACAAGGCTATTCTCATCATCGGCGACTTCACCGGGATGATCGGCGACCCATCAGGCCGGAGTAAGACACGGCCATCTCTCACTATCGAGCAAACCAGGGAGTATGGCGAATCATACTACGAGCAGGCAACACGCATCCTTTCGACCGATAACATACGGATGGTATATAACTCTGAATGGCTTAACAAGATGACTTTCGCCGATGTTATAAAACTCGCGGGGAAATATACGGTGGCACGAATGCTCGAGCGCGATGATTTTCTGAAGCGTTATAAAGAGGGCGCTGCAATAGGAATACACGAGTTCCTTTACCCCCTTGCACAGGCGATGGACTCTGTTGCCATTGAATCGGATATCGAGTTGGGCGGTACCGATCAAAAATTTAATCTGCTCGTTGGCCGGGATATTCAGCGAGAGTTTGGTATGGAGCCGCAGGTGATTCTCACTGTACCATTGCTCACCGGCACTGACGGGGTTGAGAAAATGAGTAAGTCATTAAATAACTATATCGGGATCACCGAGTCTCCGAAGGAGATATACGGCAAGACGCTCTCAATTCACGACAATCTTATTTACACGTATTATCTGCTTACGACAGACATCTCGCTTGAGAGACTTGAAGAGATAAAAGCTATATTGGAAGACGGCACATCAAACCCACGCGATATAAAACGGGAGCTTGCACGAACGCTCGTCCGTATGTATCATGATGAAAATGCTGCAAAGCAAGCAGAAGAAGAATTCGACAGGGTCTTCATAAAGAAAGATATTCCCGATGATATTCAGGAAGTGACACTCGAAATGAAAAACGGCGGACTTGGCATCGTCGACCTGATGCTCAAGACTTCACTTGTTTCATCAAAGAGTGAAGCCCGGCGTTTGATTCAACAGGGAGGTGTCAAAGTCGATAACGAAAAGATCAGTGACATTAACGATCGCATCGAAAAAGATGAATCATTTATTGTGCAGGTAGGTAAACGAAAATTTGTGAAAATAGTACCGAAGAAATAATTAACCGAGGAGGCATTATCATTGTACGTTCCAACAAGAATATTCTTTACTAAGGGAGTGGGCAGGCACAAAGATTATCTGCAATCGTTTGAGCTTGCGCTGCGCAATGCAGGTATTGAAAAATGTAACTTAGTAACCGTATCAAGCATATACCCCGCCGGGTGCAAACGGATTTCGCGCGAAGAAGGGTTGAAACAACTGCAGCCGGGTGCAATCACCTTTTGCGTGATGGCACGCAATGCGACCAATGAACCGAACCGGCTTATTGCGTCATCGATCGGCGTTGCACAACCTGCCGATGAATCGCAATACGGATATTTATCGGAACACCACCCATACGGTGAAACTGCAGACCGCGCGGGCGACTACGCCGAAGATCTCGCCGCAACAATGCTCGCGACAACACTCGGTGTTGATTTCGACCCGGACACGGGCTGGGATGAACGTGAACAGATATTTAAAATGAGCGGTAAGATTGTAAAAACTTTTAACATTACACAATCTGCAGAAGGTGACCGGCAGGGTCTCTGGTCGACGGTGCTCGCGTGTGCAATCTTACTACCCTGAAGAAAAATAAACTGGTATATTCAAACTACAATATACGATAACATATTTCAGCACAGACAAACACTTACCCGATAACATCATTAAAGTCTGAAGATTTCTTGATAGATTGCTTTTAAAATTATTTTATTTTACCTTTGGAAAAAATATAGGTAAGTCCATTACAATTTACCGAGCCGGCCTATAGCCGACCTGACTTAACGATTCATGCACTTTTAAAAATATAATACGGGATACAATAGAAAATGGCACTGATTCCATCGTGGGTGGAGAACGCATTCAATAAATTACTATTGCCTCTTACTTATTCCGTTAAAGCGCTGCACCTTTCACCGAATACAATATCCACAATAGGCGTCATACCGAGTTTTATTGCAGCTTTTTTTCTTGCCAACGGCTGGTTTGTCACCGGCGGTATTTTAATTCTTCTCGGTGGTATGCTTGATATGATCGACGGCAAACTCGCCCGTCTTATTAACCGCACATCAAAATTCGGTGCTCTTTATGATTCTACACTCGACCGGATTGCCGAGATAGCAGTGTATACCGGTTTGGGATATTTTTACGTTTTTCAGGAAATGAATCTCGCTTCTCTCTTGGTAGTAATAGCCGCAGGCGGATCGATTATGGTGAGTTATGTCAGAGCACGCGCAGAGTCGCATGGTTTCTCCTGTAACGTCGGCTGGATGCGGCGGGGAGAACGGATTGTTCTAATCGGTGGCGGCGCTTTATTCAGTTTCTATCCACAACCGTTCGACTCACTCATTCTCGGTTTGTTAAAAGTTATTCCGTTCGATATATATTATTTTTATCCACCCATGCCGCTGACACTGGCGATTGCACTTGTTGCACTGTTCACCCCGATCACCGTTGTTCAGCGTGTATATGAGGTATGGAAACAGGCAGGGACTCAAGATAATCCTATCTCGAAAACAAATAAGATACAATCTGTTGCAACAAAATCAGTACGAAAGGAAAAAGTATGAAAGATAATATTCCTTCGCCGAAAGGAAAACTCGGCGTACTCGTTGTTGGTATGAACGGCGCCGTCGCGACCACATTTATTGCAGGACTTTTAGCAATTAAGAAAGGATATGGGAAACCATTCGGTTCACTCACCCAGATGGGAACAATACGGCTCGGTAAACGGTCGGAGATGAAATTTCCGAAAATAAAAGAATTTGTACCGTTGGCCGGTGTGGAAGATATTGTGATTGGCGGCTGGGATATATTCGATCAAAACATTTACGACGGTGCTCTGGAATCGAAAGTACTTGATCCGAAAGATCTTGATCCAATACAAGACGAACTTAAGGAATTGCATCCAATGCCCGCTGTGTTCGATAACTATTATGTGAAACGACTGAACGGTACGTATGTGAAAGAAGGTGCAACAAAGATGGAGCTGGCCGAACAACTCCGGGCGGATATCAGAGAATTTAAAAGTAAATCCGGTGTCGATCGCCTTGTTATGATCTGGTGCGGTAGTACCGAAATATTTATGGGACATAGTGAAACACACGACTCGATCGATCAGTTTGAACGAGGTCTCCATGAGAATGACATTAATATCACACCGAGCATGATTTACACATATGCTGCTCTTATGGAAGGACTCCCCTACGCAAACGGAGCTCCCAATTTAACGGTAGATATCCCCGCTCTTGTTGATCTCTCAAAAGCTAAAGTTCTCCCCATAGCCGGGAAAGATTTTAAAACCGGACAAACACTTATTAAGACCGTTCTCGCACCAATGCTAAAGGCGCGTATGCTTGGCTTGCAGGGATGGTTCTCCACCAATATACTCGGTAACCGGGACGGTGAAGTTCTTGATGATCCCTATTCATTTAAGACGAAAGAAGAGAGTAAGCTTTCAGTTCTTGAACACATCCTGCAACCCGAACTCTACCCCGAACTTTACAAAGATTTTTATCACAAAGTCAGGATCAACTACTATCCCCCGCGTGGATACAGCAAAGAAGGATGGGATAATATCGATATATTCGGGTGGCTCGGTTATCAAATGCAGATCAAGATCGATTTCCTCTGTCGTGATTCGATCCTCGCAGCACCGATCGTCCTTGATCTGGTGTTATTCCTCGATCTGGCTAAAAGAGCTGGCATGAAAGGAATTCAGGAGTGGTTGTCATTTTATTTTAAAAGTCCGATGCACGCTCCTGAAGTCTATCCCGAACATGATCTCTTTATTCAGCTAACAAAGCTGAAAAACACGCTTCGCCATATGATGGGTGAAAAACTAATAACACACCTAGGCATAGAATACTACGAAGAGTAAATTATAAATACAATGCGGTTGGAATCTATAAGTTGTTGTTCTATAATGAGTACTCGAATCTAAATTGAAAACCACCATCCGATTGTACCGCACCGATGCCAAGACCATACAAACTGAGCATTATGGGTATCTCGGTAGCAACAGGAATACCATTGGATGGTTCAGGTAGAATCTCCTCACGCTGCTCTTCGAGATAGGATTCAAGTTGATTAATAAGCACCGCTATCGTCGTACCGACTAAGGCACCCACAAGCACGTCGCTTGGGTAATGCAATCCGAGGTAAACCCTGCTATAGCCGACAAATCCTGCCCAGAGATATAACGGTATTACTGTACCTGCATCGGAATATCGGAGTGATAAACTGGTAGCAAGTGAAAATGCCATTGAAGTATGCCCTGATGGAAACGAATGCCGGTCTGCCGACCAGATGTTCGATGCCCGGACACCGTATAAACGAAGGAACGGTCGTTCACGGCGTACACTATGTTTAATTACTTTGGTTACACCGTATGTTAATCCGGTTGAAGCCAGCGTTAATATCCCGGTATCCATTCGATAATATCTATCCTGTGTGTAGCCGTTTATGGTCATCACTGCCGGAACAATGATACCGGCCGGCATAACAATATCATCGTGTCGGTTAACAACACGATGTAAAGGTCCGAAATGATGTTTATTGATTGATCGGAATAGTGTAGTATCAATGGCATGAAGGGATGATTGCGCCTCTGACCCTGGAGTAAAACAAAATGTTAATACTACAATAAATGCGAAAACCTTCAGAGCACATCACCCCCTGCACGTGGTGTTTTTAATCGAATAATACTTTATAATGCTGATAATATCCCATCACACTTTCAACATAATTAATAGTCTCGGGCCAACCGTAGAAATAACCACCTGAAGGTCTCCCGTTCTCCCACACATATTGATGAAGCGTATAGTATCTGCGGGACATCATCGGAAGCAAATCCTTTATTACATCCCAGCGGTAGGGATCCAATCCCAGATAAACAGCCATTGCCTGCGCATCGTAGACTCGTGTTCGTCCGCCATTATATGCTGCAAGCGCAAGTTTAATAATATCTTCTTCTGTTGCGCTTGTATGAATAACCAATGAATCGGGTGGCGTAAACATTGACTTAACACGCCACAAATAGTAAACTCCACCTGCAATATTATCTTCAGGTTGTTGGACACTTTCAATACCGAGGGCTGCCGATACATCCTGTCCCGTTCTGGGCATAATTTGCATCAATCCATATGCACCCCGGTGGCTTACGGCCTGCACCCGGAACCGCGATTCCTGGTTCATCACAGCGAGAATCAACCGCCAATCGAACCCGTATCTGTTTGCGTACCTCTTTATTGTATTTTCATAGGAACTCAGAATCCGTTCGATTCTGGGATATCCAAGATCGTTTCTGACGTGGTAATCGAGCTGAGAAACATCTAGTATTTCAATAGCAGGTCCGATTATTTGCTCGGTAAAATGTCCCTCCGAAACAGGTTGAGATACGTTTTTAATTGAAAAATGCGAAGTATCAGAATCAGATACGAATTCATTATCTGTCTTGTGCGTGTTGGTGGCGCAACCGACGATTAGTATCGTGGCTGTAAAAATCCATAAAACTGCTGCATACCCCCACATTAACTTCATTCAACCCCTTATTAATAGTTCTACAATATACTATATATTTGTGCATCTAAAATAACCCTTATGATCTTGTATAGCGTTGACAAAAATCACATTATGTTTTAACCAAACATCAGGGAAAAAAGTTCACGGTACAACACACAAAAACCCCCGATTGGGGGCTTTTGCTAATAGGTATACCGTATAGAAGGAAAATTCTATTTCAGAATCCCTTGTAATTCTTGTACGTAGGTATCAAGTTCTTGTTTCAACCGCCGCTCCGTTACAGCGATCATCAGATCGTTCGGTTCTCCTCCCCAAGTACTGAGGGGAATACCGGCAAGGATTTTCTTTTCTGTTAATTTACCGACAACCTCTTTTGCCGGTTTCGGGAGGGTAACAATAAATTCATTAAAGAACGGGCGATCATATTTTAATGAACAGCCGTCAATTTCCGTAATTTTTTTCGCAAGATAATGGCTTTTTTGGAGACATAATCGTGCAACATCGCGAACTCCCTGCTTTCCAAGTAATGCCATATATACGGTTGCCGCAAGCATCATTAATCCCTGATTTGTGCAAATATTCGAAGTTGCCTTCTCACGTCTTATTTGCTGCTCGCGGGTCTGCAAGGTAAGTACAAAGCCCCGCTCTCCTTCTTTATCAACAGTTATGCCAGCCAGACGACCGGGTATTTTCCGCATCAGGAACTCCTTAACGGCAAATATACCCAGATACGGGCCACCGAAATTAAGTCCCACGCCTAAAGGCTGACCCTCACCAATGGTAATATCCGCGCCGTATTCTCCAGGGGGACTTAATATCCCGAGTGAAATTGGATTTACTACCGATATGTACAGCGCTTTTTTAGATTTTGCAATTTCGCCGATCTCGTTTACATCTTCAAGACAACCATAAAAATTTGGATGTTGAACAATCACTGCCGCAGTATCTTCGGTAACTGCGTTTTTCAGTGCCGATAGATCCGTCACACCATCTTTAATGTTTACTTCCTGTATATTAATATTCTGACTCTTACAGTAGGTATCAATAATTTGCCGGTAGTCGGGATTTAGTGCACCGGCTATTATTATACCGGTTCGCTTTGTATGAGCTGCAGCAAGGAGTGTTGCTTCAGCAAGCGCACTTCCGCCGTCATACATCGATGCATTAGATAGATCCATACCGGTAAGCTGGCATATCATTGTTTGGAATTCATAAATGCTCTGCAATGTTCCCTGACTTACTTCTGCCTGGTATGGTGTATAAGCAGTATAATATTCCGAACGGCTGGTGATTGCGCTTATTGCAGCAGGCACATAGTGATCGTAACTACCGCCGCCAAGGTAATTGCTGATCCCCGCATGCAGGTTGGATTCTGCAATACGGTATAATTCTCGCATGGTTTCGCATTCCGATATTCTCGGCGGGAGGTTTAAATTACCTTTAAACCGGATATCATCGGGAATATTTTTAATAAGCTCGTCGAAAGATTCTACCCCGATCGCATTGAGCATTTCTTTCTGTTCATCGTCAGTTGCCGGATAATACGTCATTATTCTACTCCTCGTTTTTGCCCAGTTTTGTAAAAAAATTTATGCTTCAGCGACGTGTTCTTTATACGCAGCGCTGTCCAGGAGTGCATCCACCTCTGAAGGATTACTCATCTTTATCTTCACCATCCATCCTTTCTCATACGGGTCCTGGTTCACCGACTCGGGTGTGTCGGCAAGTTCATCATTCACTTCGATCACTTCTCCACTTACCGGTGCATACAGATCTGCAACGGTCTTCACCGCCTCGATTGTTCCCATCGAGTCGTTCTGCGAATATGAACTACCTTTTTCCGGAAACTCGATAAATACAATATCGCCAAGTTCCGATTGGGCATAATCGGTTATTCCGACAACCGCTACATCATTTTCAATACGCAACCACTCATGTTCTTTCGTATATTTTAAATCATCCGGGAAATTCATAATAGTCTCCTGTTTTCAGTGTGGGGGTTTTAATCAGTAAACAAAAATGTATCAATAAATGTGGTATCAAAATTACTGCTTCTGAATCGTTCATCTTTCATTACTTTTTTATGAAATGGTATCGTTGTTTGTATTCCTTCAATGATGAATTCATCGAGTGCAACAATCATCCGTTTAATTGCATCTTCTCTCGTCGGTGCATGGACAATCAATTTTGCCAGCAATGAATCATAGTACGGCGGCATTACATAGCCGGCATACGCATGTGTATCAACCCGAACTCCAAGCCCGCCGGGTATGTGCAAACTGGTAATTTTCCCGGGTGAAGGGCGAAAGCCTTTATCGGGGTCCTCGGCATTGATACGGCATTCAATTGCATGGCCGTTAGGTTTTATTTTTTTTCGTGATAACCGCTTGCCGTTCATTATCTCAATTTGTTCGCGGATCAGATCATAGCCGGTCACTTCTTCAGTAACAGGATGTTCAACCTGAATCCGTGTATTCATCTCCATAAAATAAAAATTACGATCTTTATCGACGAGGAACTCGATTGTTCCAGCACCTCGGTAAGAAACACTTTTTGCTCCCCGGATTGCGGCATCCCCCATTTGTTCGCGGAGTTCGTCATCCACAATCGGTGATGGTGACTCTTCGATGAGTTTCTGGTGACGCCGTTGAATTGAACAATCGCGTTCGCCAAGATGGATCACATTGCCGTGTATATCGCCGAGTACTTGGACTTCAACGTGGCGTGGTTGCTCAACAAATTTTTCGACATACACACCGGAATTGCCGAAAGCCGATTCGGCTTCTGCACGTGCGGTCTGGAAAAGCTTTTCAAAATCCTCAGATTTTCGCACAATACGCATTCCCCGGCCACCGCCGCCGGCAGATGCCTTAATGATTACCGGATAGCCGATCGAATCAGCAAGTTCACGTGCATTATTTTTATCTTCGATAACACCATCACTGCCCGGCACAACGGGTACTTCAGACTTCCGCATCGTCTCTTTCGCGAATGCTTTGTCACCCATTGCATTAATCATATCAGCCGTCGGCCCGATAAATGTTATTCCTGATGTTTCACAAATCTCTGCAAAGCTTGCATTTTCTGAGAGGAATCCGTACCCGGGATGGATAGCGTCGGCGTTGGTAATTTCGGCTGCGGCAATAATGCGGGGTATATTAAGATAGCTTTCTTTAGGTGATGGCGGTCCGATACAGACTGCCTCATCTGCAAAACGAACATGCAATGCTTCACGATCGGCTTCTGAAAAAACAGCAACCGTTTTTATACCCATTTCCTGACATGCACGTATAACACGCAGGGCAATCTCCCCGCGATTTGCAATTAAAATTTTGTTCAGCAATTAATCTACCTACTTAGTCGGCTCTATTAGGAACAATGTCTGATTGTACTCCACCGGCTGAGCATTTTCAACCATGATTTTGACGATCTTACCTTTAACATCGCACTCGATTTCGTTCATCAATTTCATGGCTTCAACAATACAAAGCACCGTACCCGGTTCTACTTCCTGTCCCACTTCAACATACGAATCGGCATCGGGAGCGGGCGCCCGATAAAATGTGCCTACGATAGGAGATCTCACCTCGTGATAGGTGACACTCGGTTCGGCCTTCTTCTCCTCGGTTTTTTCGGCAGCAGGAGTCTCGGGTTGTTGTTGAGCAGCCGGAAGTTGTTGTTGCTGCGGCATCGGAGCCGGCATCTGGTAAAAAGGCATAACCTGACCGTGTAGCCCTTCGGCTTTACTATTCGTTTGTTTTGCCAGACGTAGTTTAATCCCCTCTTCCTCAATCTCCATTTCGGTCATGTTACTCTGATCGAGAATTTTGATCAGCTTTCGAAGGTATGTTAAATCCATTACCCGCCTATCGATTAGTTTAACTATTTTGCTCTTTCGATGTATGCACCGGTTCGTGTATCAACCTTAATTACATCGTTTTCATTAATAAATAAAGGAACGTGCACAACTGCACCAGTTTCCAATGTTGCGGGTTTCGTACCGCCTGTTGCAGTGTCGCCCTTCACTCCGGGTACAGTCTCTACGACTTTCAACTCTACACTCAAAGGTAACTGACACCCAACAATAGTATTCTGATATGTTTCTACTTCGACTGTATCTCCTTCTTTTAGAAACTTCTCCTTGTCAGCCATCATCGATTGATCGAGATGGAACTGATCGTGATTATCCTGATCCATAAAATAATATGTATCGCTGTCTCGATATAAAAACTGTGCCGGGCGACGCTCTACGCGGGCAACCTCAATTTTGTCACTCGAGCTGAATTTATGCTCGGTTGATCTGCCGCTTTGTAAATTTCTCAGCTTTGTTTGTACAAAACCACGTTTATTCCCGGGTGTACGGTGTTTATAATCTTCTACCACATACAAATCTCCGTTAAAAACAATAATCATCCCGACACGAAAATCAAGCGCTGTTGCCATAAATCCTCAAAGAATACTTGTAAATTACAATTCACGGTTATATATTAAATAATTATCACAAAATATTAATATACTGCCATATATTCTCAATGTCAACCGTATCAATTCAATTGCAGATAGTATTAGCCGTTATTATTATAGTTTTCTTCATAATCGGCTGCAGTGAGCCATCGGATAAAAAAATCTCTCATCGGAAGATGGTCGACATGTATGCCGACGTGCTTATCGTGACCGGTTCATATGAAGCCGGTGAAGAACCGGTGGATTATTTCGAGCAGCTTGATTCGGTATTAGCTACGCATAATGTAAATCGTGAAGAATTTTTTACTACACTCGATTATTATCGTGAAGACCCATACCGGTGGAAGGATCTTCTTGATCGTGTAATTGCAGAACTCGAACGACGCAGGGATCAGGCGCTCGAATCGTCTACTACCCGGTCTTCATCCTGATTACCCATAGCCGGTGAAGTATAATAATATGGTTTGATTTCCTTACCCAGAAATGCAAGTGTAGCCGCGATGACACCGAAATCATCAAGATAACCGATCAATGGTAACATATCAGGAATCGCATCGAATGGCATAATAAAATATACGAGTGCCGCTACAACTACTGATTTTTTATACCAGGGAATCGCTCCGTCCGTCATATACCGGAACAATGCAAGCACATGTTTCGCCAGTCGTATACCGCCACGCAGCGATTGCATCTTCTCTTCAAAATTCTCGTGAACATACTTTTCCTGAGCATTGTACTCTTCCTCTGTTTCCGGAATATCGAGTTGATCAAGTTCCTCTGGACTGTCGCCATTTTGCGGTCGTGCCATAGAAGTCACTCCTTCTTATGGTTGAAAATTACATTGCTTTCTTAAGGGTGAATCGGAATGTCGTCTGTTTCCCCGGTTCGCTCTCAAACCAAATCTCTCCGCCGTGCGCGGTAATGATCTCGTGCGATATCCAGAGACCAAGTCCCGATCCTTTTATATTTTTAGTTTGGTCACAGTTCACACGACCAAACTTTTTAAAGATTTTATCAGCATGCTCAGGGTGTATACCGACTCCCTGATCGGTGACCGAAACGATGATACGATCGCCGTAGTGATCGTGTACATTTACTTTCACTATTCCCCCTTTCGGGGAGTACTTTACTGCATTTGATATCAGATTGTGAATGACCTGCCGTACTTTCGACTCATCAGCTTTGATGTACGATACGTTCTCATCAATCGTACATTGCAGCGAGTGTTTGTGCGAAAATTTAACCAGTGCGACCGCATCCTCAACCAGCCGATGTAAATTAACAACCTTAAAATTATAAGTCAACCGTCCGCCTTCCAGACGGGTAATAGACAGGATTTCCTCGGCGAGATAATTCAACCGCATCGCCTGATCTTCAATAATTTTCAAATATTCGGTTACTCGTTTATTATCCTTAACATCGTCGTTTTTTATAAGTGATTTAGCCGCAAGGATAATACTCGACAGAGGAGATCTGAAATCATGCGAGACAATGCTCAGGAATTCTGTTTTCATCTTATCCAGGTCTACAAGTTTCTCGTTCGACCGGCGCACCTCATCATACAACCGGGCATTTCGAAGTGCACTACCGAGCTGATCGGCAAGTGTTTCGAGCACAATCATATCCATCTTATCAAATGCATTTAACCGTGTATCTTCGACATTTATAACCCCGAGCACCTTATTACCAAAGCTGATTGGTACTGTTAATTCGGAATTTGTATTGTGATATGCATAGGTCAGATACCGGTCATCCATCGAGACATCGTTCAGTACTACCGACTGATTGTTTGCAGCAGTCCATCCGATTATACCTGATGAAATATGTTGCTGGTAGCCGTGAGGCAGAAAATCAATATAATTACCGGAATGAGCAACAAGTGTTAGATATTGGTTTGAATCGTCCAGCAGGAATATGGTAACATCAAAATAATTAAAGTTCTTTTGAATGATTTCGGCCGCTGATGATAACAGTTCGTTCACATCAAGGATCGATATCATTTTGTGTGAGATATTGTTAATCATCTCAAGCTGCGTCAGCCGTTTTTGCTGGTCGTCATAGAGCCTGACATTACGCAATGCAATCGCTACCTGGATAGCAAGAAATGTTGCATTGGATAGGTCCTCTTCCTGATAACAATCAGGTGCTGTAGCTGCAAATATGAGTGCACCATTAAGCTCGTTCCCGGTTTGCAATGGCGCTATAAGTAAGGATCGCACCCCGATATTCTCGAGATACCCTTCGAGCCCCGGATCGGTATTCGGCGCCGATCGTAAATCTACAGAAATCGGTGTCCGGTGTTTCATTACCCATCCGGGCATACCGGAATTGATCGGAAAATGTTTATAGTTGAATTCCAGCGGACTTTTAGCTGGCGTGACTACACTGAGGTTATAATGGCTACGTTTATGGTTGACCTGTGCCAATATTAAAAATTGATAATTAATATAGCGGGAAGCAACATCAGGAAGGATACACAAGATCTCGTCCCTGGAATCTGCAGAATCTAATGCGAGAATTATATCCTGCAGATATGATGTATTTGTTATCTCAGGTTTTGCAGTATCGTATTGATGGGACATAAGTAAATCCAATTCAATAAATGTATTAATACTAATTATGTACTACTTCTCCCATCACCACTGCCTTCTCTTCCTTTTTGCTTAAAATTGTTATTATTTTTTCTGCATCTTCTTTATCTGCAACAACGACCAAACCGATACCCATATTAAAAACCCGCCGCATCTCATTTTCCTCGATACTACCGATTTTCTGAATAAACTTAAAAATTACCGGCACCTCCCACGAATTCCAGTCAATTTCTAATGCAGTCTCATCCGGTAAAATCCGTATAGTATTTCCTACTATACCTCCGCCGGTGATATGTGAAAATCCTTTGGGATTTGTTTCGTTTATCAACTGCTGGATATGATGTAAATAGGAACGGTGAATCCGTAACAATTCCTCGGCAAGAGTACAGCCAAACTCGTCAATATGGTCATCAACCGCATACTGCTCAAACAATATCGATCGTGCAAGCGAATAGCCATTAGTATGCAAACCATTAGAAGGGATACCGATAAGCACATCACCTGCTTGTATAGCAGAACCATTAATTATATTTTCTTTATCAACAATTCCGACAATAGTACCGGCAAGATCGAAATCCTTGTCTTTATACATACCCGGCATTTCGGCTGTCTCACCGCCAATCAGTGAACAGTTATTTTCTTTGCACGCTTGTACAAATCCCCGGATAACATCCTCAAAGACATTCGGTTCAAGTTTCCCCGCGGCAAAATAATCCATAAAAAACAACGGCACTGCACCGCTTACGGCAATATCGTTGACACAATGATTGACAAGATCGCTACCGACTGTATCATATTTGTTGGCAAGAATCGCAACGTGTAATTTTGTACCAACCCCATCCACACTTGAGACTAATACCGGATCCTTATATTGTTTGAAATCCGGACGATAAAAACCCCCGAATAATCCGATATCGGTCAGTACATTTTCCGAGAAGGTCGAACGAATCAGCGATTTTATAGTACGCACCGAAGCGTCTGCAGCATCTATATCGACTCCGGCTTGTTTATAAGTTTTACTCAAAAATTATCTCCAATTCAAAAAGACAGGCGAATTCGATATTTTTCAAATTTAGGTTAAAATTACTGAGAATGTTTATGAAAATCAAGGGCTTGAATGTGTGAAAAAGCTTCTCTATATTTAATCTTTTCGGGTATTTATAAAAATTGTTAGCTATGGCTGTCATCACCGTTGAACCGGAAAACGAGCATATAACCGCCAGGACCGTATATTGTGTAGGGAGAAATTATGCAGATCATGCACGCGAAATGGGTGCGGAGGTTCCATCTGAACCGGTGGTCTTCATAAAGCCGGCAACTGCTGTTATAAACGGGGAGGCGCCAATTGTGTTACCTACGTTCAGCAACGATATTCATTATGAAATTGAACTTGTGGCACTGGTGGATGAGGTTCCGAAAAATATATCGATTGAAGCAGCAGATCGGTATATTATCGCATATGGTGTAGGACTCGATTTAACAGCACGCGATATTCACTCGGTTGCAAAGAAAAAAGGACTGCCGTGGGCAACTGCCAAAGGATTCGATGGTGCAGCCCCGGTTTCACGGTTTAAAAAAAAAGAAAGCGGACTAATTAATACGACTACAACACTACGCTTAACTATAAACAACCAGGTTAGGCAGCAGGATTGCATCGGTAATATGATATTTTCGATACCTGCTATTATTGCACATCTGACAAAATATTTTTCCCTTCGACGAGGTGATCTCATTTTCACGGGAACACCTGAGGGTGTTGGACAGCTTCAACCCGGAGATTCAGTTAAAGCAGAAATAGTCAATATTGTTTCATTTAGCACACGGGTACAGAAGTTATAATATGTCAAGGAAGAAAAAAGTCGTCGTCACATCATTTACCTTGATCGGGGCCGGTGTCTTGATCGGATTTATAATTTTTTTATCAAGCGGATTAACGTCAAAACCGGAATCGATCGATGCTGAAATTACCTGGCAACCACGAAGTATTGCGGATATTTACAGTCCATTTGATTCACTTGAAATACAAATCGACGATTATATCTGGCCGACCGATATAACAAGAACACTCACCTCCGCTTTTGGTGAATTCAGGTCGACTCATTTTCACGCCGGTATTGACATCAGTACCCGTGGACAGATCGGGGCACCAGTATTTGCAGCTCAGGATGGATACATAGAACAAGTAGGTGTATCGCCATTTGGCTACGGTAAATATATCCTCATGCGACATCCCGACGGGAATGCAACGCTTTATGCTCATCTCGATTCATTTGATGATCCAATAGATGAAAAAGTATATGAACATCAAAACGAAGCAGCTCAATACAGCGTTACTATACATTTTGAACCGGATGAATTCGTGTACAATCGAGGTGATATCATTGCACGGTCAGGCGCCACCGGCGCGGGGCCGCCACATATACACTTTGAGATTCGCGATCCGAATAATAACCCGTTGAATCCTAAATTTTCAAACAATATCGAAATACATGACCGGATGCCGCCGATATTCAACCGAATTGCGGCAATCCCTACCAACGCCTCAGCTTTTGTTAATGATCGAATCACGCCGGTAACTATGCCAGCAGTTGCTATCCATCCGGGTGAGTATGTAATTCGTAATCCGATCAGAATATCAGGCGTGGTTGGTCTTGCAGCAGATGTACACGACCGGAACAACGATACGTGGTACAGGCACGGTATTTATTCTATGGAATTTTTCATCGAAGACAGTCTTTATTACTCCCTGCAATATGACCGGATTCCGATGGCTCACCGGCATCAGATACGCTTACATTACGATCATCATTTGCTGGACACCGGGCGAGGCCGATTCCAGAAGTTATTCATCGAAGAAGGAAACGTCCTTCCCTTATACGGACACCAAAAACACGGGGGCGGATTAATTCGTGCACAAAATTTTGAGCCGGGTACATATGATTTCACCATCAAAGCGTATGACTTTTCCGGTAACGTTTCAACGTTAACGGGATCACTTGCAATCAACAATTCACCTAAGAAAGAATTACCTGCTATCAGCCCAAGACTTGACAATAAACCACACAGACCAATCACTAAAAGCAAGCTGAAAATAGCAAACGAACTTTACCGTGATATGTTAATTATCAACATAACACATCCGGAATATCCTGACTCATCAATGCCCCTTGTAGTTAAACATGGCAATACACGACATACCGTTCCCTTTATACATAATCGGGGATACACACATCAGGGACGTTTACAATTAAATCCTTCAGCAGGATCGGATATACATCTTTACTATGTCTATAACGATACCGTATATACACATACCGAAACGATATATTCTATACGTCCTGATGATGAGGGAGAGCTTTATATCGATGGGGGCAATCTGAAGCTATCGTATGATCAAGGATCGGTCTATTACCCCGTTTATTTTACTGTCGAACGTAACGAGAATATGGATGGTTATTATTATTCGTTTAATTCAACAAGCTCGGTGCTTGATAGAGGTATTCGCTATACCATACGTGTGCCTGACGAAATAGAACCGTTTGAGCGAACCACTATATTTTCACGGTCACGATCACAATGGAATGGGATAAACAGTATTCGTGATCCTGAGGCTCGAACGTTATTCAGCAGTACCCGCAGAATGCTCAACGATATTACGGTCGCTGTTGATACAACCGCACCTTCAATAAGCAATGTAATTGTTGACGGTAATCGTAATATGAGATTACGTTTCAGGGTACAGGACAATGAATCCGGTATTGATCATGCTTCACTTTCCATAACATTAAATGATGATTTACTTATCGGCCGGTATGATCCCGATCTTTCAATGGTCATATACCGAA
This sequence comes from Ignavibacteriales bacterium, assembly GCA_003568415.1. Classification (GTDB taxonomy): domain Bacteria; phylum Bacteroidota; class Ignavibacteria; order T3Sed10-11; family T3Sed10-11; genus T3Sed10-11. The sequence goes on from PWXV01000188.1 coordinate 34,297, forward strand.
CACGTGAACCACTTGAACCGGGAGAATATGATCTTACGATTACCATCGCTGACAGGGCAGGAAACACGACAACCCATGAACGTATAGTGAATATACGCTAAACAGACAACCGGAGTAGTATTAATTATGAGTAAAAAACAAAAGAAAAAACTTGATTTACCCAAAGCATATTCACCAACAGATGCCGAAACAAAATGGTATCCATATTGGTTGCAGCATAAGTTTTTTCATGCAGAAGTAAAAAAAGATAAAAAACCATACACTATTGTGATTCCGCCCCCGAATATAACGGGTGTGTTACATATGGGACACGTTCTGAACAATACAATCCAGGATGTATTCATACGATGGAAACGTATGGATGGTTACGAAGCGTGCTGGATACCCGGTACCGATCACGCCGGGATTGCAACACAGCATGTGGTCGAACGAAATTTACGTGATGAGGGTAAATCCAAACACGAGCTTGGGAGAGAGAAATTCCTGGAGCGGGTCTGGGCATGGAAGGAGCAATACGGCAGAACTATCATCAAGCAATTACAAAAACTTGGTGCCTCGTGCGACTGGGACCGCGAACGGTTTACTATGGATGACGGTCTCTCTAATGCAGTCAAAGAAGTTTTTATCCGGTTATATGAAAAAGACTTAATTTACCGGGGAAAATATATCGTTAACTGGTGTCCGAACGATCATACTGCATTGAGTGACGACGAAGTTAATCACTCAGATACCAACGGCCATTTATGGCATATAAACTATCAAATCAAAGGATCGAAAAAAACCATTACCGTTGCAACGACAAGACCGGAAACAATGCTTGGCGATACTGCTGTCGCAGTCAATCCCCAAGATAAACGATTCAATGATCTTGTCGGGAAAACGGCAATCATTCCGATAGCGAACCGGGAAATTCCGATCATCGCCGATGAGTATGTCGACCCTGAGTTTGGTTCGGGATTGGTGAAGGTAACACCGGCACATGATCCCAACGATTTTGAGATCGGCCAGCGGCACAACCTCGAACAAATAATTGTAATGGATACTTCCGGGAAGATGAATGAAAATGCACCGGAACAATACCGGGGAATGGATCGGAATGAATGCCGGAAAGCACTCGTGGAAGATTTGCAAAAGCAGGGATATCTAAACAATATTTCCGATCACGTTCACACAATCGGGCGATGTTATCGCTGCGATACAATTATTGAACCGTATCTTTCAGATCAATGGTTCGTGAAAATGAAGCCGCTGGCGGAACCGGCACTCAAAGCTGTTCTTGACGGCAATATACAATTTCATCCTGAACGTTGGGTAAAAACGTATGATCACTGGATGACAAATATCCGCGATTGGTGTATCAGCCGGCAACTGTGGTGGGGACATCGTATTCCGGTGTACTATTGTGACGATTGCGGTCATATTATGGTCCTTCGTGAAGACCCGGAAAAATGCCATCACTGTAGCAGCATAAATTTCAGACAGGACGAAGATGTACTGGACACCTGGTTTTCTTCCTGGCTCTGGCCATTCTCAACATTGGGTTGGCCTGAGGAAAATGAAGACCTCCGCTATTTCTACCCTACCGATACACTCGTAACCGGACCCGATATTATCTTTTTCTGGGTCGCGAGAATGATTATGGCAGGACTCGAGTTTCGTAGTGATGTTCCGTTCAAAGACGTTTACTATACGAGTATCATACGTGATATCGAGGGTCGAAAGATGAGTAAATCACTCGGTAATTCACCCGATCCGCTTGATGTAATTGATGAATACGGCGCCGATGCTTTACGGTTCACCGTGTTGTATCTCGCGCCACTCGGGCAGGATGTATTCTATGCCAATGAGAAATGTGAGATTGGGCGAAATTTTGCCAATAAGATATGGAATGCTGGAAGATTTCTCCTCATTAACAAAGAACAAGTTGATTTCACCTTTGAAGATGAGCAACTTTTTTCTGATTCGGTGGATCATTGGATTGAAAGCAGATTGCATACAACTCTAAAAAATCTTACACATGCACTCGACCGCTTTCACGTCAACGAAGCTACAAAGATACTTTACGATTTTATCTGGCATGACTTCTGTGACTGGTATCTTGAAATGATAAAACATCGATTCTATGAATCGTCACAGCCGGAGGTTCAAAAAGCAACGATCGCACGGGCTTTACGCATTTATGAAACCGCATTACGGATGCTTCATCCATTCATGCCGTTCATTACCGAGGAATTATGGTGGGGAATATTCGACCGCAAAGAAGGTGAAAGTATTATGATCGAACCCTGGCCATCAGCCGAAGAAAAGAAAATCAATGCCGATGCAGAGATAAATGTGCAGACAATCCAGGATATTATTTCGGCAGTTCGAAGTATACGGGGTGAAATGAACGTACCGCCGGGGAAAGAAACTGAAATACATTTAAAAATCGAAAACAAAACGAAACAGAAAATTGTTAACAAATATAGCGCTTATCTTGAACGGCTTGCAAAAGCATCGAAACTTATCGTCGGTGCAGCAATTGAGCGTCCTCCCTATTCAGCATCTGCGGTTGTGAACAGTACGGAAATATTTGTCCCGCTAAAAAATATTATCGATATTGATATCGAACGTAAACGAATAACAAAAGAAATCGACCGGCTGGAGAAAGCTTCAAACAATATTGAAAAAAAACTATTGAATGAACAATTTCTCGCAAGAGCCCCAAAAGAAGTTGTACAAAAAGAAAAAGATAAGCTCGAATCTTTCACTCAAACACTTGAGAAACACCGACGAACACTTGAAGTACTGAGCAATTAGGTGGAAAATTAATAAATTATACAATATATTATAACGATGGACCCAAAAATAGATTCAATAATCCGTGAAACGATTGCCAGCTATCGCGATGAAACATCAAGATGCAAGGACGGTATTTGTACCGACGGCAATTGCGTAGTACATAACAGTGAGGGTGTACAATCTATTATCGCAAACGGTGCGTCGCGTATCTCAGCCGGTATTGGCGTTTCTGATAAAGGAATTTTTTCAAGTGATCTGTCACAATTTATTGATCATACACTACTTAAACCTGAAGCAACAATTGACGATATTCAAAAACTATGTGAAGAAGCAAAACGGTTTCATTTCACAAGCGTTTGTGTAAACCCTTCATATGTATCACTTTGTGCCCGCTCACTATCCGGTACGGATGTGAAAGTGTGTACCGTTGCAGGATTTCCTCTCGGTGCAACAACAACCGAAGCAAAAGTAGCGGAAACGAATCAAGCGATCAAAGATGGCGCACAAGAAATTGATATGGTCATAAATGTCGGAATGCTGAAATCGGGGGAATATGAATACGTGAAAAATGATGTATTCCAGGTCGTCCGCACAGCACATCAGGCCGGCGCAATCGTTAAAGTGATTATTGAAACCGCATTGCTTTCAGACGAGGAGAAAGTAAAAGCCTGCCTCCTCAGTAAATGGGCGGGGGCAGATTTTGTTAAAACTTCCACCGGATTCAGTAAAGGCGGTGCCACATCCGGCGACATTCGCCTTATGAGGAAAGTTGTAGGTTCTACCATGGGTGTTAAAGCATCCGGCGGGGTTCGTTCACGTGAAGATGCAGAAGAAATGGTTGCAAGCGGTGCGACTCGAATCGGTGCAAGTGCAAGCGTTAAAATTGTAAGCGGAAACGGCCCGGGAGTACCGGGCGGCTATTAATTACCTTTTAAAATCAATAACCATCGCAATACAGGATTCTACACATGAAATTTATACAAATCAAAATGTATATCACAATACTCACTGGGATAGTAATTGTCATATCGGGATGTAAAAGTCCTGAGGTGGTAAGTGATAAGGTAGATGATTCAGCTGTCGAGGAAAGTGTCTTTTCAGCACGACAGGATACAGTCAGAGTCCAATCATATACCGATGGAACACTCCCCGAATATGCTGATGTTGATGAATTGACAGAGTATTTCACCGTACAGATCGGTGCGTATGAAGACCCGATGAATGCTGAGCAGGTATATCGTAAAGCCCAGCAGCGTTTTAATTTTGAGACAAACACCGAATTCGACGCTGAGAAAGGTTTGTACAAAATTACAGTTGGTAAATTCATTAATTATGATCAGGCCCGGGCATTCTGTGACAGAATAATGCGGGAATATTCAATTGATTATTATGATGCCTGGGTCGTTGAAATAACACAACGTCAGCGAAGAAAGCTTCAATAACAGTTATGCGATTTAATAATTTTATTTTCGTAGTATCATTTCTTGCTCTGCTCATTGCGGGTTGCTCTCCACGGGAAGTAATTCGTGAAGATGAGGATAATGCATTTGCGGACGATCTCCGGGATTATGAGCGTGAATTCGATCCATCAGACTACAATACGCCATTTATTATTCAGGTTGAGGAAGAAGATGATCCGGTCACAGAACCGGAACGAACCCCTGAAATAGAAGAACCTGACACTCCTGAGTATATTCAGGGATTTCGAATCCAGCTTTATTCCACATCAGATATGGAAGCGGCACAGGAAATTCATGATTTCGCCGATACATTATTTACCGATCACTGGATATATGTGGTCTATGAAGTACCATTTTATAAGGTACGTCTCGGTGATTTCGAAACACGCCCTCAAGCAAACCGCGCGTTGGCAAATGTCGTCGATGAAGGTTTCCGGGATGCGTGGATTGTACCTGATAGGGTACTCCAGGATCCACCGGAAAAAATTCTGGAAGAAGATGAGGATGAGGACGACGATATTGACGATGAAAATGAAGTAGAGAACTTTGATGAATTAAGACGTGATGACCCCGAGTTAGAACGAGATTAATCTCTGATTCACCGGTTATTCGTCCGGAAGTCCTGCTGCTTCAATATCCAATTGTTCGACATCATCATACCGTCTCATATCCAGAATAATACCATCAACCGTCCAACGCGCCCTGACCCGCACCGTATCAGCATACGTCACAAACGGTGCGGAACCTTGATACGGAAAAACAGAACCGTAGTTATACTCCCCGCTTTCGTCAATATCCCTGAATGTCCAGAGTGTATATTCCCCCTCCGGAACATGGCGCACCGTAAAGCTACCTCCTCCAATCCTTGTCACCTGATACCGGCCGCCGTTACCGGTTCGGCCAACCCGATTCACGTTGATTGTCAACGGATCATTTTGGTCTGAAAATACTTCTCCTTCGATAGTACCCAACAGATCTCTATCAAGAGACGTAAAGGTGCTGGTATATAAACTATCTTCGTACTGTAAACCGTACTTGGCAGGTAGTGAATCAAGTTCAACCACAACGGTATACGGCATTTTACTTTCAAGTAACCGGCTGGGTTTGAACGTTACTATGGTTTCATTTTCCCAGAAAAAATCACCCGTAAGTGCAACTTCATTTGTATCGACAACCCAAATGGCACGCTCGCTTCGCTCGGTTCTTACCGGATATGAAAACTGCAAGGTAATATCCGCAGTCGGTTGAATATTCCTCTCACCATCTGCCGGTTTACTATATTCGACGACCACAGGTTCTTCCGGGTCAGCAGGATTACCGTCAAACACCTCAGTTAGTTCATCCGATCGAATTGTATTACCATACAAATCTGTTAGGGTTGAATCAATTGTCAGGCTATACTCACCATCCTCCTGTTGTGCGGTGAACAAATATATTTCCGAGGGATTCGATTTGCGTATCGAATAATTATTTACTGCCAGCGACTCTTCAGTTTCATTATGTATGATCTGAAAGGACGTTGCGTGTAATGATGCCGGATCAATTGCTTTACTAAACCTTAAAACTATTTTGCTGTGATGGATAGCAGTAATACGTGACAGGAATGGTCGCGTAAAATCAGGTTTATGCATCCTGATATTGACTTCATCCTGGTTCGGCTCATCTTCGGTGAGGGTTAAATCCCTGATATAAACACCGTATGGATCTGCATCACGGTCATATAATCGGTTTTGAAATTCATCATGAACAGCTATAATGCGATACATTCCCATACGAAGATACGGCAAACGATATCTTCCTCCGTCACCTGTTTGAGTAATATAGTCAGGAGATTGTTCTGCGGGATTGAGAGTATCGGCCATCACAGAATCTTTTAATTCATAAGCAAAAATCAATGCCCCAACCGGATCGTCATGGTATATGGTACCTGCAATCTGTCCCTGATCTATTTCATCACCCGTTGAAAAAGCAAGTGTAAACGCTTCGCTCATTCTCGTACCTTCACGGGTATCACGAAGATCGGTTCCGATTGTTATCGAGTAGGTTGTGTTTTCGCGCAGTGGTTCATTAAGCGTCAGTTCAACCCTTCTTCCACGCCAGTTTGTTTCAATATCGTCAATGATCGGAGAAATAAATAGTGCCTGGTCAAAACTTCCACGATCTACGTGTTTACTGAACTCAAACCTGATAATATCGGTATCGACATTTGTGGAGTTTGGTTCAGGGTATACACCGATAATATTGGGTGGTGTTAGATCTTCCGGGCCGCCATCGGGTGATACCTGACCGGCACAATTCCACCATACTATTGATAATATTACACTTACAAATACTACTAATATTCCACCCTGCCTCATAATTCAGGAACTCTTCATCTTTTGTGTTGGTTATATCTATACAATTGTAATATAATCAAAAAATCGCTCATCTTAAATAGGGAGGTTGGCTATGAAGCTAATGACCATTCTTTTCGCAGTCCTTTTTGCCAGCAGTTCTGCATTCGCACTCGATCATCACGGTGATGAAAAGGAAAAAAAGAAAGACAGAGAGAAAGTTCTTAATGTTTCCGGTATGATGTGTGGTAATTGCGAGAATGCAGTTTCAACCAAGCTTAAAGAGCTAAAAGGATTAAAGGATATTAGGGCATCGCACGAAGAGAACAAAGTAAAATTCGTTCTCGCAGATGAACATGCTACCGATGATGAAATAGTGAAAGCTATTAAGGAAGCCGGCTTTGAAGTTATAAAAGACGAGGATAAAAAGGAACGAAAGAAGAAAAGGGATCGTGAATACTAGAAAACTGGATTTTTTTCGGGGATGAGGGGGCATCCCCGAAATATTTTTTGTAATAATTACCTTATTCGAGCCGCCGAATCAACCTCCGGCAACTTTATAGTGTCCATTTCCAATTCATACTGAAGACCCGCTTATCTTTGTGTACAACATTTGAATTTTTTTCTGCCACTTTTTAGTGAGGTTGGTATAGTTACCTGTCGTTGATGTATCACCGGTATCTTCAATATTGATAGTAAAAAATTCCGATTGAGTAATAAATGATTCTTTATGTTTCCGGTAAGCTACAAATAGCAGCTCCTGGTTTTCACCTCCTTCTCTTTTAATGCGCTGCAAATTATCGATAATTTCATATTGACAAAGTTGTGCTAAAAGTGTCATGTTTTCTTCGGTATAATAATACCGTGCGTGACCGGGCCAGTGCCCGACCGGGGGTAATGAGTGAATCATTATCCCGTCTGATTTACACATATCGTGCATATTTTTAAAAGCTTGATATTGATTATTTATATGTTCGATGGTACCATAATTCGTTATTACATCGAAACGGTTGTGAAGAGAGGAGGGCACGGGATCATCAAGATCCAGCGGAAGAGCTTTATTCTTACCGTTGATATCGATAGATATGTGTTCTTTGACACCCAATTCATAATAAAATTTCTTTGAAGATATACGTGGTTTACGAAATTTTATTTTCTGGTTCCCCAGTTCACATAACGCAATGTCTGCCCACTTTAAACCCAAGCGATCAATGATCTGTTGCTCGAAATTACGAACCTCTATGCCGATACCCATTTTATATCTTTACTTTTTTAAAAAATTGTATACTTATTTTATTATCCGCCAATTTGCGACATCGTCCTGTCCGGCCGTTTGAATTCCGGCTGATTAATGAGATGACCTTCCTCTTTATTCCAGACCGCTTCCCCTATGACTGCTTTTATCGTATCGTCTTTTTCATTGTTTCTGATAAGTTTTTTCAGATCGGTTTCTTTATGAGAGAACAAACACGTCCGGAGTTTTCCGTCGGAGGTAATGCGTACCCTGTTGCAATGCTCGCAGAACGGTTCGCTGACCGAGCTGATAAAACCGATCTCCCCTTTCCCGTCCTCAAAAACAAAACGATCCGATGGCTGCGTACCGTGGTATTCGACGGGCACTAATTTCATTTTTAGTTCATATTCAATTCGTTCACGAATCTCCTGTGAAGGTAGCACTTTCCCGGAGTTCCATCCGTCATCGCATCCGATGGGCATAAATTCTATGAAGCGGATGATATACGGTTTCTCCCGTGCAAGAATTGCAAACTCGGAAACTTCATTATCATTTACACCGCGGATAATGACAGCATTGATCTTTATGGGAGCGATACCCTGCAAAGCGATTGTTTCCAATCCCTCCAATACACGGTGGAGATAATCCCTTCGTGTAATCTCTTTGAACTTTACCGCATCGAGGGAATCCAGACTGACGTTAATACGATTCAACCCTGCTTTGGCGAGAAGTTCGGCTTGATCGTTCAAGAAATACCCGTTGGTCGTCATTGCTAAATCTTTTATTGCGTCAAGACCTGAAAGCATGCTAACAAGCGAATGGACATCTTTCCGCATCAGCGGCTCACCGCCGGTGATTCGTATTTTGGATACCCCGAGTTCGGAGAAAATCCGGACGAGCCGGTGAAGTTCCTCATATGTGAGTAATTCATTTTTATCCATCCACACCATTCCTTCTTCCGGCATACAATAGGAACAACGGAAATTACACCGGTCGGTGATCGAGATACGAAGATTATTAGCTATTCTGTTGAATGAATCTTTTAACATAATTATTCCGGTTGTTTATCGGGATGTGTAATTTGGGACCATGCAACTGTCCCGTCGGCAAAAAATTCCCGCTTCCATATGGGAACCCTTTCCTTTAACCGGTCTATAACATACCGGCACGCCGTAAATGCTTCTTCTCGATGAGCAGAGGATACGGCTATAACAACGCTCGCTTCACCGATCGCCACTACACCGGTTCTATGGACAACCGCAACTTTGTGTACATCCCATCGCTCGCGGACGTCCGAGGCAATCTCTTCCATCTTTTTCAGCGCCATCGATTCATACGCTTCATAGTCAAGTTTCAGTACTTCTTTGCCGTTCGAATGATTTCTCGTCGTACCGATAAACACATCCACCGCGCCTGATTCGGGTGTTAGTACCGATTGCACAATTGTTTCTACCTCTATAGTGGATTTTACGATTTTAATCATGGTAATTAAGGCAATACAATTAAGGGCAAAACTATTATGTTTTTATTTGTGTAACTTCGTGTCATTCGTGGTTCCAGAAAATCACATCACCCACCACTCACCGGCGGTATCACGGCAACCTCGTCACCATCCTGCAATTTGTGATTGAGGCCGGTATATTCCTGATTCACCGCAAAACGGAAGACCTGCTTCCAATTCTCAAACTCCGGATTATATGCAATGAGATAATCCATAACAGAATCTACGGTAGCGCCCTTTTCGAGAGTCACTGTCTTTTCCTCAAAATCTGTAAGATCCTTTGCTATCGAGAATAATAAAACCTTAACATTCATAATTAACCAATATGCATTATTGAAAAAACAATTTCAATGAAGCAATGACAAGCACGATGCCGAGCGCAATTTGTAATTGTCTTTGCGTTACCAGTTTTGCTCCCATATACGAGCCGAGCAATCCTCCGGCAACGACAAATCCACCGATCAGCAGAAGCGGCTCGAGCATCACATTTCCACGGATTACGTGTCCCGTTAATCCGCTGACCGAGTTTAATACTATAAACGCACTTGCGACGGCTGCGGTTCGTTTCACATCGGCCCAACCGAGCATCAAAATTATCGGACTCAAAAACACCCCGCCACCGATACCGATCATACCGGCTATACCGCCCAGAACCAATCCGATGGGAATTCCCAGCATCCAGATTGTTTTATCGGTGACATCGGTTTTTTGGCCGATTTTCGGGAAAAACAGCATCCTGATTCCTGTCAGCAGCAGGATCAATCCTAGTAAAAGTGCAAACAGTTCATCGGTTATCTGAATCCATCCCCCGATAAATGCTGCGGGTATCGAGGTAACAATAAAGGGCAGCAACAGGCGGGCTGAAAAATATCCTTCGCGCTTGTACATTGAAAAACTTGTTGATGCAACGATAACATTAAGAGTAAGAGCAATCGGTGCAAGGTATGGCGACACAATACCGAATATTGCAAACAGCGCAAGGTAACCCGACGCACCGCCGTGACCGACGCTTGAATACAATAAGGCGACGATGAAAAATAGCGGGAGTATGTAATAGGGGATGTGAAGGTCGGGCATATGCTTTTTAAATTACGAGTTTTGTGTTATTGTGGTTGTTTTAAAGCTATAATGGTAGTATGTGTATCCTGTTAATCCATTCATCGTCTTCGCTTGCTAACCAAATTAATATGATATCATCAACTACCTTTATAACCGATAATGATTGTGGAACAATTAATACTCCCGGGCTATTTTGATTTTTTATAAACTCAGCAAAATGATGTGGGATCGTTCTTCGATCGTGTGTTACAAGCAGTCTTTTTTCACGAGCAGCGACTGATAAAACGTCTTCATCTTTTAATCCGGTGAGTCCGGCAGCTTGAGGAGTTCTAAAATCGATGGCAGGTTCACGACGTTGAATTGCTTTAATGATAATCTGATTTAAATCATTATCTGCCTGGAAACGGAGTTTCATGAGTCTGATTTATGAATACTTCGACGAACCTCCGCCATTTTTTTAGAAAATGCCGGTTCGTTGACGGTATAACGAAGCGATTCAAATTCAGAATCGGCTTTGTTGAGATAATTATCAATTTGCTGTTTATTTCTTAAATAATAAGTTATTGCTCCGTACACTTGTTCCAATGTAAGCGTGGGAAAACACTCGGCAGCGATGGTTTCAGGAGAGAGCCCATCCCGAAATGCGTGGATTACAGAATCAAGCGATACACGGGTACCCGCTATCCAATAAACATCATCCCTTTTTTCGATATATTGTTTTTCCATAATATAAAAATATATAAATGTTAGACTAATTTTTCAATTATTTTACCACTGAAGCATCTCCACCTCAACAATGGAGAATGCATTGAGGAGTCTACTTCCTTTTGGAAAATAAATCAAACAGTTCGCCTTTGCCATTCCACCGATCATATGCGAATCCTGTCCTTTTGCAGGGTTGACATACAGTTCACCATCGTTGCCTCGTTCCATAATACCTCTCACAAATTCCATACGTTCCGGTTTCTTGGTTATTCTTTCCGTGAGCCGGGCTTGCAGAGTGAATGGAGATGGTTCGGGAACTCCCATCATTTTTAGAAGTGAGGGACGTATTAATGTATAATATGAAACCATTGCCGATACAGGATTACCGGGAAGTCCGAATACAAGCTTTTTATCCTTGACACCGAAGTAATTCGGTTTACCTGGTTTCATTGCAACTTTCCAAAATATTTGCTTTACACCGATATCCGAAAGGACATCCTTCACAAGATCGTATTCTCCAACCGATACCCCGCCAACCGAGATGACCACATCGGATTGCCTTAATGATTTCGTGAATGCTTTTCTGGTATCGGGTTTAGTATCATTGCTGTGAACTACATTTATATTTTCTATAGCAAGCGAACGAAGAGCGGAACTCAGTGCATATGAATTCGAATCCCTGATCTGTCCCTTTTTTAATCTTGCCGAGGGATGCTTGATTTCATTTCCGGTAATGATCAGCGATACACGGGGCTTTTTATATACCTTAAACCGTGTGCTGCCGAGCGATGCAAGCATTGCAACAACCGAAGGAGAAATATAAGTACCGGGCTTAAAAATAGTTCTCCCTTTTCCGAACTCCTCACCCTTTTTACGAATATTCTGGTCCTTTGTAGCTGCTTTTTTTATCAAGACCACACCATCCATTTCCTCGGTTACTTCTTTCATAACAACAGCGGATGCCGACTGCGGTACCGGTGCACCGGTAAAAATTTTGACAGCGGAATTCTTTTTTATTTTAATATTCCCCCGGTCACCTGCCCGCACCATCCCGCCAAGAGATAATCGAACGGGACTTTTTTCTGATGCACCTTCGATATCCTGATACCGAACCCCATATCCATCCACTGCCGATGAATCGAACAACGGTATCGGTTCTTTCGTAACAATTTTCTCTGCAAGCACATAACCATCGCATTCATCAAG
>PWXV01000181.1 GCA_003568415.1 Ignavibacteriales bacterium
ACCATTGCGGTCCGGTAATGCTTCAGAAGAACGGCAAATGGACTGTCAATGCAGCGGGTCCGACCACAAGTATTCGGGAAGAACCTTACCAGGGAGATATTATCAAGAAATTCGGAATTCGTGCGGTCATAGGTAAAGGGGGCATGGGTAAGAAGACACTCGACGCTATGAAAGACGAGGGCGCCGTATATCTTAATGCAATCGGCGGTGCCGCACAGTATTATGTGAAGTGTATAGAAGAGGTGACCGGTGTCGACTTCCTCGATGAATTCGGCATACCCGAAGCAATGTGGCATTTCCAGGTGAAAGATTTTCCCGCTATCGTTACCATGGATTCACATGGCAACAGTCTGCATGCGGATATTGAAGAATCATCTGCCCGTGAGCTCGAAGAATTTGCGGAACAGGTTTTTTAAGTGATGTACCTAAACCATCAAATGCTCAAAAACAACCAACAAATCCGAAGGGATAATTATGGCTAATAAAAACTCGCTCACTATTACCGATAATAGAACCGGAAAATCATATGAAGTTCCGATTGAGCACGATACTATTAAAGCGATGGATCTACGTCAGATTAAAGTGAAAGATGACGATTTCGGGATGATGACATATGATCCCGGCTTTACCAACACCGCATCATGTAAAAGCAAGGTTACTTTTATCGACGGCGAAAAAGGTATCTTGCGGTATCGTGGTTATCCTATCGAACAAATTGCCGAGAAGAGTAACTATCTCGAAACGGCGTATCTCTTATTGTTCGGTGAATTACCGACAAAAAAACAATACGAAGAATGGGAGTATAATATCACCCATCATACGTTCGTCCACGAAAACGTCAAAAAGTTCATGGACGGATACCAGTATGATGCCCATCCGATGGGAATGCTTGTCAGCACCGTTGCAGCGTTCTCCACATTGTATCCGGAAGCAAAAAATATCGATGATCCCGATACCCGGCTGCATCAGGTCCATCGTCTCATCGGGAAAATGCCCACGCTGGCTGCCTATGCTTACCGGCATAAAATGGGTTTTCCGTATGTCTATCCGGATAACAACCTAAGCTACACCGGCAATTTCCTCAATATGCTGTTTAAGATGAGTGAACCAAAATATGAGCCGAATCCTGTTCTCGAACGAGCGCTTGATGTTCTCTTCATCCTCCACGCAGACCACGAGCAAAACTGCAGCGCGAATGCAATGCGGAGTATCGGCAGTTCTAACGCCGATCCGTATGTGGCCACGGCAGGTGCCGCTGCTGCATTGTACGGACCATTGCATGGAGGGGCAAATGAAGCGGTATTAAGAATGCTCGCCGAGATCGGTGATGTAAAAAAAGTCCCCGAATACATCAAACGCGTTAAAGCGGGCGATTTCCGGCTTATGGGATTCGGTCACCGTGTTTATAAAAACTACGATCCGCGGGCAAAGATTATCAAGAAGATGGCAGACGAAGTATTTGAGGTTACCGGAAAAAATCCGCTGCTGGACATCGCTCTTGAACTCGAACGCATAGCGCTTGAGGATGATTTCTTCGTTAGCCGGAAATTATATCCGAATGTTGATTTCTATTCCGGCCTTATCTATCAGGCGATGAAATTCCCCACTGATATGTTTGTGGTCCTGTTTGCCATTCCGAGAACGTCCGGCTGGCTGGCGCAATGGCTCGAGTTCCTCGATGGACCGGACCGTCGTATTGCACGGCCGCGACAGATCTTTCTCGGTGAAGATTCCCGTGATTATGTAGAAATTGATAAGCGAAAATAAGTAATAATGACATAACTATCACGCCTGCCATCAGGCCGTTACAGATGCCGATGGCGGGTATCTTTATTTAGTTCTCATTTTTTTTTATAAAGAAATGATATATTTAAACAGTGGGATGGAAAAGTGGGGTCTATCTTAAAGATAGTTCCCACTTGCGGGTGGGAACTCCCTCCCACAGGTGGGAACCACCTAAAAGGTGGCCCCCCCCTCTCTATCACAAACAACTACAAGGAGTACGTTCTCAATGCCGACAGCATCAATTAATAATACGAAAATCGAATATACAGACACCGGTATCGAACATGCATCGCCGGTTATTTTTATTCATGGGTTTCCGTTTAACCATACAATGTGGAAAGAGCAGACTGAATTGCTTGCCGATACGCATCGCGTTATAACCTATGATGTCAGAGGGCACGGTAAGAGTGAATTGGGTAACGGGCATGTATTAATCGATTTTTTAGTCGACGATCTATTTGCATTCATGGAACATCTCGGGATACAAGCGGCTAACGTTGTCGGATTGTCTATGGGAGGATACATTGCTTTGCGCGGTATTGAACGCACTCCGGAACGATTCTTATCGCTCGTGCTGGCAAACACAAAAAGCGAAGCCGATACCAACGAGGCAAAGACAAAACGCGCCGATGCCATTCGTACAATACAAAATGACGGTGTTGAAACATTTGCCGAAAATTTTCTTAAAACGGTGTTTGCACCTGAATCTTTTGATAAACATCCGCAGGATATCCGGAAAGTCCGGAAGATGATCGAACAAACATCTCCGCAATCATTATGCAGCACATTAATAGCACTTGCTGCGCGCACAGATACTACCGAATCGCTCGGTAAAATTAATGTGCCGGCCTTAATTCTTGTAGGAGAACACGATCAACTCACTCCTCCCGCAGCCGCTCAGAGTATGGCAAATCGAATACGCGATTCACATATTCACATTATTCCCGATGCGGCACATATGAGTAACCTGGAAAATCCCGAGGAATTTAACACGCAGTTACGTGATTTCTTTGAATAATATCGAAGAATTAAACAACCGTATCATCACCTGCCGGACGTGCCCCCGATTAGTTGAGTGGCGTGAATCAGTCGCTGCAACAAAACGCCGCCAATATATGGATTGGGACTACTGGGGTAAACCGGTTCCCGGATTCGGCGATCAAGATGCCGGGTTACTACTTGTCGGACTTGCACCCGCAGCACACGGCGCTAATCGCACGGGAAGAATGTTTACCGGAGATCAGAGCGGTAACTGGTTGTACGGAGCGCTCTTTAAATTCGGATTTGCAAATCAACCCGAATCGACCGGTCGGAATGACGGCATGCAATTAAAAAACTGTTATATAACCGCTGCCGTCAGATGTGCCCCTCCGGCAAATAAACCGGCAAAGGACGAATTCGACAACTGCAGGCCGTTTTTGTTACAGGAAATGCAGCTCCTCAAAAATGTGAAAGTGATAGTCGCATTAGGAAAAATTGCATTCGATACAGTTGTTACGTGCACCGAATCATTACAATGGTCGAATTTTCCAAGGAAGCCGTCTTTCAAGCACGGTCAGCAAGTAAAAATCCATGAAAATTTGTATCTTGTAGCATCGTATCACCCGAGTCAGCAAAATACCTTTACGGGCAAACTGACGAAGAGAATGTTTCATTCGGTTTTTAAAAGAGCTGCTACAGTATTAAAATGAAAACAACAGCACAAAAAGAAATTAACAAAATAGTAGATCAACTCAAAAAAGAATACAACCCGGAACTAATCCTATTATTCGGCTCACATGCCCGCGGTAGTACTCATTTTGATAGTGATATTGATTTGTTATTAATAAAGAATACCCGGAAAAGACCTGTTTGGAGACGTGTTGATGCTCTAAAAATAATAGACTCCGATTATCCGGTAGATGTAATAGTTTATACCCCGAAAGAATTCAA
>PWXV01000315.1 GCA_003568415.1 Ignavibacteriales bacterium
AATTCACCGGCAAGTTCATCAAACGTTCCGCGGGTGAATTCCACCATAACGTGATCACCGATACTGTATTGGCTGCCGTCGGTTGTAATTATCCGGAAATAAAGTTCGATGGACTCGTCCACATCGACTCCAAGCGCGTTTAGAAAAGCATCCACCTCTGCATACATTGGATGTGCACTGGTATAGGTACCTTCTAAATCAAGAACGAGCGGTTGTTCAAAATCTTCATCCAGTGCAACGTTCAGAAGATAGACAAACTGATCTCCGTCCGGATCTTCGGCCTCTTCCCATTCTATCGTAAAGACATCCGATGGATTTCCTTCAATCGTGAGCGCCGTTCCATCTTCAGGTTCAACTATATTCGATGCCGTGGGCGGTTCATTATCTACACCGTAAAGGTGACCGCGAAGTTCACCTGCGGGATATGCATCACTATGTATGTTAACATAGAGCTCACCTGTGTTAAGGGCGAAGAATTGTTCCTCCGTTAATTCAAAAACATTTTCTTCTGCCAGGAAAGTACCTGCGGTATCGTTCTCGAGTGTTACGGACAACTCAATTACCGGCGGGCCGGTTTCCCCAACAGGTGCTATGTGAAGATGAGCCGCGGTAAATTCACCGAGCAGCCCCGAGAATGAACCTTCAAGGATTAATTCACTCTTTGCTCCCGAAATAGTTCCTTGAATTTCACCGGTTGCAGGGGTGATAGCTGGCGGTACTGCATTAACGCCGGCAAGCTGTGTGCCGCCCGGCATTAATGTGAAGTCTGCTTCGTAAGCGGCTATACCATTATTAGTTGCAAGTTTGTAGATAATAAACATTCCGTTTTCATAATTTTTTACTGCAAGATCACCTGAAATAGCTTCTTGGGTCGTGCCAAGCACAGGTGTAGCACCGAGATCTTCACCGGTTCTGTTTGTCCAGACAGAACCCGGACCGCCTGCAAGTGTGTGAACTCTAACCTGCCGTATTCCCGGATGATATGAAAACATAACCTCTGTATCATCGACTATATGATAATCAATTGCTCCGGCATTTTTATTGCCATCAGCATATTCGACATATCCCGTTGTCGTCCCATCACCGTCGTATTCACGAATAAAGGTTACCGACCGTCCTGTTGCGAAAAATCCGTCATCGATATCGTGACTTTTTCCAACTGCTGATCCGGGAGTACCCCAGGCAGCTATATTTGAAAGCTCAAGATCATCGGGTGTTTGATCAAAGACATAATTTCCGGAATTTTCATTGTCCTCGATCATCGACCAGCGTAAAACACGATTGTCATTCCCCACCGCTCCGTAAATTACCGCGGTGCCGTCTTCAACCGATCCGGCAACGGTAAGATTATCGACCAACCGGTACTCTTCCTCCGTATACGTAACGACCAACTCTTCGGCAGCATTCATATCCTCCCACATATAAACTTTGAACGGATCATCTGCACTTGCAGGTGCTGCAAGATTGGATGCGAATATCTTACCGTCGTCGGAAACGGCAACAGTATTAAAGGGAATAGTCCCCCCGGTTAAACCTGAAGCATCGATCTCTCCGACATCATCACCGGTTTCCGGATCGATCAATCGTATAAACTGTCCATCGCCTCTGCTTGCAACTAAAAGCAACTCTTCATCATCTATAATTCCGAATGCGATACTCCGTTCGGTACCGGTACCAAACCATTCGGGTTGCTCATCATTTGCACGCTCCCAGAGTGTTGTAAACTGACCATAGAGCGACCCGGTGAGCATAATGCAAAGTACTAATACTCCGCCTACCAAGTTTGTAATGTTTTTCATAATAGTGTTCCTTTATTTCTGTGAGATATCAAAATAGTGTTCTATTGAGAAGTATTTGTAGCTGTTACGGGATAAACAATGGCAGTGTAGGTGCGTTATCACCCCCTTTGAGGGAAATAATAAAATCTGTTACATATTTATATCGGTTGACCCAAAATCAAAAAAATAATTTCGGGTCAGCCGTATACAGCTAATTGGAAATTTATTTCAGGAAAACCATTGTATTCGCATCGATAAAACGATTTTCCGGATTCGTCGATGAAACCGCCTCAATACGATATATATATGTACCCGATGCAACTTCCGGCTGCCACGTCACTTCATATTGACCCGCATCGTGTGTTTCATTTACCAGCGTCGTTACCTGCTGACCGAGCATATTGAAGATTTGCAGCTTAACGTGACTCTGTTCGGGCAGAGAAAACCGTATGTTGGTCGTCGGGTTGAACGGATTCGGATAGTTTTGTTCAAGGTTAAAATCATCGGGTACGGTTTCAGCTATACGGTCGACACCGGTTGCTACCTTGCTCACCACACGCAAATCATCAAAAACCACAGATCCGGTCTCTTCACCTCCATCATCAAACGTCAACTGAAAACTGTCTATAAGAAGCGGAGGTTCAAGTTCACCGTCGCCGTTAACCCATGCTATAACAGGATCATTTTGTAAATCCCAGGAGATACGTTTCCATCCGATCCAGTCCAGTGTATACCAGGGACTCGCCTCATAACTTGCAGGAGTTGCAGCTCCCCGTTCACGAACAACAAACCTGAAGCTGTTGCCCGATCCGTCGCCAAATACATATGCCTGCATAATATAGGTATCGTCAAACCGCACTCCTCCGGCCGAACTTGTTGCCGGTGTATGTAATCGTATTAAATGTGAACCCGCGCCGGTGTCCCAACCATAAGAAACTCTCATTGCTATATCACTGCCCGTTATCGGATTGACTATAACCGTTTCGGGTTCCCTGGCGGTCTCGTCGGCATCTATGCCGGTTGTACTGCCGCTCTGTTCGGGATGCCACCAATTACCCAATCCGCCGTCGAAATCATCAATGATATCGACCTGATCGATCGCCCGGGTACCGGTATAAAAATCATACACGAACGGTGATGTGGTTGCATTACCCCATATATCTTCGATCCCCTCGGCAAGTGTAGCCGTATACAAAGTATTTGAACGAAGGGATTCATCCGGAAAGAACTGTACAACACTTGTTATATCAACTACATAATGTTTTACGATCCCGTTTACCGGTTCATCATTATGATCGGTTACTAATATCGTTTCATTATGGATAGACGCATCATCAAGTTCCTCATCGAACATAAAAGACACGATCGGTTGCAGTTCGACATCTCTCTTTTCTTCCTCAGGCCATGTCCTGACCACTACCGGGGGATCGGTATCTTCCGGCGGTGTTGTGAACGTATACTCGAATATGCCGCCTTCTTCACCGTCCATATTTCCATCAAATTTATGTCCCTGCACATCCTCTGCCCCCTCGCCAATTGTTATCGTATATTCAGTCAGAAAATCAAGTGCATCCCTGGTAAAACCTACCTGGGTATGATCGCTGGTCCACAACCACTCGAGCCCCTCAATATGGGGATCTATCGATAAAGCGCTTTCAACGGAGTCCCTGTTCATTGGCCGGCTGAAAGTAATGCGCACAAAACCGGTCATACGGATGCGCTCTTCACCCTGTTCCGGATCCAGCGCGGCTATGTACGGCGGCTGCGATGAAAGGAGTTGAAAATCGAGAAACGTCATATCGTCATCTTTTACGATAACAGACGTCGTATCGGGATAGAACCCCGTACCGCCGAAGTAAACATCGAGGGTATCGCCGTAGGAGAGGTCTTCAAAATAGTAGAATCCATTCCGCAATTGATCGGGATCGTCGGAGT
>PWXV01000327.1 GCA_003568415.1 Ignavibacteriales bacterium
ATGAGATTACGAACATGCCTCCTGATATACAAAGCAAACTACTTCGGGCGTTGCAGGAAGGTGAAATTCGTCCCGTTGGATCAAATCGTATGATACCAATTGACGTTCGGATTATCGCTGCTGCAAGTGTTGATATACGTACTAAGATTAAGGATGGAACATTCAGGGATGATTTATTTTATCGCCTCAATGTTCTTAATATTGTTCTTCCTCCGCTGCGTGAGCGAACAGAAGATATACCGGCACTTGCTGCTCATTTTCTTAAGGACAACGCTAAAAAATACGGCAAACCGATCAAGGGATTCGAACCCGGGACGATGGAGCTTCTCGAGCAGTATATGTGGCCGGGAAACATCCGTGAGATGGAAAACATTGTCGAACGAATGGTAGTATTGGCAGAAAGCGGCCGGGAATATATTCATTCCGACCTGATACCGCCGGAAGTACGCTTCGGTGATTACTCAATCGGTTTAGACCCTGATGCAGGGGAGGGTCTCAAATCATCACAACATCAATATGAAAGAAAGATGGTTTTGGATGCACTTCTCGAAAACAGTTGGAACCAGTCTGCCGCGGCGCGTCAATTGGGAATCGGCGAAAGCAGTCTGAGATACAAAATAAAAAAATATGGGTTAAAGAGTGGTGAGAAAATGTAAATACTATATAAGCTAATTTCATATATTAATAATCTCCCTCGCAAAAACTCCCGAGTGAAACTCGCAGTTCTCATCGAAAATTTTAATCCTGAATTTCTCCCTTTTTCTACCCGGCATTTCTAACCTACATAATATCAATAAGTTAGGTGAGTTACTGATACCTCCCACAAATGTGGCACGGAATTGGTATCCTTAATAACCAGAGGAACAATTTTATCGCTCATTAGTATCTAACCCAAATAATTCACCTTGATACTCACATTAAAAGGGAGGTATTATCATGAATTCACCTTATCTCTATGTCACAAAATTAGTCATTGCCGCACCAATTCTACTAATAGCTTTCGTTCTATTCGGATACAACAATGACGGAATGTCCGGCGAACCGGTTTCAGCCCCATCGGATGAATCAGTCCTCGCTTCTCGCGGCGAGGCGGATATGGTCACTCAGCAGAACAACGACCCCATCAGCGTTACTCCGTTAACGGATGAACTCGAGTTCACCGACGATTTAGACCTGCAGATTAGAAAGAAACTCGATGGTCGGCCACGTGAGGTCATTAATCTCCGCGATGCTTCGCGAATGCAGGTGCTTGATGTCACCATCCAGCCGGGTGTAAGGCTTCCATGGCATTCTCATCCCGGTTTGTTGTTTGTAGCAGTAATAGAGGGCAGTTTCGATTTCATATATGGCGACGATTGTGTGGTGCGAACCTACAATGCTGGGGAGTCATTTGTCGATCCCGGTTTTGACAATTTTCATATGGGGCGAAACCCAAGTGATACCGAAGAACTCCGGATTATTGCGACATTCCTTGGTGCACCGTCGGATGATCCTCTCACACTGCCGGTTTCTGACGAGCATGGAGAGGAATTAGACGATAAGTGCGGGGTCTGAATATGATCACCGGCGCAGAATCAAGAGAACGGAGGATATGGTTGAGGTATTTGCTTTCTACGATTCTGTATTTGAGCTGTAAGAGACTATATCCACCCCGATACCTGTAGTAAATTGGAAGCTATTAACAGATGAATGTGCGACGTACTCTCATTACAGGCGAGTGCGTCGCACATCTCAATCGCCTGATTCTCTGATCGATCGTACCGTTAAAGTTTCCTACCGGATCCGACACCAACCCGATGGTACTCTGCACTGATTCTCGATGGAAGGATTTGATGAAGCTAATGGGATCGGAGGGTTAATGAATACAAAATACATTTGCCTGTCACTTCCAGTATCTATTGGCAAGCAATAGTTTGTATTGAAATTTCATACGCATTAAAACAAGAGTGACGGGCACGTTACTGTAGACCTTTCTCTCATATCAACAATAAGCCGATATCACGCCGGCTTGATGTTTTGATTCACGTGAAAGAAATTATCCGGGTCGTATTTTGCTTTAATTTTCTGCAGCCGGCTGTAATTATCACCATACGTCGCTTTGATACGGTCCTGCCCCTCTTCCATCATAAAATTGATATAAGCTCCGCCGAGCGTGTACGGATGAACTGCTTCCCAGTAATTCTTTGCCCAATTTGATATAACATTCATGTTTGCCGGATCGGGATCGATGCCCGCTATTACCATCGACCAGTTGGCATCACGGTGATTCCATGTTGTATCTTCTTTCCCAACTCTATGAGCTGCCCCGTTTACCGGATACAGATGCATTGTCGAATGCATTGAGGGTACTTCGGCAAACTCCACATGCTTCTGGATCGCTTCATCCGGTATGTCACGGACGAGATCTCCCTTCCAGTACCACTGCAAGCCCGGTGCATACAATTCGTCGAACATGCTTTGAAGTGTCGGGTAGGGCAATGGACCCACAAGCTCAAGGATAGGTTTTGCCACATCACGTGCTTCCTGAAGGAACGGCTGTGCTTCATCTTCAGAGGAGGTGAAACACCATAACAGACCGCACACCTTTTTCCCGTGTAGTTCTTTCGGGAACGGGTCGCCGGCCGGAACTTCAGCCGTCAAATAAAAAGCGTAGACATCTTCCGGCGCATTCGGCAGCCACTCTCTGTACCACCGGAGTGTTTTTTCGAGTTGATCAATAGGCCAGAACATCGGTCCTGCTATGACGGTATGCACCGGATGCAGTTTATATTCAAACGTAGTAACTACCCCGAAGTTACCCCCTCCGCCGCGAAGTGCCCAATAAAGATCAGCATTCTCATCCTTATTCGCTCGAACCAACTCTCCGTTTGCCAGTACAACCTCTGCACCCACAAGGTTGTCGATCGTCAGCCCGTATTTACGGGTAAGATACCCGTGTCCGCCGCCGAGGGTAAGGCCGCCGACACCGGTTGTAGACATAATGCCGCTGACAGTTGCCAGCCCGTGCTCATGGGTGGCTTTATCTACATCTCCCCAGGTACATCCCCCCTCCACCCGCACCGTCTTATTGTCCGGATTCACTTTAATCCCCTTCATTTCTGACAGGTCGATTACCAATCCATCATCAACCAGACTGAGTCCCGGTCCGTTATGACCTCCGCAGCGGATGGCGGTCTCAAGCTGGTTTTCCCGGCCGAACTTAACGGCGGCGATCACATCCTCTGTATTAGTGCATTTTGCAATCAATTGAGGGCGTTTGTCGATCATCCCGTTGTAAATTGCCCGTACTTCGTCGTACGCACTATCTTTTTGGGTGATCAGTTCTCCCTGAAATGAAGCCTCCAGTTGGGGTAATGTCTCCCCTATGGCTTTATTCATACATCCTCCCGATTTAGTTTAAATTTAAATAAAATACTTGCTGTAACTACCTTAAGCCGGAAAACGGATTGAATCCTATCATTTTCTGGTAAATTATTTTCTCAACCGCACTATATCAGCAAAAACAGCAATTTTCAGTCAGAATGATAGAATTCAAGCAGATTTTCGGCTTAATAGTAATAGTAGCATTAATCAGCAATATTAAGCAATCTTTTAAAAAATACAACTTGAGATACTCGTGTATTACTAAATCTTTGATAAACAGGAGGAATATCATGCCAAACTCAAATCTCAACCGTCGGCAATTTATCCGGCTCAATACAAC
>PWXV01000164.1 GCA_003568415.1 Ignavibacteriales bacterium
GCAGAAATGCGTTAAATCCGTCAAGTTTCGGCAATCCCACATCCGACAGCACCATTGCAATTTCATCTTTATGCTCTTCATACTGTTTAACTGCCTCAATGCCGTCGCTTGCGGTTATGACCCTGAAATCTTCAGATTCAAGTAAATCCTTCAATAGATGCAGCAAACTCGGCTCATCTTCAACGATCAGAATCGTCTTAACGGGGATGGTTGGTTCAGCAGCCGGTACTTCGATCGATTCATCACGCTTGATCTCCTCTGTATCAGCAGGTGTTTCTTTTTCACCTTCACTCTTTACTGGTAGATAAATAACAATAGTCGTGCCTTTTTGCGGTTCACTTTCAATACGAATAAAGCCTTCATAGGATTTAACGATACCATACACCGCAGTCAATCCGAGTCCTTTACCCTCACCGAATTCCTTGGCAGAAAAAAATGGATCGAAGGCTTTGTTTTTCGTATCCTCATCCATACCGATGCCGGTATCGGTTACCCGAAGCTCCACATACTGTTTTTCCAACGCGGCGGGGAAAAGTTCACGAACTTCCTCTGCCGTCGGGGATCGCGTCTCAATTACGATTTTTCCATGTCCGGGACTCGGCATAGCATCGTTCTCTATAGCATCCCGGGCATTTACACATAGTTCGGTAATGATTTGCTGCAATTGATGACGGCTCATTAAAATTTCCGGGAGCTCGTCTTCAAGATCGGACCGTAATTCAATAGCATCGGGAAATGTATTGCCAAGCAGGTTTATCGCATCCTGTACGATACCATTCATATTAACCGGCTCATAGGAGACGTCGTTCCGGTGAGTATAGGCAAGCATCTGTTTGATCAGCTTCGCACCGCGTTGGACAGCTTCCTTAATTTCCTCAATATCAGCGCGGAATTTCTCCGGATCATCTTTTCGTTTTTCAAGAAACGATGTATACCCGAGTATAATACCGAGTATGTTATTAAAGTCGTGAGCTATTGCACGCGATATGGTATCTATGCTTTCCATTTTTTGTTTCTGCAACAATTGCTGCATATACTCTTTCTCACGGGCAACATTCTTCGCAGTCAATACATATCGCGAAGCCGGTTCATCACCGGTTTTAATCGGCGTTACGGTAAGCGCGATTTCAGTTTTCGCTCCGTCGGGTTTTTGCAATTCAATTTCATCTGACCATACATTTCCTCTTTGTATGGTGCTGTTCATTTGTTGGATTTTCTCATTATCCTTATCAACTGTCTGGAGTTTGGTAATATGACTGCCGACGAGATCATCAAGTGCAACGCCGGTTAAATCAATGAATGCCTGATTAGCCCAGTTGAAAACCCCCTCATTATCTGCAGTAGCAAGAGCCGCCGGCGCCGATTCAAGTGTTTTACTCAATTCATCGGTAACGGTATCCGGCCCGGCATTATCATCTTTTCTTCTTATTGCAGCAACAACTATAGTATGGCCGAAATACTCACCCCGATGCAGAACTATTTCCGACAGCATAATGCTGCCATCCATCCGCTTTATGTACCAGTCGAATCCCTCCTCACCTAATTCAAATGCCCGAGCAAGATGATCACGGAATTCATCGAACGTATTTTTTGCCCCGGCATTAACAATGCTGAAATCCTGCCCGATTGTTTCATCCCGTTGAAGTTGTAATCCAGCTGCCGATGCGGTATTGAGATCAAGGATACGCCCGTCACGATCGATGACAAATAGCATATATCCGACAGCGTTGAAGATGTTCCGGTAATTCATCTCGCTTTCGCGCAGAACGTCCTCAGCCCACCGCTTATTCGTCACATCGCGTGCGATCATCAGCACCACGGTTTTATCTTCCATTCGTAAATATTTTGCGGCAACGTCAACATCAATGACCGTATCGTCACGCTTGACATGCTTTGTCGACACTTCCATCTGGAGTGTCAGCGGCATCTGTGTTAGATTTTCAAGAAACTGTGACAATTCATCCTCGGGATGTAAATCACGCACCGACATGTGCCGGAATTCCGCTTCGGAATATCCATATAGACTAATCGCAGCATAATTTACTTTTTCGATAGCAAAGGAATCGTAATCGACAATGAAAGCGGGGTACGGATTATTGTCAAAAAGGATATGATAGGTATCCCCGGTAAGCGGGGCGGGTTTCTCTTCTGTAATACGTTCGTTTTTCCCGGCCGCGTGCATCTCATCATCAAGCACCGCAATAAGATGAGCATGGTCTGTTTCGAAAAATATTGTTTTTGAGTACCGGTGAATGCGCCGTACTTTTTTATCTTTCGTGATTATTCTATAGGTATAATACGTTATTCCGTCAATTTCAAACGCCTGTCTTCGCTCAGGATCGGTAACACTGTCGACATCTTCAGGATGAATAATTTTTGTAAATTCATTCGGTTCCCACTGCAACATCTCTTCAATTGTGTACCCGAAGAGTTCAGCAAGTGACTTATTGGCGTACTTTATCTGTCCTTTTTGAATAATGGCGATACCGATAAAATGTTCATCGGTAACTTGCCGGTAGCGCGAGACGACGGACTGCAAAGCATCGATTTCATATTGAAGATCATCTTCCCGTTCTATGCGCTGTATACCGATAGATATCTCCTGACATACACGCTGTATGCTGCTCATCACTTCACCGGTAAAGAACCCTTCAGTGGCAGAGAAAAGCAATAGCATTGCCCTGATAGTTTCGTTTTCAGAAATCGGGAATACACCAAGTGAATGATATTTTTGCCGGGCAGCTGTATCGTGAAATGCCTCAAGCCGTTCATCTTCGGCGATCCGGTTCGAGATAAATGTCTCTCCCTCAATGATTGATTCGACGATCGTTCCCTGTATAACGACGTCTTCCGGTGAGCGAACCACTGTCACCCCGAAATGTTCTTCATCGATCCGGGCTGCCGTTAGTGGATGCACCGTTTTTTCAGCAACATCGACTGTCCCTATCCAGGCAGCGTGGACCAGGCCTGATTCGACGAACGATGAACACACACTATCATACAATGTATCTGGAGTCTGGTTCTTAATAATGCCGGCGCGAATCGTGTTCAGAAGGGTATGTAACCTGTTGCGGTAAGAAAGAGTTTCTTCGGACTGTTTTCTCCGTTGTTCAGTCTTCTTTAGAGAAGCTATTTCCTGACGCAATGACGACAGTTTGCTTACTATATCATCGAAAAGTTCTTGTGTTTCCACCATAGAGGTATAGACATACGGGGCCTGACCGTTCCCCCTTGAGTTGCAATACTTGATTTTTAATTACTACTATCACTCAGCAGTCATAACGATATGTTCAGTATATAACGTATTGAATAGTCGAAATATAATCAAGAACATTAGAATATTTTAATTCTTAATCGCAACAATTGGTATAATCGCTATTACTTATTCTGCACTCTTTGATCAAACAAACTTATACAAAATTAGTAGTGCCGTTTCAAGTAAGTATGTTTTTGTTACTGATACGTATTTTTACTTTCGATGCTATGCGTGGCAGAGTGAAGTGCAGCAGAAATTACTGAGGGGTAGAACCTTCCTGTTCGGGTGAAGTAATTACCTTTGCAGATTTGTTTTCGAGATCCTGACGGAATTCGATACTATACACATCAAGAATAGTTATAAACATCGCGGCAATGATCGGTCCGACAACCAATCCCATAATCCCAAAAA
>PWXV01000105.1 GCA_003568415.1 Ignavibacteriales bacterium
AAATGGTTTGCCCGATCATCATTTACCTTTCTTGCATAATAATTCTTTCAATCTCCCCGTAGTGAAAAACGAACGGGGACTGTTACTCTCACCCTTCGCGGCTGCCCGCGCTGTTTGCCCGATCACAATCCAAACAGCACTTCCCTTTTATCTATCGCACCCGAATATACGGACTGGAGTTTGAACTTGCCATCTCACCGGTCTCGTAGCAGAACACACTATACGGAAATACACCTCTCTTGCGTAAATTTTGCGGTACTCTCTTCACGAACGTTTTTCCTTTTCGTACTCTCCGCTGACCGATTCCCAACGGATCTTTATCCGGAGGAAACCAGATTACTATGTCCGTTCCCGTTGCTTTCCATTCAATCCTATCTCCCGGCTGTACGTCGTCGAGGGAAGAAATAATCCATCCGGAACTTCCCCGCTTGAGCCGTGGCTTATGGGTTGCTGCTTGCCGGTGCTGATCTTGTCGTGAGTTACTCATAATGCATCCTCCTTTATTAAAAATAATGAAAGCCGGTTAGTTATTATATGGAGCGACTATTTCTGAAAACCGCGGATCATTCCTTAAGTCTTTGAGGTCGGGAATCCTTTGAATTTCATCGACAGGATAGCCGCCTTTTAACGCGCTCTCGATCATTTCCAAAGCCCGTTCACGTTCGCCGAGGGATTCATAAATCTCTCCCATCCTCCCTAATATCATAACATTATGAGGTGCTATCGTGAACACTTTATCCAGAAGTTCCTGTGCCCGACTATGATACCCGAGTTCTGTATAATATCCTGCCAGATCACATAATACTTCGGGATTCTGCGGGTTAATTTCCTTTTGCTTTTCCGCAATTAATGCGGCCTGTTTGTATAACTCGTTTACTGTGTCACGTCCTGCACCAACCTGATTATATGCAGCGGCAAGAAATCCCCAATGTTGATGTTGCCCATCGTCAAGATCGAGCAACTTCTCGTACAAACGAACTGCTTCTTCGAACTCTTCTTCAAAGTATCTTATCGTGCCCAGATTTGAAAGGGCAATATCAGTCGGTATGACCGCTATAGATTTTTCGAACTGCTCCCTCGCCTCATCCCGCCGTCCTGTATAATTATATACTGCTCCAAGATTGTTATACCCGAGTGGATTGTCCGGAGTTACATCAATAACTCTCTTAAATTGTTGCTCCGCATCGTCGAACCTTCCCTGTCGCAAATAAAACTTACCGAGTTCGTTATATATGACCCAGGAACCCGGTCGTAATTCCAATGCCATACGGTATGTTCCCTCTGCCCTTTTAGTATCTCCCATTGCCGCGTAGACGCCGGCAATTTCCCGGTAGGCATCTGCATTTGTGTGATCGTATTTAAGGGCATTCGTCAAATAGTTAAGTGCCTCATCATATTGTCCCTTGCCACTATGTATCATCCCGAGCGTCACATAGACGGCGGGGAGCCGATCGTCTATCGCAATAGCCCGGTTGCTTTGTTCAATCGCACGGTCGATCCACTTAGAATCATTTGTTAATTCAAATTTCCTCCAGAATGCTTCACCTAATTTAGCATAGGAGCGGGCAAACATTGGATCTTTATCAATTGCACGTGAAAATTGTTCGATAGCACTATTCACGTTTTCCAACAGTTCAAAACGTTGCAGTAACCCAATACCTTGTATGTAATGATCGTACGCTGCCGAACTTTCTGTTTCACCGGCTGTGAGCAGACGGTATTCCTCAGGCCGCAGCTCCAATTCAAGCATAGACGAAACCCGGCGAATGGCTCCCCGTTGTAAACCGGCAAGGTTATCAACGGAATCTTCAATAGTAATTGAGCGAAGCTGCCGCAACGATCCGGCATCGATCAGGTTCAGCGTTATCCGGATAATTTCATCCGACCTGTACACGCTGCCGTCAAGAACAAGGGTCGCACCGAGTGCCCGTTTCGCCTGCGCTGCCGATTCGATCCCGGCATACCGTACCTCTCTTGTCGGAACCACCCAGAATACACTTTGATACATATCCATTTCTGTGATCGTACTTGCCATCATTTCGGTCAACCCATCACTGAACGATTGATGTTCAGGATCACCTCCGATGTTGGTAAACGGCAAAACGGCGATCCGTTTCTCTTCCGGTAAAGACGATACCCCGAGCACGTGCAACCCGGCTTCACGTACGGGAGAGAAGAACAACAACACAAGGAGGAGTAAAAACCCGGAGACGGCAACAACTGATGTTGTTTCCCGGCGTATGAACGGTTGCGGCTGAAATCCTGCAGAGGAACTGTATAACATTTCAAGTGCGTGGAGTGCTTCACCAGCCGATTGGTATCTTTGTTCAGGATCTTTTTCAAGTAATTTCAGTATAATACGTTCTAATGCTTCGGGGATATCGCTTCGTAACTTCGATGGAGGGGTAGGATCGGTATTTACTATAGAGTAAAATAAAGCCGCCTGATGTTCCTCCATAAACGGATGCTTACCGGTTGCCATTTCATACAATAATATACCAAATGAAAAGAGGTCACTCCGGTGATCTACTTCTTTACCGCTTATTTGTTCGGGGGACATATACAGCGCGGTACCGACTACCAGCCCGCTTCGGCTTATTGCATCGGGGTCCGATAATTTTGCAAGTCCGAAGTCGAGTATTTTTACTTCTTGCTGTTTGGTGATAATAATATTACCGGGTTTAACATCACGATGAACAATGCCGGCGTTGTGTGCTTGCTGAAGACCGGTAAGAATATCCTTTCCTATCTTGATAATTGTTTTACTATCCAGCGTTTGATGCTCGATTCTATCTTTCAGCGTATCGCCGTCATAATATGCCATGCTGATAAACGAACGCCCATCCTCCGACTCATCGATATCATGCACAACGGCAATGTTCGGATGATCGAAGGATGATACCGTTTGTGCTTCACGTAAAAAGCGTTGTTTCTTATCAGTATCCCGTGTAAGTGATGGTGCAAGAAATTTTAAGGCAACCGGGCGGTTTAGTCTCATGTCGTGGGCTTTGTATACAATTCCCATTCCACCTTCACCAATTTTCTCGAGTATTTTGTAGTGAGAAATCGTTTTTCCTATTATATTTTTATCTGTCATTCGGATCTTTCCGGGAAAAGCCAAAATTGTAAGCGCAGTGCATCATGTTGGTCAGAAATTCTTACCGGCAACAACCGTGTACTGGTCAAGTGATACGTCCTCGCTTGTTACCGCTTTTTTATTTGATTTCTCCTCGAGTTTCATTTTCCAGAGATACATATCGGAAAAGAGGTGTTGTACTTTTCCGACTAATTCATTGAATAAGCCGCTTTTCTCATACGTATCGGCTGCTTGTTTGCTTTCCCAGATTGTAATCGAAAAAAATTCGTTCTCGTTTTGCAAGCTTTGTGTCAGGAATGCATATTTACAACCGGGAACTTGCCGTAATCTCGGAGCTACTTCATTCTGGTAGACTTCTTTCACTTCATCTATTCCATCGGGTTTTATATTTGCGGCAAAAATACGCACATACATCGATGAAAATTTCTTCGTCTCGGGCAGCTCGTCTTCGGGAACATAGGATACATTATATGAGTCAATCGCCGGTTCATTTGTTTCTGGTTTATACTCGAGTGTGTAATCTGTTGTAAGCTGAATCTTCCATTCCGATGAATCTTCCAATAAAGGGCGAACTTTGTCATATAACTGTGTAAAACGACCGCTCTTTTCATACGCCTCGGCATCGCCATGACTATCCCAGAGAGTCATAGATATACATTCTCCCTTATTCCGGGTATTTTGAATAAGACATGCATACCTGCATCCTTTCGTATTTTGCAATACAGGCACGATCGCCTTATCATAAAAATTGATAAGTGTATCAACCTTATCGCTGAGGGCATTTAATCGAACAAATCGCATATACATGGCGAATGCTCCATTATGTTAATGTGTAATGTAAGATGTATTCTCGTACCGGCTTCATACAATGAAGGTTATTTTAAACGCTTAACAACCACCATCGTAATATCATCCATCGGTTCGGTATTTCCCATATGTGAACGGACAGCTTCGGTAATACCAGCAATTATAGTATCTGCCGAAGCATCGCGATGCTCTTCTATAACTTTCTCTAACCGCTCTTCACCAAATTGTTCATCGGCAATATTCTTTGCTTCAGTAACACCGTCTGAATAAACGACAAGTACATCACCTTTATTAAATGGTATCGTATTTTCGTTGTAGGGAAATTCCTCCATCATACCGAGTACAAGACTATCGGAGGAGAGTCTTTGAAGCTTACCTGAGTTGGAAAATAAAAATGGGGTATCATGACCTGCATTACAATAACACAACGTGTGCTCCTCGGTGTTGAGTACCCCGTAAAAACATGTGACAAATCTATCGGATCCGGTACTATGATAGAGAAGTTTATTTGATCTGGCCATACAATCACGAGCTGAAATGGTAATGGCTGCCTGACCGCGAAGTGTTGCCTGCAGGTTTCCCATGAGCATTGCGGCACTCAATCCTTTACCGGCTACATCGCCGAGACAAAAAGCAAGGTGCACATCATCAATATTGATAAAATCAAAATAATCGCCGCCGACCATTTGTGCAGCGACACTCGACCCGGCTATGTCATAGCCATGTACTCCCGGCATCTTGTCCGGTAACAGATTGTTCTGAATGGTGGCTGCAACGCCGAGTTCGTGTTGCAACTTGAGATATGATTTTTCTTCCTCATATAAACGGGCATTCTCTACTACTTGCGCGGATTGTGCAGCAATGATTGCAAGCAGACGCTGGTCTGCATCGGTAAATTCATTACCGGATTTCTTATTATAGACGGTTAAAATCCCGATAAGGCGGGACTTTGCCATAAGTGGTACACTCAATAATGTTGATATTGCTTCATCCCACTTTACACCTCGAAAACGATCATCGTTCTTAGGATCGGAAATAAGGAGAGGTTTTCTATTGATATGCATCCATCCCAGGAGATTTTGATTGAGATGAAACGGCTGCTGGTCGCTGGAGCTCACCATCGTCCGGACGAGCGTCTTCATCGAATCATCCTTCTCCTCATCAACAAGCGTGATCACACCCTGCTGAGCATTCACCGCTTTGAGAGAACGGCGTATAATGGTTTGCATTATTTCCCCGGAATTCTGCAATGCGCCGATTGCGCGTGCGAGATCGTTCAGGATGGTCAACTCTTCGATCGCCCGCTTTAATCTCGAGTTTTCTTCAACCAGTGCTTTAACAGCAGGGTCATTTGTTTGAATCGATGGCATTACACAATCCACTCAAATTATATTAGCAATGTGCACACACTACATCTACCGGATAGAGCGTATTATATTAATGATATTCCTTCAAAATCGCAATAGTAGTGGTAATTGATTATGCCAGTTGTACTTTTTTTTACTTCGAAACCATCTTATCGAAATCCACCATCGGGACAGCAGGTAATGTAAGAAAATTAATGCCGGTTAATTTGCTCAATTCAACCGATCCTTTAATTGCCGTCTCATTATCCGGAAACTGAGCAAAAAACACCAAATCGTACTCGCCTATCGTCGCATACATCTGTTCGATCTTCCCGCCGATCTTTTCGATCAGCTCATTTCCCTGTTTGGTCCGTTCCGATGAAATTCCTTTGACGCCATCGGCAGTATATTTACCGAGTAATATGTAAGCGGCCATCGCAACCTCCTTTTGTTAGTAGGTATATGACATCAAGAATTACGGTTATACGGGAAATACAAAGCACTAAAATGAAGTTACGGCAAGGCTGGATAATATGCAAGAGCCCCGCCGGTGGTCGGCAGAATTGGCTTAGTTCACCGCCGGGGCTGAGAATACATTATCTATAATAAACTTTCATCACTATAATGGATATCACTGCAAGCATTATCACACCCGGATAGGAACCGAGAATTTGTCCGGTTGTCATATGCTCGGAATTTATAACGGCAGCAGCAATAAGCGACAATACCCGTTCACCGATAATGGCTGCAGGTATTGCATATAAATAATTAATATTTACATTCCGGGTAAGATATATAATAAGACTTCCCACGAATGCTATCTGCAGGATCATATGCATCGCAACAGGGGCCGGCGGCATACCCGTTACGCTGTACGAAAGGAGCGGAGTTATTACCGCCGCCGCAATGACGTAACGATAGCCGGTAAACATTGCCAGCAAAATAACCGGAAGAAACATCGGAAGAAATGCCGGACCGAGACCGAACACATGAAATGTCTTCGGGACGGTGATACCAAGCCCGATTGCGAGCACCGTAAATACAAGATTTATATACAGCGGTCTGCTCTTGACGACAGTGAATACTTGTTCTTGATTCATAGTATTTTCCTTTTTTATTTATACATCGTTATATATCATATCAAATACCCGTGAATAATGAACTGCCGTGCATGGGATAATCAAACGAAATCCGATACGATGCATCAAACACATTTTTAATGGGGATGACTTGAATGTTTGCTGTCCATCGTGGTTGTGAGTACAAGATTTCCGTGTTTGACTCCTTTGAAACTCAACAGGTTGTCGGCGATCTTTTTTATGCGAGAAACCGTACCGTTCATGATAATTACCTCCAGACAATTATCATGATCGACATGCACGTGCGTTGTCGAAACGATATTCTTAAAATGATCATGCTGCAATTTCGTGAGATTTCGCTCAAGATCACGCCGGTGATGGTCGTATACGAATGTCAGCACACCGATACCGGATTTGTTTCCCGAGCGTACCTGCTGCTGGACAATCGTATTGCGAATGATATCGCGAATAGCTTCCGAGCGGTTGCTGTATCCTTTTTCGGCAATGAGCGCATCGAAGTCCTCGAGAAGATCGTTCTCCATCGAAACGCCGAAGCGGGTGAGTTCGGCCATGATTCCTCCGTAACACGATTTTTTAAAAGGTAGCACTATTTGCGGTGAAAGTCAAACTACCTTATTTGCACTTTACCGATCCGATAGGTTTGAAATACTCTACCACGCACCAATTCACGCTACCCGGGGCGGTTGTCAATATAATAGTATTATAAGTTGACAATAAATTGACATTTTCTTAAACTGTATGTATGCAATCGAAATTAGATAAACTCATTCAGAATAAACTCCGAAAACAAGGAGAATTTACGATCAAAGAGCTTAGTGCGGAACTTGGAATATCACGCCAGGCAATACATAAACACGTAAAAAATTTTTTAAACCATGGAACGATCAAGAAAATCGGTTCAACCCGCGGCACGAAATACGTAAAAACCGATCGATCGGATACCACAACTCACCAACTGCGACGTACCTATCAAACTAAAGAATTACTTGAAGATGAAGTGCTGGAATCGGTAAAGATCGCCTTGGATTTACGACATCAGATGAACACAAATGCCCGGGAGATTTTTTCGTATGCATTTACCGAAATTTTGAATAATGCCATCGAACATTCTCAATCCGAACGTGTTCTTATCCACATCGAATTAAAAACATATACTATATCGTGTACGATCCGTGACTATGGAGTCGGGATATTTGCCCATATGCAAGATCGCCTCGGATTACCATCTGAAGAAGTATCCTTGCAAGAATTAATTAAAGGAAAAGCAACTACCGATCCGGAGCGACATACTGGTGAAGGACTTTTTTTCACATCAAGAAGTACGGATTTGCTTCAAATCACAAGTCACCGCTTATCACTTATTTTTGATAATAAGGTAAAGGATATATTCACAAGCATACACCGGTTCCTCAAAGGTACCGATGTTGATTTTAGCATATCACGAAATACGAAACGAAATTTAACCGACAGTTTTAACGAATTTGCCGGAATGGAATACGATTATACATTCTCAAAAACGTCGGTCAAAGTGAAACTGTTTGCACGCGATAGAGAACGCTTTCTATCGCGATCGATAGCGAAACGTATTGTCCATCGCCTTGAGCAATTCGAAGAAATCATTATCGATTTCACGAATGTTCCAATGATCGGACAGGGATTTGCAGA
This sequence comes from Ignavibacteriales bacterium, assembly GCA_003568415.1. GTDB lineage: Bacteria > Bacteroidota > Ignavibacteria > T3Sed10-11 > T3Sed10-11 > T3Sed10-11. Next base: position 8,016 of record PWXV01000105.1, read on the forward strand.
TCAAATTTTCAGAGTTTTTCCACAACAACATCCACACGTAAAAATAATTCCGAAAAATGCAAACAGAGCAATTAACACAATGATCCGTCACGTATTATCGGAATCCTGAAGAAAGTTGTCAATATTCCAATAATTATGGTTGTCAATAAGTTGTCAATCTCGCACAATAAGATACATAAAATCCTTATCAGCCAACATCGAGATAAAACTCATATTCCCGAAACATCCATATCGAGGGGATGACGCACATAAAATCCGTATGCGATCTCCTTTTTCTCACCGGGCTGTAACTCAAGATTCCACGTCATAATTCCCTGCTCGGTTCGCTCGACCGGAGACGGCTGCATAGTATTCACCCCCACTTCAATATCCGTATGCTGCGATACCGGCAGATGATCGAATATCGATATTGTTACCGGATGCTGTTTATAATTCTCCACCTCTATTATATAGGCAAAGTCTGTCTTCTTCCGTTTGCTCAGAAATCCTCCCTCGTCTACCTTTCTCGATACTTCTGTCCTCGATATTCGGATCCCTTCATCAATACCGAGAGATAGCTCCACCGGTTCATCCTGTGCGGTGTATCCAATCGAAGAACTGCCCACAAAATCGTTTCCCAGAAAAATGTTCATCGTACCGGGCAGAAAAACAACATCACTCGTATTTGTTGTTTTTACCTGAAGGAACGCATTCGGATTCAGCTTCGGTGTCGCGATATATTCCTTCGGACCGGTAAGGGTGTAATCATCGATGTATACCCGATGTCCGGAGCCGTCGGACGGTATCGTGTGTGAACCGGGCACGCGGAATATCATCGATGTGATCTGTTCTTCGGCTACCGCAGCAGCAGGTGCAGCCATTCCTTCAACTTTAAAAAATGTGTCGACTTCCTGCAATTCCAGATCCCGTCGCGTAACAGGCGGCGGGGGCGGTTGATCGAGCAGGTACCATGGATTAAGAACGGGCATTCGGGCGCGGGTTGCCGGTTGTGCCGTCGATAAAATGATCCGTGCATCCTCCCAGTCTTCACCGGTCTGTTGCATCACTGTTGCGTTATAACTAAGATGTACATCATCATTCCGGTCGCTTACCCGCGCCTCATACACAGGCTGCCATCGTGCCCGGCCGGTAAGATAACTCAATCCGAGATCCAGGTAGCCGTGTTGTTCCGCACGCACCCGTACGGTTACCCGTTTTGCATCGCGCTGCTGACCCGAAGTGATCTGTTGTAGTTCTCTTTGCAGACGGTCAATCTGCTTCTTTAATTCTTCCTGTGCCTGTTGCTTTTCAAGTGTCGATTGCAGATTCGCTTCCAGCTTCGACCGTAAATACTCGATCGTCGATTCCCATTGTCTGGTATCGGGTTGCTGTACTGCAAACTCTTTCCCCATCTGTTCTCCCGTATGGACACGGATTGACTTCAAAAGATCACGTTCGGCATCAAGCGATGTGAGCACGGATTGTACAATATCCGATTCATACCGTAACTGCCGGATCTCGTTTTCAAGTTCGCGCACCCGTGCCTGTATATGCTCTGCGGGATATGCTTGCTGGATTTCCACTCCGAGTATCGTTACGCGTGCAGTACCTTCACCCCGCACCCTGACCGATTGTTCTGCTAATCCTGCAGGCAGCGGTTCGAATAGTAAGCGGTGTTCACCCGGCGTGAGTTCTACCCGTGCATCGCGGGTAACAAGTGCACGATCGCGATATACGGTAATATCACCGAACTGAGCGGTGACATGGTGTTCATTTGCTATCCCGTTGCAGGGAATCAACTGGATCATAACCAGCACAGCGATCAGACATATAAGATGTTTCATTGGAATCACCATTATTTAATTTTTGGAAATGCATTCTCGTGATTAGACGGGAATAATTGCTTAATGTTCCCCAGGATAATATTGGATTTTTGCTCAAATTTACATACTTTATTTTCCAAACACAATTAGCTGTTTATCACCGGAAGAAATCAGAAGACATTCATATACCTCAGCATTTTATCGAATTACATACTATATACAAGGAGCATACCATGGAGATTAAACTAACCAAAGAGCAATACCAAGCGCTTGCAAAAACGGTATTTCTTGGAAACTGGCTGGCCAATGCGACCCGGGTTGAGCCGTTACAGGAGTTCGATGACATGCAAAATTATATTTTTTCGTTCGCCGATCAATTCGGTGCTGCCGATATCGTTGAAAAAGAATCGGCTGCCGGAGATGCATATCCCACCGAAGAATTCGAAGACACACTCTCTCCCTATATCGATGAGTATAACCAGGATAATTTCTGGGAAGAACTAATCCACAGTCTTGCCTACCGTGATCTGCAAGAAGAGCTGGGTGAAGATGAATTCGCTAAGCTTGAGCGTAATGAGTTACACGATGCGTTACAACCGTATATAGAAAAATATGCAAAGGAATTTGAAAATAACGGGATCGCTAATTTACGTATATAGTGCGGTTCAAGTATGTAAATTTCCTATGTAATAGAATCGGTGCGTAAAGACTCACCCGGGACGGTGCTTTGTTCTGACCACATTCGAAATGTCATATCCCTGCTCACTTGTACGTTTGAGAATTTCCTCAAGGATTTGCTCATCCAATTCCGGCTCCCGCGCGAGTATCCATAAATATTTCCGTGCCGGATCCCCGACCACTGCGTGGCGGTACCCGGGATCGAGGTCGATGATCCAGTAATCGCCCCATACAAACGGAAGCCACGATAAAAAGCGCGGAGCGAACCGGACTTTTAGCTTTGATGCAGATCCGTCTTTATCGGCAAGACGGGCACGGCCTTCGGCTTCGATGAATTCACCGTCTTCTGTCCGGCAGCGATTTACTACCTTTATCTGATCGTTATCAAGAAGTGTATATGTTGCCGTCACATCTCCGGTACATCTATCCTGGAAACGATTCGGCAACCGTGCGATTTCATACCAGGTTCCGGCATAGCGTTCAAGATCTACCTCTTCAACTACCTGCAACGGTTTATCCTGACCGATGACAATTGATCCAAAAACAAGCGAGAGCATTGATATCCCAAATAGGTATCCTAAAAATAATTTCATAGGGAATACATTTTATATAATTTATTTACGTTTACGTATAGCCAGAATGATCAAACCGATTAATGCTACCGCACCGCTTACGATAACCGGCGTCCAGTTGGCTGTACTAACAGCGATGTCAGCTCCAAGGACTTCAACGCTTTCGGATTCCTGCAATGCCTCATAGCCGAAGTAGGCAAGTCCTATTATACCGACCACCAGCAAAACAATTCCAAGTAGTTTCATAATATGCGCCAGTAAAATGTTATTATGTAGTGCTTAAGAAGAATACTTAAAAAATACATAATGTACAATAGATGAAAATAAATAAATCCGGATTTAGAGAAGCAGAAATGTTAAAAATAGAGATGTGCGCATCTCAGAGAGATGGTCGTGAATACGCGTGCAGTAAGACCGGACGTAATTGTTCGTACACCTGATGCGACAGGTACGAGATGAACAAACTTTTGTTTGCAGATTGAAATGTCCATTGTGATAATTGCATTTCCGTAGTTCTCTTCTTATCCATCGACCTCAACACGGGTATCCTCCAGTAATTCGTCGATGATAAGTTGTATTTCACCCCACGGTGTTGAAACGATCGCAATGGGAGCAAACTCATTTACAATGCAATCAACTTTGCAATCGGGTGGACTGATCTCGAGCAAACGACGGTGTGTATTGCGGGAAACGACAACCGCTGCCGGTGCCCGTCCGTATTCATTGTAAAAATAATCTATAAGTTCAAATATTGCTTCTATAGGATCGAATACTCTTTTCATCGCATTACTCTCCTTTCTTGCTCAGTGTGTCTCTATAAATTCATACGTTCTACTATGGTCAATTGTTACGATGGAGCTTTTTATCATTAAGAATTCATCGCCGGTATCGAACCCTCACCGGTCTTTCGGTTCTTACATAGGTACCCCGCCGTGCATCAAATACATGCACTTCCCGAACAACACCACGAAAACGCGCATCGATTACCTGCACATACACAAATCGCCTGTCGTATGCCGGACGATAGATTATCCAGGCTCCGGGCGGTGCATAGCGAATGATATCCACTCTACGGGTCGGTGCCGGTTGATGACCGGGAGCTCTGCCGGGGAACCAGAGACGGTAACTTCCAACAGGAGGCAGGTGACCCCGTGGTATATCAAGTTTCGGTGGTAGTGTATGCCGTATAACAATACCATCCCTGTAGTGAGGTGATGCTTCACTGACCGTTGTGCTCAATCCTGTTAACACAAGAACCGCACCGAATAAAGCCGCAACAACATATAATCGAGCTTTCATATCGACCTCCATAATGGATTGTTCTACCGTATAAATTAACAAGTTCTGTGCCAAAGAAAGCTTTCTTTGAAAACACGGTGAATTTAAAGCTTTTAGGAGATGAGATACCCGGGGGAAGTAATCTTTACCTGCAAAACTGTACACTTTTTTAGACGTTCCTTGTGGCCTGCACAATCAACGGAAAAGGGAATGAAATGGAGAAGAATTCTGTAAACTTTGGAGGTATATAGGAGGAAAAAATGGAACTCACCAGAAAAAGAAAAAGAACGCCGCCGCATATTCTTCTCTGACGTCTTCCGCTTTTCCGATTAATCTACCCGATCGATCGCGGACGTTCCCGTTCGGTTCGATCCTTCCGAGCATCCGTCCGAACTGATCGCGAACCGTTCTGTTTCGTATTGTACCGATAATCCTGCCCGAAGCATCCCTCACGTTCAGTCCATCATCAATGCGTCCTTTAAAACGCCCCGCCTCATCACGCACGTTTCCATGGCCATCGATACTGCCGAGAATTTTACCCGATGCATCCCTGACCGTCCCCTGTTCATCTATCCTACCAAGCAATGCGCCGGTTTGATCCCGGAGAGTCTGGGAATAAAGTGGCATAATAAGAAGACATCCCAGCGCCATAAAGAAGAAATATTTTATACTAAATCGATTGATAAACAATATCCTTTCTTGGTGAAGGAATGATCACTTTTTCCACCAGCAAACCACGGCGGGAAAGAATCTCCGCACCAGCATCGACTGCCGAGGTAACCGATGCGACATCGCCCGTGAGCGTCACGTAACCTTTGCCGCCTATGGCCATCGCCGCATGAATAGTAATCAGTTCTACCGATGCCGCTTTCACTGCCGTATCGGCGGCCTCTATTATAGATGCAACAGAAAATGCTTCGAGAACTCCTAATGCCTGCAGTTCGGGAAATTCATTCACACCGCTCAGCGCCGGGAAAACAGAGGGGTGAACGTTCGGAATGATAAACTGATCCACAACCTGTGTATCTCCCAGTTCGACTCCGGTCATCACACTTGCATTAACGGCATCGACATCCCCGCCGATAAGGATCATATATTTCCCCGGACAAATTGTGCGGTTCACGACAATATCGACCCTGGCACGTTTGAGCATTGCATCCGCGACTTCAATACCCTTTGCAATGCTTGAAAGTTCAACTAATCCTATTGCTGCAGCCATTTTGTTTGCATCCTTATATTGCTATTCCTGATTCGATATTGTTATATGCCGGGAAGTAACCTCCGTGACGATACCGTCGATGCTGGCATGGGCAGGGCATCCCAGCGATTCCTCGTCAACATCCGCAATAATATCGCCGGCGCGTACCGGGTCACCAGTTTCAACCACAGGCACCGACGGTTTTCCGGTATGTGAATCAAGGGGAATACAGACCGATTCCGGTTCTACCGTCACAACACGAAACGGTGCCTCCCTATTGTACCGCCTGAGTCCCAACCTTTGATATAACATGGAGACCGGAACTTCCCTTCCTTTTCGCCGGGGATGAACGTCACGATACACCGCTTCGACTTCTTCCGCTGTAAAGTGTCCGTTCGTTTCGCGCAAGCGCTGTTTGGTATCGACACAAATACGTTTCGGGTCGAGCGACTCCGGGCAGGCAAAGAGGGTACATATATTACATTCACAACACGCACCCGCCCACCTGCTTAAAAGCTCCTTATCATTGCTGGTAAATTGCAGCGAGCGCATTACCAGATGAGGCTGGATCGGATATCCGAGAAGATAGCGGGGACAGAGTTCGGTGCAGAATGTACACTGGTCGCATGCACTGTGTCCTATCGTGAGATAGCTCTGACGCGGCGCCGTTTTTCTCAGGACAAGCGGATGATCATCCGGCAGAACGATCAAACCGCCGCTTGTTTTTGAAATGTGCGACGTGAAACCTTTTTCCACACCACCCATCATCACACCATCGGTCAGCACAACGGGGTTATCGATCGTCACACCGCCGGCGAGTTCGATACAGTCGTTGAAGCCTGTTCCCACCGGTACACACACGGTGACCGGTTCATTCACGGCACCGGCAACTGTGATAAACTTGTGTGTCACCGGTTTATTTTCAACAGCATAAGCAATGTTCACGATCGTCTCGACATTGTTGACCACAACACCGATTTGTGTCGGAAAACCGCCGGGAGGGATACGTTTACCGGTCACCTCATAGACGAGAACGTATTCATCACCGGCGGGATATACATCTTCCATTATGAAGATATCCATATTTTCCCGCGAGGCAAGGGGTTCGAGGATCCTTGCGATGTCTTTGTTCTTGCTTTTCAATGCTATTGTGACGCGGCGTGCGCCGGTAACATCCCGCATAATACGCAGACCTTCGATGAAACGCTCCTTTTCCCGTATCATGCTCTCCCGGTCTTTATAGAGAAGCGGTTCGCATTCGACACCGTTTGCGATTATATATTCGGCATCCGACTCGAGTTTTTTATATGCCGGAAAACCTGCACCTCCGGCACCGATAACACCTGCCAGTCTGATCTGTTGTAATATGTCTTGTTTATTCATCTATATTTATTTTCCGGTCGATCCGTTCCGGTATGAAGAAAAGAACAGCGGTACGAATTAATGATAGAACTGCCGTACTATTAAATGTAACTATAATTGGTGTTTTTTGAAATAGTGGATAATGCTTTCCTGCTTATCCCCTCCAATACACCATCTCCATCAGTAGACTCTCCCCATCCCCGGGCGGAGATTCCGGCAATGTTTCAAGATTACCTTCAGACAATCGTGCCGTCAACGCCGCTGCGAATGTATCGACTAAAAGTGTCATATAACTAGCCGAATAACAGCAGATCCCGCTTGCGAAGTCTTTGGTGGAAGTAGGGGTACTGTAAAGTACTCCCGATGTCGCCCTTTCAGGACTGTATGAAATTAGGGGTTTTCTATTTTCTCAGCCCCGATAGCTATCGGGACTGTGCTGGTGGTTACGCTTCTTCCGCGCTTGATGATTTTCCAATTGATGTTAACAAATAAATATCAAAGACGTGAGGGGTGCAAAGTTTTACATATTATATTTGAGATTTCTCCATTTCTGTGATCCAATAAGTCCTGAAGGGGCGGAATCACAAATCCACAATACATTTTAACGCAGATGACGCAGAGGTCGCAGAGTGTAATGATTTTCCTTTGCGTACTCTGCGTACTCTGCGTTTATAAGAAATCTTAAGCCC
>PWXV01000183.1 GCA_003568415.1 Ignavibacteriales bacterium
GCATCGATTATCCTGTGTGGTCGCCCGACGGGCGGTTAGTTCTGTTCGATCATTTTCGCCCATCGGGTGGGAACATCTGGCTTGCGGAGGGATTTAAATGATTGGTACAACCATTTCTCATTACAAGATTGTCGAAAAGTTGGGCGAAGGTGGAATGGGCGTCGTATACAAAGCCCACGACACCAAACTCGACCGCATTGTCGCGTTAAAGTTTATGCCAAAACATGTCGGTGCGGATGAAACCGAAAAAAAACGTTTTATAAACGAAGCACAGGCTGCTTCCACACTCGACCATCCCAACATCTGTACGATCTATTCTATCGAGGAATCTGACGACGGGAACATTTTCATTGTGATGGCATATTACGAGGGTACTTCTCTCAAAGAAAAAATCGATAAAGGTCCACTATCGTTACAGGAAATCGTTGATTACTCTATCCAGATCGCCGATGGTTTGCAGAAGGCACATGAAAAAGGCATTATTCACCGCGATCTTAAGCCGGCAAATGTTTTTATAACGGATGAAGGTAAGATAAAGATCATTGACTTCGGTCTGGCGAAAGCCGCCGAGCGATCGATGATGACAGAGACGGGCACCACGCTCGGCACCGTACCGTATATGTCGCCCGAACAGGCGCAGGGACAGAAAGTCGATCGCCGGACGGATATCTGGTCGTTCGGTGTCATCATGTACGAGATGATCACCGGACAACTCCCCTTTCGCAACGATTATGATACCGCACTTGTGTATTCCATTATTAATGAAGATCCCGAACCGGTGACAGGTATCCGGACAGGCGTTCCCATTGCGCTCGAAAACATAGTATTCAAGTGTCTTGAAAAAAATCCGGCGGACCGGTACCAACATGCGGACGACATTAGCGTCGACCTGAGACGTACCGAAAAAGTGAAGACGAATTTTACAGAGAGAGCATCACAAAAAAGATCTTCAATAACTTCTCGCCGGCCGGTCATAAAAGGTGCAGTCTTTACGTCACCTGTCATTATAGCAGCTCTATTATTTTTTTTACTTGGATTTATTCTCGGCATACAATTTTCAGGTAGCAGGGATATGAGATTCAGTCCGGTCACAACACGTCTGGCACAGGTTACTTTTTCACCGGGACTTGGCGATGAACCGACATGGTCACCCGACGGCCGGTTTCTCGCATTCACGACAGATGAGCAGGGTAAGCTGGATATCGTCGTACAACCTCTCGGTGAAGGTGAACCGATAAGGGTAGTCGACAGTGAAGCTGACGATGCGCAGCCTGCCTGGTCGCCGGACGGTACGAGAATAGCGTTTGTGTCGGCAAGAGATCACGGCGGACGTCTCGCAATTTTACTCGGGATGGATTTTCTCCAGGAATACATCAAGGCACGGAACGGAGATATTTTTATCGTACCCGCTACCGGCGGTTCTCCCGTGAAGCTTATCGACAATGGCTATTATCCCTCATGGTCTCCCGACGGAGAGAAGATCGTGTTTCAATCGAACCGTGACGGTTCGATGCAGTTATGGGTTATCCCGGCAGAGGGAGGAATACCAATACAATTGACAGACATGGATGATATCCCGTATCACCCCAGTTGGTCACCCGACGGCAACTGGATTGTCTTCGGTGTTCGTCAACCTACGCACTTCTCAATGTATGTGATGCCTGCCGACGGGGGTGAACCGATAAAATTTCTGGATGAACCGGTCATCAGACCTTCCTGGTCTGCAGACGGCCGTCATATAATATATTCCACCCGAAAGGACGGTATAATCAACATCTGGAAAGTGGAATTTCATGGAGAAAATCAACCGCGGACAGTCTTACCGGCAAGAATTACACTCAGTCAGGGGCATGACGTAAACAGCAGCCCTCATCCGCTCAAACATACATTAGCATACACGAGCCAGCAATCGCAGACAAATATATGGGAATTATCCCTCGATAGGCGGCAGCTCAGACAGATCACATCGACCACGACAAATGAAAACAGAGCGCATCCTTCTCCCGACGGCAGATCGATTCTATTGACTTCAAACAGAGGAGGGATGGAGAGAATCTGGATATACGATCTTGAAGAGGAAACATACACCCACTTTCAGACGGGAAAGTTACGTCCTCTTTTCGGCATGTGGTCGCCGGATGGGCAAGACATAGTTTACATAACCGAGAACGATGATAGAGAATACCAGATCCGTCTACAACGGGTTGGGGATCTGACGGCGAGAGAGATAATGTCGGGTCCGGAATTTGTTATCTTTCCGGTGTGGTCGCCCGATGGACGAACTATTACTTTCGGTATGATTGATGAACACGAGATATTTAATATGTGGATTTATTCTATCGATGATGATAAGCTACGGCAGTTAACATTTCTCGACTCGCATAGCTACTATGGGAGTTTTTCACCTGATGGAAGTCACGTGGTATTCTCTGTTACGGAAAGTCAAACCCGCACACTGTGGAAAGCCCCGGTCGATGGCGGTGATGTAGTACAATTAACTTTCGGAGAAGTAGAACATTCGCATCCGATGTGGTCGCCGGTTGATCCCGATATTATATTATTTCTTGAAGATCATCAGAGTATTTGCCTTCTTCGTGTCAGTACCGGGGAAATCGAACGAATTCAAGAATTTCATGAATCAACGACGACTATCGATTATCCGAGCTGGTCGAGTGACGGATCGAAAATTTATTTTACGAAGGATGAAAAATTCGGGGATATTTTCGTGCTTGAGGATTATTAAATACAGCATTATTGAATGAGTTTTCGTACAGGAATATTTGCATTTGGTCTTGTAAATAATAAATTAATTATTACGTAGTGGGTGCAATAATTACACTTTAAATCATCAGCTCTGTGTATATATGCAGGGAAAAGGAGTTATATCCCTGCATACCAAAATCCCGATGGGAGGATCCGATGATCGGTCATACGATATCCCATTATGAGATAAAAGAAAAACTTGGCGAAGGGGGAATGGCAGTGGTGTACCGTGCTCATGATAAAAAACTCGACCGAACTGTTGCATTGAAGTTCCTTCCTTCTCATCTCACACAATCTGAAGAAGACAAACAACGCTTCATCCGCGAAGCGAAAGCTGCCGCTGCGCTGAACCATCCGAACATCTGTACGGTCTACGCTGTCGAGGAACATGAAGATTCTACATACGCTCCAAAAAGCGGAGCTTCGGTGAACAAGCAGCAATTTATAGTGATGGAATATGTAGATGGTATGACGCTCCGTGATTATGTAGGGGCGGTTACCTTCGGTGAACACAAAACGTTTCGCGAAACGCCTCTACAGATGGAGCAAGCAATCAGTTTCTCCATTCAAATCGCCGAAGCCCTTGCCGAAGCCCACGACAAAGGAATCGTCCACCGTGATATCAAGCCCGAGAACATCATGGTCGATTCGAAGGACAGAATAAAAGTAATGGATTTCGGTCTGGCGAAATTAAAAGGTGCGGGTAATCTCACCAAGTCGGGCAGCACAGTCGGTACGATGGCCTATATGTCGCCGGAGCAAATACAGGGAGATGAAGTAGATCACCGGTCGGATATATTTTCATTTGGTATTGTGCTATATGAAATGCTCACCGGAAAGACACCCTTCCGGGGTGAGCATGAGGCAGCAATGATGTATTCGATCGTCAATGAAGATCC
>PWXV01000109.1 GCA_003568415.1 Ignavibacteriales bacterium
GGAACGTTCGGGCGTCTTTTCCGGATAAGCTGCAACGCTTCGTTTCTGGCTATCGTATACATCCACGTCCTGAATGCAGCGGTAGACTGCAAATTATTAATACCGTTAAATATTTTGATGAATGTTTCGTGAACGGTATCTTCCGCATCCGACCGGTTCCCGAGCAGTTGATAACAGTAGTGATACAGTTTCAAACGGTATCGCTTATAAAATTCGGTCCGGGCTTTTTTGTCGCCGTTTCGTATTTGCTGGACTATCGAGTTATCCATTTGGTACTCATTGAGACGGCTTGATCAAGTTTATTATCTACTACTAAAGATGCCCGCTGGGAGGAAAAGTTTCACCTTGTGCTTAAAATTTATTCAGTCGTTTAGCACTTTCTTATTATTACCGATCTCACTGTATTAAGCAGCCCCCGGTATATTCCCGATCCCCCTTGCTGTTCGAACACCATCGCGTATCGCTTCGGCCGTTACTTCCGCGGCGATTTCAGCAACAAGATCGAGCGGTGCATCCTGCGTACCAGTTGCCAAACCGAACACACAATCGCCGTCGTGCGATGTATGCGCCGGCTTTATTGCCCGCGCCATCCCGGTCTGGGCACGCCGGCACATTTGATATACCTGCAATTTGGTACATTTCGCATTTGTGGCTACAATTACAAGCGTCGTGTTGGTATTCAACGGAAGTTGTGCCTGCCCGAACATTGCACCGGGTTCGACTTCCGCCCAGAAGCCGCCGTCGGGATGACGGGCTCCGGTGATTATTTTTCCGTTTGTATCATATACATCACCAATTGCATTGACCACGGCAAGTGCAGACACAATTAAATCATTGTGTTTTTGTTCCGCTGTTCCGACTCCACCTTTCATCCAGTACTCCGGCCCCATCCATTTGCCGACCGTTGCGCCGGTTCCCGCACCGACCGAACCCCGTTCGATTTCTCCCGCCGTAGCTGATTCACATGCAGCATATGCGTTTTCAGGGAGCGGCCGCACATTTTTATCACCCGCATTCAAATCGAATACTACTGCAGCCGGTACGATGGGAACTTTAACCCACGGTGTTTTATAACCAATATCGTTATCCGCTAAATATTGCATAACTCCGTCGGCTGCAGCCAGGCCAAATGCGCTCCCGCCGGTAAGAAGAATTGCATTCACCTGATTCATTGTTTTTTCAGGATCGAGCAGAGCAGTTTCCCTGCTGCCCGGTGCACTCCCGCGTATATCACAACTTCCAACTGTGTTATCCGGACATAATACAACAGTACATCCGGTTAATGCTTTGAAATCAGTATAATGGCCTGCGGTAATACCGGGTATTGACGTAAACATAGTTTTATTTCCCTTCCGTGTCATTTGACGCATACAACCGAATAGCGGATAGAATCACACCTGCGGATACCCCCACATTGAGAGATTCGGCTCTTCCGAATTTCGGGATTGTTAATAGTTCATCAATGGTATTTAAAACTTCATGTGAAATACCGTCCGATTCATTTCCAAAAACAATAACTGCGGGTAATTCGGGTACCGCATCGTGTATCGATACTCCGCCGTGCACGGATGTTCCCCCGATAAAATATCCCTTCGACCGTAATAAGGGAAGCGTGGAAGGAAGGTCTACATCTTCTACAAACGGGATATGCACCATACTTCCGACTGCTGACCTGATCACTTTCGGGTTCCATATTTCGACGGTACCTTTTCCGAGTAACAGTGTATTCACACCAAACCAATCGCAGGTCCGGATGATCGCACCGAGATTACCCGGCTCACGAACAGTATCCAATGCAACGATAAGTTGAGGAGTCATTTGATGCAGAGCGGTATCGAGTTTAAACCCCCATTGATGTACTACCGCCACAATTTCCTGATTGGTAACGGTCTCAGACAGACGCTCAATATCGGTTTTCGGAACTTCATATACTTTTACTCCGCGATGGCGCAGCGTTATAATGAGTTTTTCGTTCATCTCTTCTTTTGCAAAATCGGCGGTATGTATGACGGCATCGATAAGTTTTCCGTCCTCATCTGCCCTCACGATATCACGAATACCATGCAGACCTTCGACGAGAAATTGCTTATGGAGAAAGCGATATTTTTTCTGTTTTAGCTTTGCATATGCTTTTAAACGCTCACGGGAAAGAGACATAGGGCACGACACTTTAGGAATGAGAATTATTGTAATTTTTTGGAATACCGCTAAAATATTGTAAATATTTTTGTATATTTCAAATATTGTATCAAACCGATCACTCAGTAAAGGAATAGAAGTATGAAACGAATCCTTATACTCTGTACCGGCAATTCCTGCCGGTCCCAAATGGCTGAGGGGTACATTAAACATTTTCGTCCCGATTTTGAGGTTTACTCTGCCGGAACCGCACCAGCCCCGGAAGTCCACCCGCTCGCAATTAAAGTTATGCAGGAAGATGGAATCGATATATCCGGCGGTGAACCGAAATTGGTTAACCAGTTTATCGATCAACCATTCGATTATGTTATCACCGTTTGTGATGATGCCAAAGAGACCTGCCCGGTATTCACCGGGGATGTAAAGCAACAACTTCATATTGGTTTTGAAGATCCTGCTATGGCAACCGGGAGCGAAGAGGAAGTACTCGGTGTGTTCAAAAAAGTCAGAGGTCAGATTAAAGCCGAATTCAAAAAGTTTGTCGAAGCAATTCCGCAATAATATATCAGAACACAGGAGGCCTTTATGAAATTGCTTGTGATTCTTCCCCTGCTGGTGTCGGGTTTTCTGATAATCGGATGTCCGGGACCTATCCATGATGATGATCCTGCCGGACCGGATGGCTGGCTTACCGGAGACAGTTCCGAAAAATTTGATACGATCGCCCGGCAACTCGGCGGTTTTTCAGTTGCAATGCAGGAGGTTGGTTACCGGTATATTGAATTATACTGGGCCGGACAGGACGGCAACTGGGATTATGCAGCTTATCAGGCAGCAAAGATCGGCTCGGCAATTGAAGATGGAATTGAACGCCGCCCGGGTCGCGCAGAATCTTCCGCACGATTTCTCAACAACGCATTACCCGATATGAAAAACGCCATCGATGCACATGACCGTGATACCTTTATGCAAGGGTTCACTGCATTCACCCAATCGTGTAACAGCTGTCACGAAGCGGAAGATGTTCCGTTTATTACAATAGAGCGACCTGAAGAACGGGCATCTCCGGTTCGTTGGTCTGAGTAAATAACGTTTTATGTACCATAGTGACGTCTCGCCGGGAGGTCACTATGGTTCTATCCATAAAAAAATCAAATATTCTGCTCGTCCTGTCTCCCTCACCGGCAGCTTCGATAATGTAATATATCCTTTGTTTCATAGTATCCCATATTTTTTGTATAATGAATGGTGCTTGCTATCGATTGCATTGTACAAAAATATTATAAGGATAAAGCTATGAAGAAAACATTGTATTTGCTAATATGCCTCTTGTTTATCGCAGCTGCATTTACCTCCTGCAACGATCAACCGCGGGAAATTGGATGGCTGGAAGGCACAACCGATGAAATGCTGGCGATGCTTGCCGATCAATTCGGCGGTTTCGATCAGACAATGATAGAAGTAGGATACCGGTATAACGAAATATACTGGGCCGGACAGGATGAAAACTGGGAGTATGCCCTGTATCAGCTTGATGAGATGACAGGTACACTTGAAGCTGGATTTATTCGCCGGCCTGCACGGGAAGAATCCGCCGATATGTTTATGAACGTTTCCATTCCAGAATTACAGGCTGCTCTTGAGGAGGGTGATCCGGATTTATTCCAACGTCGTTTCGAATCCTTTACTTCGGCTTGCAATACGTGTCACCTCAATGAGGATGTACGTTTTATGTATGTTAAACCGCTTGAACAGCGGCAATCACCAATTCATAAAGAACCATCATAACTACAAAAAAATACCCGAAGATATCGGAATGATTATCTTCGGGTATTATGTGGTAAAGCAGGTTATATTACATTTCCATTTCCGGCAAGTCCATCTCTTCACGCATTTCCACGCCATCAACCCGTGCTATAATTGCCTCAACTTCATCAATTATTTCTGTATCTACACCGGGAGCTGCATGGACATAGGCAATTACTTCGTCCTGGACTGCCAGATCCTGTAAGTGTGGTTCAAGCTCACCGAGTGGCATAGGATTGCCGTTCACTAAAACCTGATCTTCAGTCTCTATAGAAATAGATATCTCAGTTGCCATCGGTTCTTCCGGTACAAATTCTTCGACCTCTTCACGCTCACACCCACTTAGAATGAAGAATACCACAAAAAGCACCGAGAACATCACCATTGTTGAACGCATACCAATCCTCCTTACATAAATTAAACATACAAGCCCCTCTCACCTTTCACGGTCTGTTTCCGTAAAAACCGGAATATCCATTTCATTTCATATTATTAGACCGGTATGTACTATAACACAAGAGCTGATGCATGCATTCCCGAAAAAAAGAATTACTACTTTGGTTTTATGGTATCATACACATTCGGATCGTCGGGATTTAGTTTTCCTCCGCCGTGCCATTCACCTGCTGTTCGTTGCACGTCACGAAAAACCCCGATACCCGCCCCGCCATGATCATCCTGCGCTCCCACAAGCACCAGATAGCGCCAGTGTTCACCGGGTTCACCTAAATACGTATTCGGTATTGCAAATGTCACCTCCTTATCGCGCACACTACCAAGCGGATTCACAACATCCTCGGGTGCGGGCAGGTATTCGCATACAATAGTTTCTTCAGCATCAACAACACGTATACCACCGCCGACATAAATCGCGCGGTCGAATGTGCCGAGCGACGGATCGATTGTATACTGCGAGTTGGCACCGGCATCACGCATGCCCGTCCCGTCCTCTCCGCGATCGATGAGAATAGCCGCATACGTTAATTGAAATCCATACTGTGGATGAAAACCGGGATCGTGCAAATCTCTGAAGCGAAGTCTGAAATGGGTATGTTCACCATCAGTCCATACGGTGAATCGTGTAATATCGAGTATACCGTCCTTAAAATTTGGATTGGTCGGATATTCGTACGTTCCGTCCGGCCCTTTATCATCGTATGTATCATCTTCAACATCATATAGTAATTGTACATCGGTACGTTCCTGTTTAACTATTGCATGCGATAACAACGGATGATCGGGTCCTTCAAGGGATCTCCAGTACTCCTGCCATTCGGGCTGAGCAAGCGTTAAACCGGCAAACTCTTCCCGACGTGATGCATCGTCTATTTTTCGGAAATCGGCATAGGTGCCTGGTGAGATTGTAATCTGATCATTCGTGAATTCAAACAATAATGTATCGGCCGGTTCAAGTATTCCGGATGCTTCCCAGGCATCACCGTTTTCCATAGTCCACCTTAAATGTACGGTAATAGATTCAGCAAGATTTTTCGAATAGAGCTGCACACGGATGCTGTCATGATCAGTAACCTCATAGGTAATTGAAATCTTCTTATTACCGAACGGGATAACCGCATCGATATTCCCGAGTTCTCGTGGAACCCTGGGCTGAAGATTAATCTTTGATTCCGGAACATTCACTTGAATACCGAGATAATCCTGATACGCGGCGCGGATGAACTCGGCAAGATTCCATGCCTGGGTAAAGGTGCCGGATAATCTCGGTTCCTCTTCACCTTCGCGCGGGAATGCATCGAGCAGCTCCGAAAATGTTCCGGTTCCACCCCGCTCAAGTATTTGATATACCATATTATCGGTCACCCCGTATATGATGTCCTGCAAATCATACTGTACTGCCGCCTCAATAACACGGCCGATCAGCCATGTCCAGACTATGCCGTTATGGTATGCGGCATCAGGTACATAGTACGGAGCATAATGATGGAATGGATGAAAATTTGTATCGTATTGTGATAAAGAAGCAACACCCCAGGGATACGTTAATTCACCGATTACCGTTGTAAGCATTTGTTTGCGTACTTCATCGTCATCAACCAAATCAAAAGCGAATATCTGATTTGGTCTGACACGGGTATCCGGTTTGTCATCGGCTTCAAGACGATCATAGAGAATCATCTCATCACGATGAATGAAATGCTCGTTAAAATTCTCCCGTAGTTTTTGTGCAATCTCACGCCATTGCCCGGCTTTAACAGAATCGTTGTTAACCTCAGCCATCGCGGCACCATCCTTTAATTGCCGGTACCACAGATACTGAATATCCACGGCACGATTACCGCGCGGCGACCAGGGGCCGTCAGGACCAACCGCATCCATCCACGTATCGGCATCTGCGTGGGTCAGAAAATAATATTCATCGGCATAATTCTTTAATGCACCTTCTATGGATCTTTCCACCACCGGATATAATTCTTTCACGAGTAATGTATCGCCGCTATATTTAAGATATTGATACAACTCGCGTACGAACCATGGTGTCCCGTCGGTTGTGTTATAAATAATTTCCTGCGGTGTTACCCGGTTCGGCACCCGGCCGTATGTCTCACTTTCGGGATTGGTATCCTGAAACTCCGCAAATGAACGCAAGATCTCCCCCGCCGCTTCAAACTGACCGGTTACAAGTACACTGCCTGAAAAAGCTATGAAGGTATCGCGCCCCCAGTAATTATTAAACCAGGGTAAACCCGCATAAATACCGGTTCCAGTCTGATTCATTATCAGTTTATCCATCGCAATGCGCGACCAGGCAAGTGCTTTATTGAATCGTTCATTCGATGTCATAATGTACGAATTATCAAGCAAGCGCTGCATGCGGTCGGCACGTTTTGCTATTTCCACATCACCTTTATCGATAATATGCCGGGCAATTTGTTTTGCTTCAGCGCTTGTTCTTCCGGCAGCGACAATCCATCGTACGGACTGTCCTTTTTGAATTGTAGAAACGGTAATACCGGCAGGTGCAAAAGTACGTGAATCAACTACATCGTTCGTCTTTACACCGGGCATTGATTTTTTAATCAAGGGATCTGCTTGTGTCGTGGCAATTGCGATCCAGCCCGGATGTTTTGCTTTGTCCCGATCATATGACTTTAATGCGATCAGGAGAATGTCCTCCTCCTCTTTTACCAGATAGGCGTCCTGATCGTGTGATTGCGTATATCTCGGCAGGAATGATAAACTGTCAATCTCTCTCTCAACTTTGACATCTGCAATAAACGCATCCAGTGAATCGAGGAACGTAAACGTTTCCTGCAAACCATTCGGATGTGTTCGTGTCATCTGATGCGGTTTCACCGAAACGACCGCCTCATGCCGCTTACGCAACAGATCGTATGTATCGGAAAGTATCTGGTAATCGTCGAGGAGCCGTACATCCATCACCGTCCATCCCTGCCATCCGCTCGTATGATACGAATTACTGAGCGTATAGTAGTGACCTGCTTCCTTATTGGTATAACCGATCTCCCGTGACGTATCCTTCACGATAATTGCAAGGTCATCGAGTACTAATTTATGATCATTGTCATATTCCCGGGTATTCATAGAAAAAATTAAAGTAAGGGTAAATAATAAAGAGAGTAATAAATAATACATTGGCTTACCTTACAATGGCTGGTGATTCACAGATTATACGGATTAGTATACAACATAATTTCAGCAAAAATATATAAACAGGCAAGTATTGGGATTGGAAGATAAAATTAATATATTATAAATTGGTTACCACTACAAAACTAAAATAATAAATTTATGTCGTCATACACCATACCAAACAATATTAAAAGCCGGTTTGAATCCCTTGGGGTTCTCGCAGTATATCTCTTCGGTTCATCTGCAGAGAACACAGCCTCATCACTTAGTGATATCGATATTGGTATTGTATTTGAAGATGAATCCGTTATTGAGGGAAACACAAATACAGTTTACAACAAAATTTACGATATAATTACGGATGTATTTCCAGAAAAAACAATCGATATCGTATTTTTACAACGTGCTGGCCTGGAAATAGCTATGGATGCGTTACAACATGGTACAGTATTATTTGAATCATCCAGGGACAAACGCCTTGATTATGAGGAAAAAGTAATGGTCCTGTACGCAGATTTTAAGCCTATACTGTCAATGTTTGATCGAGCGATAATTGAGCGGATATCTCCATGACAGACCGGATTATAAAACGTAGTGCTATCCTCCCAAGAATAGATGGCATACAACATGATTACAAAAAGTTACAAGCACTTGCATCTCTTCCACTTGAGCAATTCAAACAAGAAGATAATTTTATAAAAGCTCAATTCTATCTCCGGCGGGCATTGGAAGGTACATTAAACATCGGAAGTCATATACTATCACGGGTACCAGGCGGTAGAATTACAGAATATAAACAAATTGCTATTAGATTAGGTGAATTAAACATTGTTGACCGTACATTTGCAGAAAACAATTTAAAAGCAATGGCCGGTTATAGAAATCGTTTAACACATTTTTATGCAGATATAACAGTAGAAGAAGTGTATACAATATTGACAAAAAATCTCGAGGATATCCCACGATTCCTATCATATATAAAGAATCTCCTCGACCAACCAGAAAGTTTTAACTTTAGTATTAAATAATACCCATGCTCC
Source organism: Ignavibacteriales bacterium (assembly GCA_003568415.1). Lineage (GTDB taxonomy): Bacteria > Bacteroidota > Ignavibacteria > T3Sed10-11 > T3Sed10-11 > T3Sed10-11. The sequence goes on from PWXV01000109.1 coordinate 8,598, forward strand.
AAACTGCAATCAACGCTGCAATCGAAGCAGGCAGATACCTCCGCGAAAGCAGAGGGAAATCCCTGACCATTGAACATAAAAGTTCATCGATTGATCCCGTAACCGAAGTCGACAAAGAAGCTGAGAAGATCATTGTTGATATCATAAAAAAACACTATCCTGACCACACAATTCTCGGTGAAGAGGGCGGAACAAAGGATACAGAATCGGAATACCGCTGGATAATCGATCCCCTCGACGGAACGGTCAATTTCACACACGGCTTTCCAATCTACTGCGTATCGATCGGTGTGGAATACATGGATACATTAGTTGCCGGTGTTGTATATGATCCCAATTTGGATGAGCTCTATACCGCGGAACGCGGCAAGGGTGCATTTCTGAATGGTAACCCGATCAGGGTTTCGGAAACGGATTCACTGATACAAAGTATATTGATAACCGGTTTCCCGTACGACATACATGATAATCCGGATAACACCGTCGAGCGTTTTGTTGATTTCTTAATGAACGCCCAGGCTATCCGCCGTCTCGGTTCTGCCGCAATCGACCTTTGTTATATCGCCGCAGGCCGTGGTGACGGCTTCTGGGAAGCATTCATTCAACCATGGGATATCGCAGCGGGTATATTGTTGATTGAAGAAGCGGGGGGAAAAGTAACAGATTTCGAAGGCAATCCTATCGGCGCCGATTCCCCGAGAGTACTCGCTACGAACGGTAAAATACATGATGCTATGCTCGAAATTTTACGGAAGCGTCTGTAATTATAATATTTTCAACATATCCAGCACAATCAAAGCAATTATAAAGAGCAATCCGCCGCCGAATACAACGATTGCAGCAAAAGTAGCCAGACGCAATTTTGTTTCCTCCATATCGATTGTTACCTCCGGGTACGTTTTTACCTGAATATCATCTTTTACTTCAACCCTGCACGATAACCGGACATTTTTATCCCACTTGCGGGCATAGAACGGCATATAACCCCGAAGCGCATTCTCCTCACTCTTTGTCCGGGATGATGCACCTTTTCCATCAACCACCTCGACCCGACACGTCCCGCACAGACCGTTTCCCCGACAATTAAACAGTTTGTTGATTCCGGTATACGGATTAACTCCCTGTGCGAGGGCGACTTTGCGTAAATTTGCTCCTTCCTCTACCTCGATCCTTTTGTCCTCATTGACAAAATGAACGACCGGCATCGTTAGGTTCCTCCCTTTATATTTAGATTGGCATTAATACTTTTTTCCCATACCGGGTGGTACGGTAAAGATATATTGCTCGAGAAACTCGATTTTTTCATCTTTATCAATCATATCCAATGCAAGAAGATCGCGTATTGATAAAATCCCGATAAGGTGGTCACCATCGATAACGGGAAGGTGACGGATGTTTGCGTGTTTCATTTTGGCACTACACGAGTCGATTGTATCGCCGGCATAAGCAAACACCAGATTGCGCGTCATTACATCCCGCACCCGAACCGATGATATATCTTTACCCGGTGCAGCAACTTTACCGATAATATCCCGCTCGGTAATGATACCAACCAAACGTTCTCCTTCGAGCACCGGCAACGCACCGATTTTATGCCCGGACATTTTCTGTGCTGCGGTCTGTACCGATTCGTCGTTTCCGATCGTAATGACCGGACGTCCATCGAGAACCTCTTTTACCGTTTTCATATTCTGTGTACCGGATTATTGAATACTGATGTAAATTATAGCACGTTTCTTATAAAAAGTCAAAACTTTAAATTTTCCCCGAGCGAAGTATTGCAATGACAAGCCACAAACCGATCACACCAGCAAAAAGATATCCCAGAACACCAAAAATTGAAAACCCGAATAACATAGGACCGCGATCCAATTGCATAACCAGCGATGAGCCGATGATCAATGCAGCAACGATCATTCCAAATGTCAAGCGGTTTGAAGAACGATCCATCTCGAGTATAAACTTATTCAACCCTTCGTGGTGTATCTGCACCAGCATCTTCCCCTTTTTTAACTTGCGCACAATATCTTCGAGATCCTCCGGCAGCATTTTGACGGTCATTTTGAGGCGGTCGAAGAGATTCATTACTTCACGCATCTGGCGTCTCGGATCGAACCGGCGGTACATGAATGACTCGATGAACGGCTTTGCCTCTTCAATCATATCGAATTTCGGATCAAGCATCTGCCCGACTCCCGCGGATACAAGCAACATCCGTCCCATCGTTGCGAGATTGACGGGGAGAATAATTCGATGTCGTCGCAATACCCGTAAAAGATCGCTGATTGCCTTTTGAGCGTCGATTTTTTCAAGCGGCAGACCGTAATAACGGTCGACAAAATCCATCAAATCGTATTTCAGAAGCGCAATGTCGGTATCATCTTCAAGGACGTTCAACAACTTAAATACCTGGACGGCTTTCTCGACATCACGATTAACAATTGCATATAATAGCATGCTTAAATGTTCGGCAGTATCTTCATCAAGCCGGCCCACAATGCCGAAATCCACCGCACCGATCACACTATTTTCCATCACGAAAAAATTACCGGGGTGAGGATCGCCGTGAAAGAACCGGTCTTCGAAGACTTCTTTTAAAATCGCCCGGGCACCGTTCCGTGCAATCGCTTTCTTATCATATCCTCTCTTTTCGATCTCTTCAAGGTTGGTAATTTTGACACCGTCAATATAATCAATGGTAAGTATCTTTTCTGAAATGAAATCCCAATGAACGGCAGGAACGAAAAAGGTGTCAATATGCTCAAAGTTTAACCGGAAACGCTCGGCGGCATGTGCTTCGGCAATAAAATCAAGTTCGCGTCGGATAGTTGATGAAAACTGGTCGACAAGTTTATTTGGCTGATACCAGCGGGCTTCGGGAATATGCCGTTCAAACATTGTTGCAAGTTCTTGCAGGATCTCTAAATCCGTTTCGATGATATTGCGAATTCTCGGACGTTGTATTTTCACCGCTACCCGGGTTCCATCAGGCAGTGTTGCCCGATGTACCTGTGCAATTGAGGCAGATGCAATTGGGTTTTCCTCAAATCGGGTAAAGAGTGATTCCGGATCTTTGCCGAGTTCCAGAAGAAAAATTCTCTTGACATCTTCAATCGGGAAGGGTTCAACATTATCCTGCAGTTTTTCAAGTTCGGCAACGTACTCTTCCGGTACTACATCCGGGCGTGTACTGAGCAATTGACCGAACTTTACAAAGGTAGGACCAAGCTCGGTCAATGCAAATCGTATTCTTTCGGCTGTCGGTTGTTCGGCTTTCTTTTTACCGCGCCGTTTTAATAACCGGCGTGAAATAATATCGGGTCCGATGCGTTCAACAATATCATCGAACCCGTACTTTGCCAGTACAAAGATCACCTGCCGGTATCGACCGAGCCGCTTATATGTTTTGTAATACTTAAGCGGTTGGAGCATCGTCCTGCTTGGCTTTTATTTCGCTTTCAAGTTTTTCAATACGTTTTTGCAACGCTTGATATTCATCCTGGGTCGGAAGTCCTAACTCGTGGACAGACTTTTTCACGTAGTCTTTCACAGTATTGAAAAGCTTTTCCTGTTCTTCCTGCACACGATTTAACATATCTTCGACTGCTTTACTCCGGTCTTTCTCGGCAACTTCACCCCGTTTCACAAGATCGTCAACGATTTCTTCGGCTTTTTCCCTCGTTAAATTAACAAGCCCGAGGCCTGCCAGATAGGTTTTCTTTAAAAGATCAAACATGGTCATTCTCCTTTCAATTAATTAATCCGCTTCATACTACCAATGTAAATATAATGCAAACGCAAAACAATTGCTGATTAATAATCCCTGTATCCCTGTTTATCAGCCATACCGTATATGAGGGGGGGCGGTTTGACAGGTTCATCGCTTACTCTGTATGCTTGCTGTATACGTTGTTTGGCCGCAGTAACTCCCTCGCGGCTGTTACTATATACAGTTGCAACTGGTTCTTTTGGCTGAACACTGTCGCCTGTTTTCTTATGGATAACAATTCCTGCCGTATAGTCGATGGCATCATCGACTTTCTTCCTGCCGGCTCCCGTGACAAGTCCCGCAAAGCCAATTCCCTGATTATCAATCGCTCCGATATAACCTTCTCGATCGAGTGTTACATCTTCGGAAAAATCCGGGTTCTTATACTTTGCGGTATCTTCTATAAACGCGGTATCGCCGCCCTGTATCTGTACCAGCTCCATAAATTTATCATATGCAGCGCCGGAAGCAATTGCCTGCCGGGCAATGGTTTCACCTTCCTCGATTGAACCGCTTTTTTCCCCGAGATAAATCATAGCCCCGGCAAGCCGGTAGGTTACATCCATAAGGTCGTTCACTTCCTCTCCTTTCATACATCGTATGCATTCATCAACTTCAAGCCAGTTACCGACCGCATTGCCGAGAGGTTGATTCATATCGGTTATAAATCCGATCGTTCGCTTGCCGAATGCCTCGCCGATATTGATAAGCGTTTGCGCGAGTTCAACGGCACGTTCCTTCTCACGCATAAAGGCACCGCTTCCGGTTTTAACATCGAGCACCAGCGCATCGATTCCCTCGGCGAGTTTCTTGCTCATAATACTTCCCGCGATAAGCGGTATACATTCAACCGTAGCAGTTACATCCCGAAGCGCATACATTTTTTTATCGGCAGGTGCGATATCCTTCGTTTGTCCTATCATCACAACGCCGATTTTTTCAATTACTTTTTTATACGTATCAATTTCGAGATCAGTGCGAAAACCGGGAATTGATTCGAGCTTATCAAGTGTGCCTCCCGTATGACCGAGTCCGCGCCCGGATATCATCGGTACCGGTACGCCGCATGCCGCCACAAGCGGTGCGAGCATGATCGATACTTTATCGCCGACACCGCCCGTCGAGTGTTTATCGACTTTAACACCCGGGATTGATGCAAGGTCTATTACCGTTCCCGAGTGAAGCATAATGTTGGTAAATTCTGTTGTCTCGGTATCGGTCATACCCCGGAAGTACACGGCCATAAGCCATGCAGCCATCTGATAATCGGGAATATCACCTTTGACATACGCTTCTACAAACGGTTTTAATTCATCGGGTGATAACTCGCCGCCGTCTCGTTTCTTTCTGATTAATTCTACTGGAATCATTCGTTCGGTCACATGCTAGTTAGTGTATTCAATGGAATGGAAGTTGGTCGAATATTTTACGATTCAACTTTTAAGGTAAACTCGCGTTCACATCTTGAACAGGTGTACTCGACCGTCACCCAGTTGTTCCGTTCATAATAACTCCGTTCTGCAAGTTCGCCGTCACAGGTACGCACCATACATCGTTTTACATCGATCCGGTAGGCACGGTCGGACGGGTAAAAATCGTCTTGTTCTGGATCCTGCTGCATACAATGCTCCTTTTAGAAATAGTGTACAAAAAATACAATTGAATAACAAATTTTGAAATTAAAGACGGTAATCTTTATCTTAAATGAATATCTAAATCGGCAAGCGACGAATGTACACTCACCACCAAATGAAAGGGATATCTTGTGATTTATTTCTGGGTCGTACTTGGATATCTTGCAATTCTGATGTCAATTTCCATACGGAAAAGTTTTTTAATAAAAGGTCAGGAAGACTTTATGGTTGCCGGAAGATCGGTACCGACGTACCGGTTAGTAGGTACACTGCTTTGTGTCTGGATCGGGTCGGGCAGTTTATTAGCCGGAGCGGGATTAGCCGCTCAGGTAGGATTTTCTGAACTATGGATGGCTGCCGGTGCATGGATCGGCATCATCATCGTTTTTTTCCTTGCCGCCCGTGTCCGCCGAATCGCTGAATACACAGTACCAGATATACTTGAACTCCGGTACAATAAGTGGGCACGCATCCTCGGTACAATCGTAATCATCATCGCCTATACGACGATCGTCGGCTATCAATTCCGCGGAGGCGGTTTCGTTCTGAATTTAATCGCAGATATCCCGATCGATCAGGGCATTATCATCACCGCTGTATTTATTATTACATTTACTGCGTTTGCAGGGATGATGTCGATTGTTGCAGTCGATGTAATCAACGGAGCGGTTATAACAGCGGCTGTATTGATTGCAACACCACTTGTGTTTTTCAACATTGGCGGTGCCGAACATTTAACGGCAACTCTTCCGGCATCTCATTTTAAAATATTCGGTGATGCAAACTTTATATGGGCGATGGGTATATTTTTCCCGACGTTCTTTTTGTTACTTGGTGAATCGAACATGTATCAGAAGTTCTTTTCGGCTAAGAATGAAAAATCAGCGAAGACTGCAGTCGTTTGGTGGGTTATCGGTACAATTCTTGTGGAAACAGCGATCGCATCGCTTGCAATTTTTGCTAACAGTTACTTCAACATTGTCGAGACAGAAAAAATTATCTTACACACTGCACGACACAGCACTGAAGTCGGAATACCGCTTGTCGGCGGGTTACTCCTCATCTGTGCTGCTGTCGCGATCATTGTATCGACCGGGAACAGTTTCCTGTTAACGCCGTCAACCAATCTCACACGCGATATATACCAGCGGTTTATTAATCCCGATGCAGATCAGAAACGAGTAGTTTTCATTCAACGAATAATGGTTGTCATACTCGGTGTTGCTGCATATTTGTTGCTCACCCAATTTGAAACGGTGCTTGCAATGGCACTCACTGAATATACAATGGTAGGAGCCGGCTTAACGCCGGCATTGCTTGCGGCCTTCTTATGGAAACGGGTCACGGTTGCCGGCGGGGTTGCCTCGATTGCAACCGGCATGGGGGTAACCCTGGCAATAACTGCAGCCAACTCAATAATGGAAGAACAATTCCTGAGCGAGCAGTATATAATCTTGCCGGCTGCCAGTGCATCAATACTTGCGTTAATTATCGTGTCAAAGTTAACGCCACCTTCGCCTCCTGAAAAGTGGAAACGTTTTTA
>PWXV01000042.1 GCA_003568415.1 Ignavibacteriales bacterium
GGAATCCGGTTGTTGCATTTTACGAGCTTTTCAACGAACCTACCGATTATGACGGCCGCCTCGGAAGGTTAACCTGGGAAGAATATAAGGCTTATATCGAGGAATTAATCCAATTAATTTTCATATATGACGATACGGTAATTCCGCTTATCGGGGGCCTCGACTGGGGATACGATTTAAGCTATATTAAGGATGACCCGGTAGACATTCCCGGTATTGCATACGTTACACATCCCTATCCTCAGAAACGCGAACCGCCCTGGGAAGAAAAATGGGAAGAGGATTTTGGTTTCGCGGCTGATACGTATCCTGTATTCGCTACGGAGTTCGGTTTCATGAGCGAAGACGGTCCCGGAGCACATGTACCCGTCATCGGCGATGAAACATACGGCGAAGCCATTATCGATTACTTTAATAAAAAAGGTATATCGTGGACAGCGTGGGTATTCGATCCGCTCTGGTCGCCGCAGCTTATTAAAGACTGGTATTTTACCCCGACCCGGCAGGGACAGTTTTTTAAAGAGAAGCTAATGGAGTTGAATTAAATAATTTTCGCTTACGTCAAGTTCGTAATCCCGAGCGAACTATAAAAAGCATTTTGGTTTTTCAATTAAATTAATATTTTCCTGACTCCCCTTCTCCGCCTGAGCGGAGAAGGGGCCGGGGGATGAGGCGGTTCACGATCAACGAGAACTTTGTCATTGGCAGCAAAGTCGAAGAATGAATGCAAGGATGTTTGTGTCATTGGTAATCCCGCAAAATCGGGAAAATGTGATTATAGTATTTCAGAGAAACGAATAATGTAATTTAACCTGTTTATTAACTTGTATTTACTGATGAATATGAGCAATAAAAATCTTTTACTTTCCTCGCTTCTCATTGCATCGTTTTGGTTCTCAGCTTGTGAGGACAATGTTCCAACTACCGGCGATAATTATGTACCGGTTGATCAAAACGCAATCCCACAAACCCGCGCGTTATTTATGAACCTTGATCGTATCCGTCACGACCGTATTTTCTTCGGTCATCAGGATGCGCTTGCATACGGTGTACACTGGCGCAACGATGAGCCGGGGCGATCGGATGTTTTCGAAGTAACCGGCTCGTATCCCGCAGTATATGGCTGGGAGATCGGCGATATTGAACTCGGTGCACCGGAAAATCTGGACAACGTAAACTTCGACCAAATGCAGGGCTGGATTCGCGAAGGGTACGAACGCGGCGGTATAATTACGATTAGCTGGCATATGAACAATCCGGCATCGGGTGGTGATTCGTGGGATGTGGATGGAGGTCATAAAGCGGTAACTAAGATACTTCCCGGTGGAGAACTTCACGATACGTTTAAAGAATGGCTGGATACGTTTGCAAAATTCGCGAAGAGCCAGATTGCTTTTCCGGGAACAGATAATGAACACCTTATCCCGGTCATATTCCGGCCGTATCATGAAAACACCGGAAGCTGGTTCTGGTGGGGCGCCGACCACTGTACACCTGAAGAATATAAAAAGTTATGGCGATTTACCGTCGAATACCTGCGCGATGTAAAAGGTGTTCACAATCTCCTCTGGGCGTATTCACCTGCCGGCAATGCTGCGGATTCGAATGAAGCATTCCTCCAACGGTATCCGGGCAATGATTACGTCGACATTATCGGATTCGACGATTACGGCAGCGTTCGTGAACCGTACCAGCTCGAACGATTTATTAACCGTATCAGGTTAACGGTCGACTTCGCCGAGGCACGCGGGAAAATTCCGGCAATTCCCGAAACCGGCTATGAGACCATTCCCGATCCGCAATGGTGGACGGGTACACTGCTTCAGGCACTTGATCACGATGAAATAACCCGGAGAGTAGCATACGTACTTGTGTGGCGTAATTCAAACGAAGCCACCGACCGGCAGAATCATTACTATGCACCGTACCACGGTCATCCGAGTGCCGACGATTTTATAGACTTCCGGAGACACCCGTTAATATGGTTTGAAGATGATCTGCCGGCTATGTATGAAAATATATTGCAAAAGGAGTATTTCAAATGAAATTGATTATACCATTAATATTACTCTTATTACTATTCTCCCACTGCAACGTAGAAAATTATACCGAGACTGAATCTATGCCTAAAATGAATATCATTCTTGATACCGACACCAACAATGAAGTAGATGATCAGCATGCATTGGCATATCTTCTGTTTAGCGGAAATTATTTCAATGTTATCGGAGTTACCGTCAATGCTACAAGCAGTATTGACGGATTCCTCACTCCCTCTCATATAGATGAACATTATGATGAAGCCCGGAGAGTTATGCAGTTGTGCGGAGAATTACATGAAACAATTCCATTGCGAAAAGGTGCCCAGGACTCTTTTGAGGATATTAAGGGATACCTTGAATATGATGAATTCGATGGACATGAAGCCGTTAATTTCATCATAGAACAAGCATTAAAGGAAAGAGAAGATGAGCTTATAATACTGGCAATCGGAAAATTAACCAATGTTGCCCTTGCATTGAAAAAAGAACCTGCAATTGCAAATAATATCCAGGTTGTCTGGCTCGGATCAAACTATCCGGATACCGGCGAACATAACAAAGTATGGGATATCCCGGCAGTGAATTATTTACTGAATGCAGATGTACCGTTTGAGATAGTCACCGTCAGGTACGATGATCACTCGGGAACGACAGCAGTTCGTGTGACACAAATGCAGATTTTACACAGAATGCCCGGGAAAGGCCCAAGGATTTCAGAGCCGGTAATTGGCAGACACGGCGGTTATTTTGACAACTGGGGAGACTATTCCGCCAATCTTTTTGAAATGTACGAGATGTACGGTGATCCGCCGGGCCGTTCTCTTTTCGATGTTGCAGCAGTTGCAATATTGAAAAACCCCGATTGGGCGGAACAGAGAAAAATCCCGGCTCCACTATATGTAGATGATAAATGGGTAGATCGGCCGGATAATCCAAGAGAGATCATTCTATGGGAATGGTTCGACATCTACGGAATAGTGAATGATTTTTTCGTTACAATGAATGATCCTGTTCTTGCTAATCCGCCACAATAATTTTTTAAATAAACATATTTCAATTCATTATTACCAAATGAGAGGGCTATGCATAAATCAACATTAATTTTTATCATCCCCTGTCTGTTATTTTTTAGCTTCATATCCGGACATACTTTATATTCCCAAAACACCGAATTTGTCACCGTCAAAGACGGCAACTTCTACATCGGCGATAAACCGTACTACTTCATCGGCTTCAACTTCTGGTTCGGCATGCACCTCGGTGCCGATAACGAATACGGTGATCGTGAACGATTGATACGGGAACTCGACCATTTGAAAGATATGGGCGTGGATAATCTTCGTATTCTTGCTTCGAGCGAAGGTCCCGACACCGAACCGTTCCGCGTCATTCCGTCGCTCCAACCCGAGCCCGGTGTGTACAATGAAGATATTCTCAAAGGACTCGATTTCTTTCTTGCTGAAATGGATAAAAGAGAAATGCGGGCGGTTCTTGTCCTCAACAACTTCTTTCAGTGGTCGGGAGGTATGGCACAATATATTTCGTGGGCATCCGGAGAACCAATTCCCTACCCCGAAGTAGACGGTAACACCTGGATGGATTTTA
>PWXV01000284.1 GCA_003568415.1 Ignavibacteriales bacterium
ACCAGGATGGTCGGTTCGGTAGTGGATATTCAACAACGTAAAGAATATGAAGAAGCGCTGCGCGAGAGTGAAGAACGGTACAAATCACTATTTGAAAATAACCATACGGTTATGTTGTTGGTTGATCCCGGCACTGGAAGAGTCGTCGATGCTAATCCGGCAGCATGCACCTTTTATGGCTATGAACGTGACGACCTGAGAAGTCTGCGTATTAGTGAAATCATTGCTTTGCCTGAAGATCAGATTACCGGCCGGGTGAAAGCTATTCAGCAGGGAGAGCAGCAAAAATTCAGGTCACGGCATTGTCTCGCAAGCGGCGAAATTCGTGACGTGGAAGCACTTACGGGACAAATTACCGTGCGGGGTAAACGTCTCCTGTACTCTATCGTGAACGATGTAACCGAACGTCGCAGGGCGGAAGAGGCGCTCAAACAATCTCACGAGTTTTATCTTACCCTGTTTGAAAAATTTCCCGGTATGATATGGCGGTCGGATAAAGATGGCAATATCGATTATGTAAATCAATCGATGCTGCATTTTACCGGACGGGCGATAGAAGAGGAAACCGGTTGGAAGTGGCTGGAAATCGTACATCCGGACGATCGTGAAATGGTAGAAAAGAGTCAATCCCAATATATAAAAAATCGTAAACCATTTCAGATGGAATACCGGCTGCGTGACCGGAACGGAGAATACCGGTGGATTATCGATGCCGGCAAACCGTATGAGGATAGCGAGGGAAATTACACCGGCTATATCGGTGCGTGCTATGATATTTCTCAGCGAAAATTGACCGAAGAACGGATGAATCACGTCAACCGTCTCTATTCGGTACTCAGTCACGTGAATCAGGCGATTGTGAAAATACAGGATCAAAATGTATTGCTTCACGAAGTTTGCAAAGTAAGCGTCGACCAGGGCAGGTTTGTTATGGCCTGGATCGGGTTTCATGATACTGACTCAAACACAATACAACCGGTTGCACAATACGGTAATGATAGCGGTTATCTTGACAGCGTAAAATTTTCACTTTCTAAGGATGAAGAAGAATATTCGCCGGCACAGATCGTACTAACCGGCGGTCAATCGTATATTACAAATGATATTGAAACCGATCCGAATATAGCGGCACACCGAACCGAGGCGCTTGCATGCGGTTTCAGATCGGCTGCTTCTTTTCCGATACAATCCAATGATTCAGTGATCGGTGTATTTACGGTCTATTCCGGTGAGGTGAATTATTTTAATGCTCAGGAGATCCAGCTGCTTGAGGAAATTGCAGAAGATATATCCTTCGCAATTCAAAAAATTGCCGATGACGAAAAGAGACTCGAGGCGGAGCGATCATTGCAGGTCAGCGAGGAGCGGTTCAGATCGCTTGTGCAGTCTATGGATGATATTGTATTTGTGCTTGATAGAAAGCAGCGTCATATCGGTGTCTATGGTAAATGGCTTGAGAAATTCAATCTGTCAGAGGAACTATTTATAGGAAAAACTCCCCGTGAAGTGATGGGTCCCGATGCCGCAAAGATTCATGAAGACGCAAATCTCCGGGCACTGAACGGAGAACACGTCGTATATACCTGGATTTCTAATTCATCAGGACAAGAACGGCATTTACAAACTGCACTGTCACCATTACGCGACACCGATGGCAATATCACCGGCGTGGTTGGTGTGGGCCGCGATGTTACCGAGCTGCGCGAAGCTCAATCGATGCAGCGGTTACAGAGTGTAGCGCTTGAATCGGCTGCTAATGCAATTGTTATCACCGATAGTAATGGGATTATCCAGTGGGTAAACAAATCGTTTAGCGAAATGACTGGTTATACCAGAAAAGAAGTAACCGGCAACAATCCCCATATTTTAAAATCAAGCCGGCATAATGAGTCGTTTTACAAAAATTTGTGGGATACTATTTCTTCAGGCCAGGTATGGTCAGGTGAAATTATTAATAAACGAAAAGACGGAAGTTTATATACCGAAGAAATGACAATAACACCGGTGCTGGATGATGCCGAACAGATTTCACATTACATTGCCATTAAGCAGGATGTAACCAACCAAAAGCAGTTACAGCAGCATTTGTTCGAATCCCAGAAACTGGAGAGCGTGGGAACTCTCGCAAGCGGTATTGCACACGATTTTAATAATATTCTCGGCATTATTCTCGGCTACGCTTCTCTATTGGATAATCTCGGGATCGATAATGAGCGGCATAGACGTCATCTTGATGCAATTACCAAAGCGGTTAACCGGGGTGCAAACCTTGTTCAGCAAATCTTAACCTTCGCGCGGAAGACCGATCTTTCGCTGGACATTGTAAAGGTAAATTCCATTATCGAAGAACTCACCAAAATGCTCGAAGAAACTTTTCCGAAAACAATCTCCATAAACAAAGAGCTTGCGAAGAATATACCGGTGATAGTTATTGATCAGGGGCAGCTTCATCAGGCACTGCTCAACCTGTTAGTTAATGCACGTGATGCGATTCTCATGACGGGTGAAGATGCAGGAGAAATTACGATTCAAACCGGCGTCGTACCGGGCTCAAAACTACGAGAAAAATATCCCGATGCCGGTCCGGAGAAATATATCTCCGTTGCGGTGACCGATACTGGAATCGGGATGGATGAGTCGACAGTCGAACGTATCTTTGAACCATTCTATACGACAAAAGAACAGGGGAAAGGTACCGGTCTGGGATTATCGGTGGTGTACGGGATTGTGAACTCATACCGGGGTTTTATCGATGTCAAAAGCGAGCCCGGTACATATTCTACGTTTACGCTCTTTCTGCCGGTACGTCCCGGTATGCAATCGGATGATGATCAGTCAGATAATATAATGCAGGATCTCCCCGGAGGAAATGAGACTATATTGATCGTTGAGGATGAAGCTCTGTTGCTCGATGCACTCGTTATGATACTTGAAGAAAAGGGGTATACCGTTGTAACTGCACATGATGGAGCAAAAGCCCTCGAAGTATATGAAAAAGACAGGGATAGTATCGATGTTGTACTATCCGATGTGGGGCTGCCGAAAATGAACGGTGCCGAACTATTCAAACGTATAAAGAAAATAAATCCGGAAGTACAATACATACTCGCAAGCGGTTATTTCGATCCGGCAAAGAAGAAAGAGCTGCTCAATGCCGGCGTTCAGGCGTTTATCCCGAAACCATATCAACCGGATGAGGTTTTGTTGGCAGTAAGAAGTGTACTGGATGAGTGAGTCGCATTGAGTGTTACAGTTGATATAGTATATTAGATAAACTTATTAATTTATAAAAATTAGTATGAATAATACTCTCAAACTCCTGATTATCGAAGATTCACACGGAGATATTGAACTCATCCTCCGGAAGTTGGAGTCAGGTGGTTACAGGGTGGAGTATGAAGTGGTAAGTACGTTGCCTGCGTTTGAGGAAGCAGTGCAGCATAAAGAATGGGATATTATATTTTACGATCATACGGTACCGGATTTTAAAAGCACTCAAGCGCTTTCCACGTTGCGGGCGAAAGAGCTGGATATACCGTTCATTTTCTTCATCGATGATATGTCAGAGGATACAGCAATACAGGCAATGCAGCAGGGTGCAAGCGATTATGTGTTGAAGACAAATCTCAAGCG
>PWXV01000314.1 GCA_003568415.1 Ignavibacteriales bacterium
AACAGCAAACGAAATTTTAATGAGTTTGTTCAAAACTATTGGTCGAATTACGACGGCTACGACCTTGCCGGCGACGGCTACGGGGATGTACCGTACCGGCCGGTCAGGTTGTTCTCGTACATCACCGAAAAACATCCGCCGGCGATGATCCTGCTGCACAGTTTCTTTATAAATGTACTCGATTTCGCCGAACGCATCGTCCCGACCATAACACCGGAAACACTTGTGGACGAGCAGCCGGTAATGAGAAGAATCAGATGGCGGGAATGATTTATGTGCGACGCACTTACCCGCCTGTCGATAGAAGAAATTTTTAACGATTAACTGATCCGCACGACGGGGAAGTGCGTCGCACATTTTGCACGTGACCGGCACAACTTAAAAAACTGACAATAAACTATGATCTCAATCAAAAACCTACACAAACGATTCGGTAAACTTGAAGTCCTCAAAAACATTGATCTCTCGATCAACACCGGAAAGATCACCGCTATCGTCGGTCCCAACGGCTCGGGTAAAACGACGCTCATAAAATGCATCCTCGGTCTCGTCAAACCCGACGCCGGCGAGATACGTGTCGGCGATACCCGGCTGAACGGTCACTGGTCGTACCGTAAAGACATCGGCTTCATGCCGCAAACAGCCCGGTTTCCCGATAATTTAACGGGAAAAGAACTGCTCCATATGATAAAAGATCTGCGGGATATGAAAAACGGTTTCGATGAGGAAATAATCGAAGCATACAACTTAACAGACGAACTCAACAAACCGGTGAGAAATCTCTCCGGCGGAACACGGCAGAAACTCAACGCTGCTCTTGCATTCCTGTTCTCCCCGCCGATACTCATTTTAGACGAACCGACTGCAGGACTCGATCCCGTATCGAGTAGCGCATTAAAAGATAAAATCATGAAGGAAAAAGACAACGGGAAAACCATCATCCTCACCTCGCATATCATGAGCGAAGTGCAGGAGTTAGCCGATACGATAGTCATTTTGCTGGAAGGTAAAAAGTTTTTCGACGGACCGATTACTGAAATTACAAACGGATCGGGCAACACAACACTGGAACGGGCTGTAGCACAAATTATGAAAGATGCACAACTATGAATGCAACATTGAAAATTGTCAAATATCAGCTTCACGATATCGTGCGCAGCAAGTGGTTGATCATTTACACGATATTTTTCTTTCTTATCACCGAGGGATTGTTTCGCTTTAGCGGCGATAGTGCAGGGGTGGTGGTCAGTTTAATGAACATCACGCTCATTATTATCCCGCTTGTGAGTATTATCTACGGCACGATCTACGTATACAACTCACGTGAGTTCATCGAGCTTATGCTATCGCAGCCCATCGACCGGAAAGCGTTATACGTAAGTTTATATGCCGGACTCGCTTTTCCGCTTGCAGCGGGTTTTGCCGTCGGTGTCGGCATTCCGTTTCTTATCACCGGATATTACGAACCGCAATTGGTTCCGACATTTCTGACATTGCTCGCCTCGGGTGTCCTGCTGACCTTCGTCTTTACTGCCATCGCATTTCTTGTGGCAAACCTGACCGAAGAACGGATAAAAGGATTTGGTATTGCAATCCTCGTCTGGTTCTTCTTTGCCATTTTATACGACGGCATTTTACTGATGATCACCTATTCATTCGGCGATTACCCGATCGAACGGCCGATCATCGTTCTCTCTATGTTGAATTCGGTCGACCTTGCACGTATATTACTCATGTTACAGCTTGATATCGCAGCTCTTATGGGATATACCGGTGCGGTGTTCAGAAACTTCTTCGGAAGCAATACGGGGATAGCGGTTTCTTTTGCTTCGCTTGCTGTATGGATAGCAGTACCGTTTGCGTTGGGTATGAGAAGGTTTGTGAGGAAGGATTTTTAAGAATAGACTATGTACGCGCCGAATTATTTTGGCGCATAGTCTATGTGAGCGTCACATTCTTTTGGCGTGAAGGGTAGCCGATTCGATACCTAAAGCAGTTTTGGTAAAGTTACAACAAGAAAAAGAAGATTTTGAAAGACAACTAAAGAAAATAAAAAGTGACATTGAGCGGGGTCAGGTATTGCAAGAATTCCATAGAAGATATTTTAAAAAATATGATGAGGCGCTCCACGCAATCGCATCCAGTCCTACTTGGTTAAAAGATGAATCGGTAGCTCAAATTAACACCGATGTGATACATAAGAGAGAGCAGATAGATTATGATCTGTATGCATTTTCTATTATGCCGAATCATGTTCACCTTGTTTTCTATCTAAGTGAAGAACATATTAAACAAAGTAGAAGAAATTCACTATATCCGGTTACGTCTATATTGCAATTTTTGAAAAGAGAAGCTGCAATTAAATCGAATGAGAAATTAGGAAGGAAGGGAAATTTCTGGGAACGGGAAAGTTATGATCATATAGTAAGAAATAACAAAGCATTTATACGGGTGATTAACTATACACTCAATAATCCGGTAAAAGCGGGATTAGTTGAAAGACCCGAAGATTGGAAATGGAATTACTGTAAAGAAGATTTACAATTGTGATAAACAACCTATGTACGCGCCAAATTCTTTTGGCGCGAAATCGGCGAAAAGAATTTCGCCGATACATTATTTACATTTTATGCTAAAAACACTAACAATAACATTACTCTGTCTAATTCTTCTCCTACAACCGGTAAACAACCTTTTGATCGTTTTCAGCTACGTTGTCAACAAGGAGTTTATCGCAACGGTGCTTTGTATCGACCGCGATGTCCCGGAAAGCGATTGCGAAGGGAGCTGCCAGGTCACCGAACAGTTTAAAGAGCAGGAGAAGAAGGAAACCGGTCGTGAAGGTACATTATCCAATAAATCCGATATTTCCTTATATCTTCCATCCGCAATAGAAAATCCATATCCTCCGACAGAAAAATTTAAATTTCAATTTACATTAACAATGTATATCCCCGAACCGCCTCCTTATTCGATATTTCATCCCCCCAAAAATGTAACGCGACTCGCCGAGTCGCGGCATTTGGTTTAAATCTCTATTAGCATTGATGCAGTTAATAGTTAATCGTTAATGGTTTTGGTTAATCGGCGTTCAGCAGCTAACGACAATTAACCAATAACGATTAACTATTCGCCTCAACAGTCAAGGATTACCTAATTTAGTCAATCATTTTCAACTGGAGGTACCAATGCGTTTATACGTCTCCTTTTTACTACTATTATTATTTTTCGGTATTGTCCAAACACAGGAAAAATCCACAATCACAGGTAGGATATTCGATGCGACAACAAACACCGCACTATCGGAGGCAAACATATGGATACAGGACCATCGCCGTGGCGAGGTCTCCGATTTCAAAGGGTTCTTTGCGTTCAGAAATATCGAGCCCGGCGAATACACACTTATCGTTTCGCATATCGGTTTCGAGCAAGTCCAAAAGACAATTACCCTTACCGGTGAAGAAGAAAAACATGTAGAGATACAAATCAATGAAAAGCCCATCCTCCTCGTAGAAGAAATCGTCGTCACCGGAACACGAACGGCATCCTATGTTCAGGCAGATTATCTCCGGAAAGACTTCGAAGCACAACAACCGAAAGATCTCGGAAAATACATGCGCAACGT
>PWXV01000038.1 GCA_003568415.1 Ignavibacteriales bacterium
ACCATTTCATACCGTACTACCCGGGATGAGTCATCCTGAAAACCGGAAATATCCACACGGAATAGCACGACATCTTCATCGGTACCGGATAATTTCTTTCGCAGCAATTCTGCAAATAACTCACGGCTTGTATGCACACCACCACCAACAATTACCGGATCTGTCTCGGCGAATCCTATATCAAGTAATGTATTAAACATCTGATGATGACCGGGGTATCGAATTGTTTTATAAGACAGATGCCGCACCTTACCCTCAAGGAGTTCCGGCAGTAATGATAAACCGCCGGAAGTATAAAACGCCTCAAGTTCAGGAAATTCATTCCCGAACGAAAGCGATTCAAGTCCGGTCATAGATGGTACTAAAGTTCTTTCTCCCTCTTCAATAATTTCTGCTTGTTCGATATACTCGTTAATAAGTCCTTCCACCGAAAATACGAGCTGGTAATACAGGGGCGGTCGGGGATGTTGCGGCAATCCTCCAACACGCGCCTGAATGGAATCAACTTTATCAAATTGTTTAAAACCGGTCATAGCAAGTATATTCGACAAGCCGGGTGCGAGTCCGCAATTCGGGATGATTGTGACCCCGGCTGCTTGTGCCCGCTTATGCATACCGAGTTGGTCACGCACTATATCATTATTTCCACCCAGATCAAGAAAATGAGTTTTAGTATCAATTGCAATCGACGACAGTTTAGCGTTGAAGCGGTATGGTACTGCACTAATAACTATATCGTAATCTTTAAAAAGTGAAGTTATTGCAGCGCGATCGTTGCAGTCGCATGTATGGATTTTACCTGCTCCATCGACCATAGTAGAAACAGCTTCGAGCTGTTCAGGGTTTTGGTCTGCAAGCCCCAACTCACAACCTTTTCCGAATTTCACGATATCAAAGGCAGCGGCACGCCCCATCCAGCCGGTACCAAGTACAAGAATCTTCATTGGTGCTTATCGTCGCATTCTAAAGTGTTAGTTTAAGAAAAAGCCAGAACTTACAAAATGATAAGGAAATTAATGCGGAAAAGCAACGTATTCATTTTAAAATCACGCCAGTTTCCATGCTCCAGAAAAGCAGGTCGAGTTCATCGAGCGGAATAGTAATTGTTTTCGCAAACTCCCTGAATTTTCCTTCCATCTGGTAATATTTTTTCGTTGACAATGCCCTGGGAATAGTATCAATCACACCGTATTTTTCCAGATTTCGGAGTATATGCCGATCGAGAATTGCAAGCCCTTCATTTTTCCCGATGTTCCGGAGAAAATGGGTTGCCTCCTTTAATCCATATCCGTTAACAAGAGCGACGAGGTGTTGACGTCGTTCAAATGCCGTCAAAGTTTTATCGGATAAAACCGAATGTACATCAGGCGTGCAATCTTTCAGTAGCAGTAAACGGTTTGCTTTCGTGTGGTGAAATCGTATATAATAATCTTTTGCATGAAGGAATGGGAGCGGATCAATAGTACGTTCGTGAAATTTTTGTCGCTTTAATGCGGCGATTGCCTTCTCCGCACTTCGGGCACTTGTTTGAGGAGTGAGCAGGCAATATGCCATTTCATAAAAATATTCATCACGAGGTACGCGGTGAAAATCCTGCAACCGCTTTTTTATTTCATCTTTTCGATAATTATAGAGGTCGGTCAACTCTTTCTGCATACCAGCTCAACTATCCTGCAAACTCACACTGTAATTTTTTGAGGATGGGTTTATTCCCTTCAAGAAACTGTACGGAATCAAACTCAGCGGGAGCCAACCACCGTATCGTTTTGAACACATTATTATTTACATCCCCATCGAATTGTTTTACGATGAAATAGTTTACTTCAAAGGTTCCATCGTCGTGGTAGGTTTGCACATACGTTCCGTACGGTTCAACGTCCGATGCCAATATACCCAGCTCTTCCTTCAGTTCCCGTTGCAAACATTCGGCTGGTGATTCACTTTGTTTAACTTTGCCGCCGGGGAATTCCCATTGTAATCCATACCGCGCTTTTTTCTTTCGCTGGCAGCACAATACCGTGCCCTCGTTAATAATAATCCCCACCGCAACCTGTACAATTTCGTTCCTTCTTACACTCATTGCTCGACAGAAATTCCCTCAAAATATTTAAGCACATACAATGCGTGATACGTAATCCATTTACTCGGCTTATCCCGTTCTTCTACCGGGGCGATCATCCGGTCGTTCAAGCTGTTTTCCATCAACCAGTATTGCTTGCCGGACGCATCGGTTTGCACTTTTTTCTTGATAATATCCAACGCTTTCTTAAACTCCTTATGTCGCCGGGTACCTATAGCTGCCAGCGATCTCATTACATCCAGAATATCTGAGTTATAACTATTAGGGTATCCGAACTTGAACCATTCGGATTTTTCCAGCCGTTTGCCGAGTCCCGGAGATTTGGTATACTCTTTCTTCATTTGCAAAATGTCTTCCCGTAAAGTTTTTCGCCGGCTTACCGGGACGGAGTTCGTGTAATTCTCAACTGCTTCTTTGAACATAGTATTATTGCTCGGCACATAGATATACACCCTGGTATCGCGCATCTCCTTGAGCATGATATTTTTTGCCCGTTTCATAATCGGAGAAAAATGTTCATCGGGTACAAAGCTCAACGCGAGTAAAATTTTCGGCAGTGTCATATGACACGTCGGAAGAAGTGAATAATCCATCACAAAACAATCGGCACCATCATTCTTTACAATACGCTCACATTGATATTCAACTCCTTGTAAGATCCGTTCATCCTTTGCATAACCGAACTGCATCATAGCACGGTAAAGATTTCCCGAGAGACAGTGTACGCTATAAAATCCGTCGTCATCGGCACGTTCGAGAATAAACTCAACACCCCGTTTAATTTCAGGATCATCGGGGTTTGCATAGAGGTCGGCAAGAAATGATAGTTGCCAGAATCCACCCTCATACTTTCTGAAGAGAAATTCTCCCGGCTTCCAGAAAAAGGGTGCTTTTGATAAAATTTTCTTTATCGGGCCATATTCATTGATCCGTTGATGTGCTTCACGCACGTACTTTGAACGATGAGTTTTCTCGAGAAGATTTATCTGGGTAAGGTACGCAACGGGTTGTACAGCATGTGCACCAGTGGATTCAGTTAGCCAGTCGATTGTAGCTTTTGATACCTTAAACATGCATTTTTATCCGTTGTGAATGAGCATATTGAACTTCTTCGAATAAAGCAAATAAACCTGCCATTATTACAGAAAAACAATCAACAATCTGCCAAATGTTCCGTGATTAAAAATTCGCGTTAAAGTAATGTTTTTCATCAAATCTTGAATAACCCACAATCGGGTAAATGTTATCCACCGGTTTTCCACACAAAACTTACAGAGAAATGATCGCTCTATATTCAATAATTCCAATGATTTGAATAATTCTCGCCTGTTAGAATCTTTTGCGGCAGTATAAAATATTACAATCAATTTTTTGATAATATAAAAAAATTTTTCCATTTGCAAATCTATGTATTCTTTTTTTATATATTTACTGTTCAAATTGTTCAAAATCCGGAAAAGAGTCTATAGTACATTCGGGCTTAATTTCTGAGCTTCGGACTTCCTCTTCCCGATATTTTCCCGTTCGGACCAATACGGGAATTATATTTGCATCCGTTGCTCCTTTGATATCGGTTTCGATATCATCACCGATCATTGCCACAGATTCTTTTGGAACACCGAGACTCTCAACGGCAAGATTGAAAAAGTCCACAGAGGGTTTACCGACTACCCTGGCACTTTTACCGGATGCAAATTCAAGTGCCGCTACAAACGCCCCCGCATCCATCACAAGCCCCTTTTCTGTCCGCCAGTACCGATTACGCTGCATCGCAACAAAATCTGCCCCATCCATTAAATGCTGGAAGCCACGAGTGAGTGCCTTATAATTGATATCCTCTCCGGGATCTCCCATAACAACAACATCGGCAACATTTTCTGACAGCGGAAGATCTTCAAAATCACTCCTTACATCGCCGCCAGTCAGTAAATAAACCGATTTGCACCCCTTCTTTATGACGTATTGTTTTGCTGCCATTGGAGCACTGAATATCCATTCCCTGTTTGCCGGAAACGACATTGAGCGCAAATTTTCGATTATGGAATTTCTGCTCATTCGGGTAGTATTTGTGATGTAGCGGAAAGGTATTCCGCGTTCAACTAATTTGTTCATATATTGAACTGCCCCCTCCACTGGATTTGAACCGATATATAAAACACCGTCAAGATCGATGAGCAATCCGCCTATTACTTTATTATTAATTTTATATGTAAGCATAGCTACCTCCAAAAATTTCTGTTTTTTCATAAAACCATATTTTCTTGACAAAATCAAACACTTTAGTTATACTACTAAATGATTATTTTACAGGGTGTATGGAAATACAGGTCAAATACGGCAAAGGTGTAATTTCGTGCCACCTTCCCGATCATATTCGGAGCAGCATTCTTGAATCCCCGGATAATGCACCGGTACCGTCACTTCAACAGGCATTGAAAGCATCGTTAAACAACCCGGTTGATGCCCAACCACTATCTGCTTTGATACGACCGGATATGTCCGTCACTATCGTCGTTCCCGACAAAACACGCCAATGCATACTGGATCGTATTTTACCCGAATTATTAGAATATCTCACTCAGAACGGGGCGGCATCCGATAACATCACGATTCTGTTTGCCAATGGCACACATCAGCCGCAATCCGACGAAGAGATGGAAAACATACTCGGTACATTTATATGGCAAACATTGCGCATCGAGCAGCACAATGCTCAGGATAGTAAATCAATGAAATATGTGACTACAACCTCGCGCGGGACAGAAGTAACGGTAAACAACCTCATTCTTGATACCGACCTTGTCATAACCGTCGGGGGAATTTTGCATCATTACTTTGCGGGGTTTGGGGGTGGTCCGAAATTACTGGTACCCGGTGTGGCAGCGTACGACACTGCAAAACAAAACCATAGCTTAACGATTGATGAAAAAGGTGCTTTTCACACCGAATGCCGGGACGGAAATCTCGATACAAACCCGGTATATCTTGATATCGTTGAAGCCGTGCAGAGTATTCCTAATGTATTTTCAATTAATGTCGTGCTCGATGCATCGAATGCAATAGCAGGTTATTTTAGCGGCGATATTGTCACTTCGCACCGCAAAGGAAGCGAACGTGCAGCAACCTTATTTGAAGTTCCGATCAAAGAACGCGCCGATGTTGTCATCGTCAGTTCGGGAGGTGCACCGCGCGACAGCACATTTATTCAATCGCATAAAGCTATACATCACGCATATAACGCAGTTAAACCGGGGGGTACCATCATTGCAGCATCTGCTTGTTACGACGGTATAGGGTCTTCCACTTTCTTACAATGGTTTACGGTACCTTTTCGAAAACTGGGAAGTGAATTACTGTCTGCATATTCATTAAACGGCCACACTGCCCTTTCACTGCGGACTAAATTAAATAAAACCGGGATATCATTATTATCAGAACTTGATGATGCAACAGTATCACGCATGGGAATTGTACCGGCAGCATCATGCCAAACCGCGCTTGATACAATTATCAGGAATTTAAAGAGTTCGCCCTTACTATATATACTACCGTATGGTTCACTCACAGTACCGGTATTCATTGAATAATACTTTACGATTATGGAAAAAGAAAATAAGCATGTTGAGACACTGTATCCGAAACTGAGAACCAATAAATTGTTTCTTACCGTTCCGACCGATCATCTGCGTGATATCGTTTATCTGTTTAACAGCGAGATCTACTCGCCGGGGGATTATGTCTTTCGTGAAAATGATGCGGACAACACACTCTGTTTAATTGCACAGGGTATGGTTTCCATAACAAAAACGACAAAAGACGGCGATGAGGCTGAATTATCGATACTTGAAAAGGATGACTTCTTCGGTGAACTTGAACTGCTTGACGGATTACCGAGATCGGCAAATGCTAAATCATTGGTAAAAACCGAGATAATTAAACTGGATTATGATTCCTTCCATACACTCCTTGAAGAGAATCATATTGTCGCAATTAATATATTGCGGCAACTCAGTACAAGGTTACGGAAAACTAACCAGGCAGTTGTAAATCAAATTGACAGAACACGATCGAAAGCTCAAACACGAATAGATCGCCTCACGTCACTCATCGAAGCGGCAAAAAATGTAAACAGTTCACTCGATCTGGATGAATTATTACGTATCATCCTTGAAACTGCTGCCGAGGGAACCAATGCAGACCGGGGCACCCTCTACCTTATCGATTACAGCAGAGGAGAACTCTGGTCAAAAGTACTGCAGGGAGAGGCGGTATCCGAAATTCGCCTGCCGCTCGGGAAGGGAATTGCCGGCTATGTTGCACAAACAGGTGAAACCATCTATACCGACGATGCCTACAAAGATCCCCGCTTTAATCCGGAAATAGACCGCATAACCGGATACCGAACCCGCAGTATGCTCTGTATGCCGATGCGAAACCGTTACGGCAAAATTATAGGCGTTTTTCAACTGCTGAACAAAGAGAATGAACCGTTCAGAAAAGAAGACGAAGAATTTATTGATGCACTTTCAGCCCACGCATCAATTGCTATTGAAAATGCACGTGTAGCCCAGGAAATGATTCTGAATGAGCGGTTATCAACAGTGGGAACGATGGCAAGCACCATCCTGCACGACATAAAAAGTCCGATGCATACAATAAAAATTTACACTGAAGCACTCCGGAACATCTCGGGTAACGAAGAAGCGGCAGAACTTGCCGATGAGGTCATCGAACAGATCGACCGGCTTGTCAATATGGTGCAGGAAATCCTCGATTTCAGCCGCGGCGTCAGCTCAACGAATATGCGTAAGATTCAGATCGGTGAGTTGATGGATAAGGTGCTGACATTCCTCGATAAAGAAATCGAGAAGCAAAATCTTAAAATCGAAAAGAAACTTGACTACACCGGACCGTGCGTGCTGGATCCCGATAAAATGGAACGTGTCTTCCACAATATCGCCAGCAACGCTATTGATGCAATGAGTGAGGGGGGCACGTTGACCGTTGCCCTCACAACCTTCGATGATAAACTTCAGGTTATATTCCGTGATACCGGTACCGGTATACCGAAAGAAGTTCAACCCCGTATTTTCGACCCGTTTTTTACATTCGGGAAAAAACATGGAACCGGTCTCGGTATGTCTATAGTTAAAAAAATAATCGAGGATCATAACGGCATCATTGATTTTGAAACCGAAGAAGGGAAAGGAACCACATTTTACATTTATCTCCCGTTACGGTTGCAATCACCATTTTTAGATTAATATAAACACAAAGAAACACAATACTATATCATATAGAGGAGCTATTATGGAAGAAGGATTACTTGCAATTGCAGTACTCGTTATTATCGGATTTATTTTTCTAATTATATTATTCACGTACTTTATACCGGTCGGACTCTGGATCAAAGCGATATTCTCCGGCGTTAAGGTTCGTATCTTTAAGGATCTTGTCGGTATGCGGCTGCGTAATGTTCCCCCGCCGGCCATTGTTCATTCGAAAATTACCGCCTCAAAAGCGGGAGTTGAAGTCGACATTGCAAAGCTTGAGGCGCACTACCTTGCAGGCGGAAGTGTTCAAAAAGTAGTGCACGCACTCATTTCAGCAGATCGTGCAAATATACCTCTGACATTTGAACGTGCAACTGCAATCGATCTCGCAGGCCGGGATGTACTCGAAGCGGTGAAAGTGAGTGTGAATCCAAAAGTCATCAATACTCCGATGGTCGCTGCCGTTGCAAAAGACGGTATTCAGGTGAAGGCAACAAGCCGTATCACCGTCCGGGCGAACATCGAACGCCTCGTCGGCGGTGCAGGCGAAGAGACCATTCTCGCGCGCGTCGGTGAGGGAATTGTCACTTCTATCGGTTCATCGGATACTCACAAACTCGTGCTTGAGAATCCCGATCGAATTTCGCGCCTTGTCCTGGAGAAGGGATTGGACTCCGGAACTGCATATGAGATTTTATCCATTGATATTGCAGACATTGATGTTGGCGAAAATATCGGAGCAAAACTGCAGGCCGATCAGGCTGCTGCGGATATGAAAATCGCACAGGCGAAGGCAGAAGGCCGCCGCGCAATGGCAGTTGCATCGGAGCAGGAATACCGCGCCCGTGTCGAAGAAATGCGAGCACGCGTGGTCGAAGCAGAAGCGGAAGTACCGAAAGCCATCTCACAGGCATTCCGCGAAGGCCGGCTCGGTGTAATGGACTATTACAATATGCGCAACGTCATGGCGGATACCGATATGCGCGAATCGATTTCCAAAGGCGGCGAAGGAGAACAGAGACCAAAGACTGAATGAGTCAAAGACAGGTAAACGAACAAACCGCAAAACGCTGCCGGGACCCGGTTGGGCACTATGAACTTGACGGGGAAATATACGATTACTTCGAACAACCGAACCCCGTTGAAGCCGATTTCTGGCAGCGTTTACGAACTGCTGCAGTCAGATCGCTTGACGTCAAGGAAGGAATGCATATAGTGGATGTCGGGAGCGGCGGCGGATGGTTCTCAGCAATGATAACCCGAAAAGGCGTGAAGGTAACATCGATCGATCTATCACTAAAAAATCTGACCCGGCTCACAAAAGAAAATCGAACTGACGGTCTGATGGCGAGCGCACACGATTTACCGTTAATGAGTGAATCGGTCGATGCGGTAATTGCCAGTGAAGTCATCGAGCATCTTAACGACCCTCTGGCTGCCATTACCGAATTCCTTCGCATTGTAAAGCCCGGCGGTCGGGTTGTCATCACGACACCGTACAAAGAGGTGATCAAGCAGCACGTGTGTATACATTGCAATCAACTGACGCCGGCAAACGCTCATTTACATAGTTTCGATGAGGAAAAACTGGTTACAATGTTCTCGCGCGGCGGTGCCAATGAGATAACCTACCGTCGTATCGGTAATAAAGCACTGCTGGTTTCTCGTTTGTCGTATATGCTGCGCTGGCTTCCGTTTACACTCTGGTCTTGTATTGACCGATGTGCAAATATTGTAATTAAAAAACCGGCACATATAATTATTTGTGGAATAAAACAGGGTAAGAACTGATGGATATTTTTGAACTTATCTGGATATTTATTGTCGTATATTTCCTTTACCGGTTATTCTTTGCCCCATCAAAACCGCGGCAGGAGCATGATTATGATGTACCATCCGAACCGCACTATGAAGAAGAAGAATCCTCTACAAAAACCCGCGACGATATTCTCGATGAAATGCGGACAATCTTTGGTGAAGAATCAACCACGAAGAAACCACCGCAACAGTCACCACAGAAAACACGTGAACAGCGACCTCATCGACCCCAACCCCGGCAACCCGCAGAAGAGACGGGAGAATCAAGGTTTTCTTCCTATACGGGAACCGATTTTTTAGATACCCGGGGCCAACGAAGCGATGCTGATAAAGCACTTGAAGATGTTACACTCGAATCGAGGGCACTGCAGGAAGAACGACTCGGTAAAAAGAATATGTTTAAGTTCCTTTTCGATCAAAACGAAATCCGGAAAGGCATAATTGTCAGTGAAGTGTTGGGAAAGCCAAAATCACGTAAGCGGCACAATATTTGATTTTAGGCCTTGTTTTTCGTATTTTTTGTGTTTGCAAAATTTTACAATAATCGTCGTTCGGGCATGTGGCGGAACTGGCAGACGCGCTAGACTTAGGATCTAGTGGGGTAACCCGTGGGGGTTCGACTCCCTCCATGCCCACAAATTTCAATTGAAAGACGGCAGAGACCTAAATCTTCAAAATAAAGGATGCATAGTGGACGTTCAGACAAAATCAATATCCAAAACAAAAGAAGGGGCTGAAATTACAGCACCGCACGAGGATATTAAACCTACAATTGATAAAAAATACGAAGAAGTACGTGCCGAGGCAGAAATAAAAGGATTTCGAAAAGGAAAAGCCCCTCTCTCATTAATAAAAAAGATGTATGGTGATTCCATCGAAAATGAGGCAATTAATGAAATTGTCAATCAATTGTATCAGCGGGCTCTCACCGAGCACAACTTAAAACCGGTAGGCGACCCGGTTCTGAAAGATATCGACTATAAACCGGGAGAGAAATTTACATTTTCGGTTGAATATGAAGTTCTACCTGAAGTTGAATTGCAGGATTACAAAGATATCGAGGTTGAAAAACCCGTTCAAAAAGTAACCGATGAAATGATCGAACGTGAGCTGGAGGGGATTCGATTAAATTACGCCACGCGGAGCGAAGTTGACCGGGTAACCGATAACTATCATACGCTCACAGTCGATATCCAGGAACTTGACGAACAGGGAATGGCCATTATCGGGAAACGGACACCGGATCAAACAATTAATCTTTTCGACGAGCGATATGAGAAGGATCTTATTAATCCGCTTCTCAATGCAGAAAAAGACGGCGATTATGTGGTCAAATATTCGCATGATCACGGTGAGCATAAACACGATGTCAACATAAAAGTTGCCGTTAAAAAAATAGAAAAAGTAGAATTACCCGAAATAACCGACGAATTCGTCAAGGAACAGTTCAAGGACAAATTTGAATCGGCAGACGCGCTCAAAGCTGACATACGGAAGCAACTGGAGACAATGTTTGAGCAGGAAAGCTCCCGTGCGGTCAAGAACCAGATCGCCGATGAGATCGTCAAACGGCATGACTTTCCCATTCCCGAAGCACTTATCTCAAAGGTATTCGATCAGATGATAGAAGACGTTAAAAGCAAAATGCCCGAGCAAAAACTGCCTGAGGATTTCGACCGGCATGCTTTTGAAGCCGAATATTATACGCAGGCAGAGTGGCAGGCAAAATGGTCGATACTACGTGACAAACTGTTCGAAGCCGAAGATATCCAGGTAACCGACGAAGATATTGAAAAACGAGCAGAAACAGATGCTGCGCAATTCGGTCTCGGAAAAGAGCAGGTTCTGAGTTTCTATAAGACCAATCCCCAGATTCGGGACCGTATCATGCACGAGAAATTAATGGACTTACTCGAATCATATGCAAAGATTACCGAAAAAGAAATTAAACCCGACGAACAAGAACAGGAACAACAACAAGAATCGCGGATAATACAATAGAAAGGCAGAAGCATTCATGAAGGATAACGTATACGGACAACTGGTACCTATTGTTGTTGAATCAACAGGACGTGGAGAACGGGCTTACGATATATACTCCCGGTTACTGAAAGAACGGATCGTTTTTGTGGGATTCCCCATTGACGATACCATCGCAAGTTTGATCATCGCACAGTTATTGTTTCTTGAATCGGAAGATCCCGATAAAGATATTCATTTGTATATCAACACACCCGGCGGCAGTGTTTCTGCCGGCCTTGCAATTTACGACACCATGCAGTACATCCGTCCCGATGTTGCAACGATATGCACCGGCATGGCAGCAAGTATGGGAGCGGTATTGCTCGCAGGAGGGTCACCCGGCAAACGCACATCTTTGCCGAACTCACGCATTATGATCCACCAACCATGGGGCGGGACGAGAGGAACGGCCTCAGATATCAGTATTCAGGCAGAAGAGATCCTGAAGATAAAGAAAAAGATCAATCAGATTCTTGCTCATCATACCGGCAGAGAGGAAAATCAAATAGAGAAGGATACCGACCGTGACCGGTATATGTCTGCCGACGAGGCACGGGAGTATGGGTTAATAGATAATCTGCTTGTACAACGACCAAAACCTGAGAAAAAAGGATAAAGACCGTTATGCCTTCAAAACAAAGACCGGAAGATAAAATACGGTGCTCTTTTTGTGGCCGGGCACCGAATGAGGTAGCAAGTATCATCGCCGGCCCCGATGTATATATTTGCGATGTATGTGTCTCGGATTCGGTAGATATTATCCGGAACAATCTTGCGGCATATTCAACGCAAAAACATACCAAAAAACGGCACCTGAATCCCGAGGAGATAAAAGCCGCACTCGATGAATACGTCATCGGACAGGAGCATGCAAAAAAGACGCTTTCGGTTGCGGTATATAACCACTACAAGCGATTGGAGTCAAAGAAATTCCTCTACGATAACGATAAAGTTGAAATCGAGAAGAGCAATATTCTGCTCATCGGTCCGACGGGAACCGGTAAAACCCTGCTCGCACAAACACTTGCAAAGATCCTCGATGTACCGTTTGCAATAGCCGATGCAACAACGTTGACCGAAGCCGGTTACGTCGGTGACGATGTCGAAACGATTCTTGTGTACCTATTACAAAATGCAGATTATAATGTTGAACGGGCGGAACGGGGCATCATTTACATCGATGAGATCGATAAGATAGCACGGAAAAGCGATAGTGCCTCGATAACGCGTGATGTATCGGGCGAGGGTGTGCAGCAGGCATTGCTGAAAATTCTTGAAGGAACAAATGCGGGCGTACCTCCCAAAGGCGGCCGCAAACATCCCGAGCAAAGTCTCATCAATGTGAATACAAGCAATATTCTATTCATCTGCGGCGGTGCTTTCGAAGGCCTGGATAAAACAATCGCGACACGTATAAATAAAAATCAGGTAGGATTCGGTGCAGAAATAAGAACGAAAAAAGAACAGACAAAAAGCGATGTTCTCCCCTTTGTTGAACCTGATGACTTATTAAAGTATGGCTTGATTCCGGAATTTATCGGAAGGATCCCGGTGATTTCCGCATTGCAATCATTGAGCGAGGATGCATTGCTGGATATACTTACAAAGCCGAAAAATGCACTGATCAAACAGTACCAGAAATTGTTTGAGATGGAAGGGGTTGAACTTGAGTTTGAAGAAGATGCACTCCGCGCGGTTGTGCAGGAGGCAAACAAACGCGGAACCGGCGCCCGCGCACTTCGTTCGATGCTGGAAGGTGTCATGCTAAATATTATGTACGAACTTCCGTCCCGGAAGAATGTTACCAAATGTATTGTCACCAGGGATGTTGTAAAAAAGAATTCCAATCCGGTGTATATTTACAAGGAACGGAAACAAACTGCGTAATTTCAATCGGCAGTTAATCATTTTTCATCTGTGATATGCAGGTGACTACCTATGAATAAAGAGAGAATCATACAATATCTACGGGAACATAAAACCGATTTTTCTAAAGAATATGGTGTGAAAAAAATCGGAATTTTCGGCAGCTATGCGCGCGATGATAATTATGAAGGAAGCGACCTTGATATTGTAGTTGAACTGGAAAAACCCGACCTAATATATTTAATTGGTATAAAAAAAACTATAGAAGAACAGTTGCGCATCAAAGTGGATATTGTTAGATTGCGAGATCGAATGAATAAAATTTTGAAGAAGAGAATTGAAAAAGATGCCGTCTTCGTATGATAAAGAATTAGTAAATGATATATTTAAGAATATATTGTGGGCTATTGATCAAATTCAGAAAAGATTTCAAAGTATAAAATCGAGCGATGATTTTTTGAGGGATGATGCGGGTTTAGAAAAATTAGACAGCATTTGTATGCAACTCATTAATATTGGAGAAGCACTTAAACAGGTTGATAAACTAACAGATCAACAATTACTCAAGAAATATGGCGAAATCGAATGGAACAAGATAATGGGGATGCGGGATATAATAACTCACCATTATTTCGATATTGATTCCGAGGTAGTATTCACTGTTTGCTCTGAACACTTACCGGAATTTCGCAAAGTAATCGAAAAAATAAAAACTGATATTAGGTAACAGCAGATAGTTTCAAAACGGCTTCTACCCTCTAACACCTATCACCTATGACCTGTCACCTATCACCTATCCCTCTACCTCCCTCACAATAATCCGTATACCTTCCACTCCCACAACTTTTATAGGTTTCTTGGCTTCGATGTATCCGCCCTCGCTCACTACATCGACCCGCTCATCGTCGATAATAGCGGTACCGGATGGACGTAATGTTGTCAGCGCAACTCCCTTTTTACCGATAAGATCCTGATATGGTTTATGAGAACTGTAACCGAGATCGCGCTTTTGTTCCTCCGATAATACGAAAGTACCAAATGTTTTGGTTTTCGGGAGAATGGCCGAAAAAACGATCGTCCCAACAATAGTCAACGCAACCGACCCGGCAAGCGTAAAGATAGCACGAGTAATATCATCCGTGGTGACAAACGGCCATGAACCGGCAAGTGCCATAAATAAACCGGCGGTCATGCACAGGATGCCCAGTACCCCCGCAACACCAAACCCCGGAATGACAAATGCTTCAACTAATATCAATCCCACGCCGACAATGAACAAAACTATATCGATTACATCGGCAAGTGCAAGAATATACTGGGTTCCGAAGAAAACTCCCAGTGCGACTAACGCGAGGGTACCCGGCAATCCCCAACCCGGCGAGCGCAGCTCCATAATAAATCCAAGCATACCGACCGTAATGAGCAAGCTGCTGATTACCGGGTGGTTGATCAACCGTACCAGTTGTTCAGCCCAGTTTGTCCCGGGTTCACGGATCTCCGCATCTTCAAGTCCGATGTTCTGTAAAACGTCGCGAATGCCGGTGACTTCGCCGTCGCAATAACCATACGTAATGGCTTCATCGGTTGTAAAGGTTATCAGTTTACCCGCTTCGATAACGCCGGGGATCTCAATATCCTCGTCAACCATTGCTTCGGCAATCCGTGGATCCCGCCCGCGGCCTTCAGCCGTTGCACGCATTTCAGATCGCATATAGGAGACGAATTTTTCAGGCACTTCCTGACCTTCCTGTGTTACGGGAGTCACAGCGCCGATGGTACCCCCGGAAACCATAAATATTTTTTCACATGCAATAGAGATCAATGCACCGGCACTGATAGCACGTTTATCGATAAAAGCAACGGTTTGCGGTCCGGCATTCATCACTGCATCTTTAATCTCGGTCGCTGCATCCACCCTTCCCCCGAACGTATTGATCCGCAGAACGATCGCATCCGCACCATCATTTTCGGCTTGCTCTATTACCCGGCTCACATACTGCGGTAATCCCGGATTGATAGTTCCGGAAATATCCACAACGTACACAACAGGTTGATTACTTTCCGATACGACCAGAACATTGGCAATTGCAAGTGTGATGATTAACAGACCAATTTTTTTCATAGTAAAATCTACCATCTTTTGTGTTTTCGAGCTTTTGTGGTTAAAATTCCCATTGGTGAGGTCCGTGCCGCAATGAATATTGCTATTCGGGAGTATGCCGATACGCATTGCCCTCACTTCTTAAATTTATTATATTATTTGTTCATACACAAGAAACAGGGGTGCTTTCCGGTCAAGTTTTTTCCGGATAGCTGAGAGTAAACCCTTGGAACCTGATACGGGTAATGCCGGCGCAGGGAGTAACGTTTTTC
>PWXV01000254.1 GCA_003568415.1 Ignavibacteriales bacterium
ATCGCCCGAGAATTGTCATTACTCCCGACGATGAGGTCTGGATTGTTTGGTCTGCCAGGCGGGATGGAGAGTGGAATATTTTTGCACGTATCTATGCTGACGGTGAACTGGGAGACGAAATGCAGCTCACATCACGGCAAAGCTATAATTTCAGACCGGCTGTTATGATCGATAATGAGTATCGTATATGGATTGCGTGGGAGCGCGGAACCGAAGAAAAGGATATGATCATTATCGCGAAGTACTTTCAGGATGGCAATTGGTCGGATGAATTTATAATAGAAGATCGTCCCGGCTATGCGTACCGGCCGGCAATGGTGCAAGCCCCCGACGGCACAATATGGTTTGCGTGGGATTATACAAGCGGTTATACAACTAATGTGTATATAAATAGCTATATTGATGGCAGTCTTCAGGAACCAATACAAGTTAGTCATCACCCCGCAATAGACTCAAAAGCAGCATTACACTGGCATAATGATAAACTATGGGTGGCGTGGACAACTAACCGGCGTGACGAAAATGAATGGGGTGTTATACGGTATCCCATTGTAAGAGCATTTGATGGAGGCCGGTGGTATGAGCCGGCAACTCCGATGCCTCCCGTTGATTTTGAGAGCAGACTTGAAACACAATCGCATGAATATCCGACAATGACATTTGATCAGTTTGGTAGATTTTATTTGTTTAACCGTCACGATCATGTGTTCAGTGCTATTTATTATGATGGGGATACCTGGAGTGATTTCGGATACCTGGATCAGGCAGGATGGGGATTACGTGGTTTTTATGTTCATACAGTTTGGGAATCTGATAATGAACTATGGATGGCACGCCGGGACCGTTCAAGCATCTTTCTGCAAAAGATGGTACGAAAAGATCCTGTTGAACGGGAAATAGAATTGAAAGAATATACTCCTGTTTCATATCCCGATCGACTACAAGGCGTTGTCGGTGATTCATACCGAGGGCCGACTCAATATGGAAATTACGAGGTATATTACGGTGATATTCACGTGCATACCGCATATTCCGATGGGTCGGGTAGTTTTGATGAGCTGTTTAATTTATATAAAAATGTGTACCGGGTAGATTTCTTAGCCATTACTGAACACGATGCGATGGGGCAGGGCAGCAATCACTACTCGCCGGGAGCGTGGGCATACCTGAAGGCCTTGAATGAAATATATAATCAACCGGGTGAGTTTGTTACTATTAATGCATATGAATGGACACATTCCACATGGATGGGGCGACAGGATTCAACCGTTCGAACAGGGCATAAAAATGTATATTTCAGAGGAGGAGAGGAAAGTCCGCTGTTCAGTCATATGGATAGAGCATTTGATGAAGAATCATTGTTTAATCATTTGCGTGAACATGATGCCATTGCATTTCCGCATCATCCGCCGTGGAGCGGTATGGTTTGGGAGAATCACGACCCGGAAATTCAAACAAACTATGAAATTGTATCCATACACGGCGCGAGTGAATATATGGGGAATCTTCCTATTCCCCATCGCGGCGGTATGCCCGGAACGTTTGCACAGGATGGTTTAGAGAAAGGGCATATCATCGGTTTTGTCGGAGGCTCGGACTCGCACGGATTATATCATCACTCGGATGACGGGTGGCGTGAGGATCCGTACAAAGGAGGTTTAACGGGTGTTTTACTTGATAAACCGTTAACAAGGGAGAATGTGTGGGATGCATTAAAAGCCAGACGGAATTTTGCAACAGCGGGTGAGAAATATTATCTGGAGTTTTCAATCAATGAATATCCGATGGGAAGCAAGATCACAGTGAATGAACCGCCGATACTGCAATTCGAAGCACGATCAGTAGATATACTGTATGCATATATCATCCGGAATAATAATGAGTTATTTATAACCGGAAGTATTGGTGCAGGCCGTTTTGGTTATCACGGACTGGAAGATGAGACCATCGAACCTGGTGAAAATTATTATTATGTAAGAGTTGAGTATAAGGATGGTACGGTAGCGTGGTCGAGTCCGATTTGGGTGGAGTATGTACCGGATGAATAGACTGTAAAAGAGTTATATAATTTTAGCTCTTACACTTCTGAAGTACTTTTTGTACTCTGGAGTATGATTCGTTTATACGATCCTCGCTGACCTTTTTATTTCGAACAAGACCGGTGATAATATTTACGATGGTATCACAAATATCTTCTCTGTATTCCATATTGTTGCCTATGTTTATAATATCCGCGCCGGCGTTGAGGGCAAGCTCTATTGCGTAATTTAATCCGAAGTGATCTTTTATTGCATGCATCTGCAAATCGTCGGTCATGATCACACCTTCATAACCGAGTCGGTCCCGTAGTATACCGGACAGGATATTTTTTGATAAAGTTGCAGGGTACTCCGGATCAAGATTTTTATTGAAGACGTGTGTCGTCATGATCATATCGATCATTCCTTCCTGTATAAGTTGTTGATACGGAAAGAGTTCCGCCTCCGTCCACGTACCGGTGACATCTACCATGCCGAGATGGGTATCATCGGATGAGCTGCCATGACCGGGGAAATGTTTTACGGCGGTTAAGATTTCATAATTGTGATGGGCGCGAATATACTCTCGCGCATGTTCGGTAACTATTTCAGGATCAGCGTTAAAACACCGTTCTTTCCCGTAAATGATCTTGTTTTCTTTATTAACGGCAAGATCCAGTACCGGAGCGAGGTTTAATGTAATACCGTTTTCTTTGAGTGTCTTTGCAATTAATGATGCATGCCGGAATGTGAACGATGAATCGATCATCTCACCGAGAAATTTATGGGAGTAGGTTTCGGGAAAACCGTATGCCGGTTTTAGTCTGTTAACAATGCCGCCTTCTTGGTCGACGGAAATATGAAATGAATGGGGGAGATGTTCGCGAAGTGAACGGGTTAACGATTGAAGTTGATCGGGCGACCGGATATTTCGTTTGTATGTACCTGTTACATCATCATAATCAAAAAGTACTATCCAGCCGGTCTTATGTTTTTTGATACCGGCAATAACGGGATCGTTTTCATCGAGGGTAAAGCCCCTGAATCCCGTCTGGATCATAGAACCAATCTTTCTCTGTAATATTACCAATATACCTGTACCCCATACTCCCGAAAAACCTGATCTTTCGTTATGACAGGTAAGTTTTCGATTTTGCTTTGTGCGATAAGCATTCTGTCAAAAGGATCACGATGTGATCCGTAGAGATTTCCCGCTAAGAGAGCGTGTTCAATCGTAATATGAAGTTGGTTCATTCTTGATCTGGAAATAAGCTGCGGAAGATTATCAATTATATCTTTTGCTTTTTGTAATTTCCCTATACGATATTTTGTGGAAATTTCCCATCCGGATGCAGAACTGACAAACAATATATTTTCCGGTTGCGCAATAGCATTGCGTGCGTTATTTGACAAATACGGTTCATCCAACAGCCACCACACCAGGGTATGGGTATCAAGCAAATATCTCATTGGTTCCATGCGTCGAGCTCATCATCCGGTAGTGGATCCAATATTTCGAGACCTGCTTCTCCTTTTGCTATCCCGGGTACCCGTGGTGATTTATAATCCAATGGAACGATCTTGGCAACAG
>PWXV01000227.1 GCA_003568415.1 Ignavibacteriales bacterium
TCGCCTTCGTGTACATCAAGATTAACATTATTTAATGCCGTTGTTTCCACTTCTTCGGTGGTATAGAGCTTTTTGAGGTTGACTGTTTTGAGCATGGTTGTGATTCCTTTCTAAATTATTGTTGAACCCTTATTAACACTTTGGCAGAAGGCAGAGGGCAAAAGGCAAATTATGGACTTATTTTGTTTTTGTAATTAATGTTGATAATCTACCAAATAGTTGATTAATTTCTTTTTCAACCTCACGAATATCGTCAGCATTACAGTAATCCAGATCTATTGCGATCTCGATCTGTGTATCAAGTTCAACAAGTGACGAACGAGCGATCTCATAGAAACGTCGCCGGTCTTTAGTGTTTGATCGTGAAGCACCTTCCGCTATGTTCGATGGTATTGAAATTGCAGCACGACGTATCTGGGATATCAATGTATACATTTCGTGGCTTGGAAAATTTTTAGTCAATTTATATATGTGTACGACAAGTCGTTTACTTTGTTGCCATACATCAAGATTTTTGTGACCGAGTGATAGCATAATTTTCTCCATCGATTAAATTTCATAATTTTTTTGATTGTACGGGTTTATACCTGCCCTTTGCCATTTGCCATAATCATTTACCTTTTCACCTTTCACCTTAACATCAACCGATCAATATCCCCGAACCCGTCATACGACGACGTAATCACCCGTTCACCCG
The DNA here is from genome assembly GCA_003568415.1 of Ignavibacteriales bacterium. Classification (GTDB taxonomy): domain Bacteria; phylum Bacteroidota; class Ignavibacteria; order T3Sed10-11; family T3Sed10-11; genus T3Sed10-11. The sequence continues at coordinate 698 of PWXV01000227.1, forward strand.
GTTCAAGTCCTTCGATCACTTCAAAATATTGTGGATTTTGCCTTCCCAATCGTATATTCCGTTTAATGGCCTGATCACCTGAAGAACTCACCACATACACCCACTGTCCTCCGGTTCGCTGGAAGAAACCACCCCGGGCGAGCAATAGGGCTTCTTCGAGTGCGCCAAGTGCAAGTCGTATGCGAAGTGTCTGCCCGCGCCGGATGTTTGCGGGTTCATCGTCCACAAACTCCATATCGACCTCGAACCTGCCTTCGCGCACCTGCGGATAGACCCGTGTGATCTCCAGTGTGTATGTTTCTCCCGCAAAATCGAACTCGCCCCGCTGACCGATGTTGATGCGGGCTATGTAATGTTCATCGATTGAGGCTCGGACTCTGAATCCCTCCAGAATATCCACCTGACCCAGCCGCTCGCCGCGTACCTTCGATTCACCGACCTCGGCGTTGAGCGATGTTAATTGTCCGCTCACCGGTGCGGTAACGATAAGATAATCGAGACTGCGCTGTACAAGCTCGAGGTTTGTCATCATCCGTTCGAGTGACGATTCGATATGTTTGAGTTGATTCTCTGTGGCGAGGGAGTCGAGCCGCATGGTTTCCGAGACAAGATCGAGCTGGCGTTCCGATTGTTCATAAGCTTCACGTGAATCCAGATACTCCTGCTCGGAGATAAGATTTTTATTCCACAACTGTTTGTTCTGATTGTAAACCCGTCTCCGGTTTTTCATCTGAAATTCATAATTAAGTACCTGGTCGCGCAAACGAAGACGTTCCTGCTGGAGACTCAATCTGGTGTTCTGCAGGTTGTTGATCTGTTCGAGAATCTGTGCCTCACGGTTGAATACATCGAGCTGCAAGGTATTGTTCGTGAGTGATAGTATTGTATCGCCTTCTTCGACGAAACTGCCGTCTTCGATATGAATTTTCTGAATGCGTCCGCCTTCGACTGCATCGAGATAAATGGTGCGGATGGGAATAACGGAACCGCTGACGGGGATAAATTCGAGAAACTCACCCCGCTCCACGGTCGATATGGTGATACGTTCTTTTTCAACATTTAGCCGTGATCCGCCCTCGCTCAATACAAAGCTATAAAGAGTAAAAAATATAAAAAGACCTGCCGCTACAATGAGGGCTATCTTTTTCGGAGTCCACTTCTTTTTTTGTATTTTTCGGTCCATAGTTTTACATTCTATTTCTTTTAGATTTCTCATTTATTATACATACAAATAGCAGGCCAATATTAAAATGCCAAAAATGAACGATTTTTGGATGTTTGAAAACAGTATGTGTTATGTAACCGGACAGTAGTGTTCGGAAACGGACAGTTTTGAGCAATGCATGCCCGTCACCTACAGTTGATTGAATACGGAAAAGTTGCCAGTGATATAGCCCATTTTTGGAGAATGGTGACGGGCATGTTTCTGTTAAATGGGAAGTTGATTCTTGACTTTTATGCTGCCAAACTATAATTTACTTTATTAAAGAAAGGATGGATGTGTTATGACTACCCGAGCGAAACCGGTCACATACGACGACTACCTGACACTCCCCAATGACGGGAAGAAATACGAAATTATTGAGGGAGAACTCACCATGAGTCCATCGCCAACCACCGATCATCAGGAAATTTCTATACGTTTAACAAATGCAATATTCTCCTATGTGGATAAACATAAGCTTGGAAAGGTATATCCGGCTCCTATAGATGTAGTATTATCGATAACCGATATCGTCCAACCCGATATTGTGTTTATATCATCGGAACGAACGGACATTATCACAAAGAAAAACATTATCGCCGCACCGGATTTGGTGATAGAAATCCTCTCTGAATCCACAGAAACACTTGACCGGGTAACGAAGAAGGGGCTTTACGAACGTTACGGTGTTCGTGAATACTGGATCGTCGATCCGTCGGCGAAGATAATCGAGCAACATATTCTGGAAAATAAAGCATTTCGTTTTATAGGTAAATTTGAATCCGGACAATCGATCGATGTGAGTACAATCGAAGGGTTGACGGTGAAATTAAAGGATGTTTTTGGAGCGTAATTGTGCTGCCATCCAGTTTAACATTGACCCCGTCAAAATACTTTCGATAATTTTCTAATCCGTATGGACGTTACCCCGACAATAATATACGTGTTTAATATGATATTAAGTGCATGTCGGGGTAACGTCCTTACAGACAAATAGTCTAACGATAAGTCTCTCACTCATACTTCAACACCTTCGCCCCGCTTAACAACGGCGGGGTCATCGTATTATAATACTATTCGTATTTTAATGACTTGACCGGATTAACAAACACCGCTTTCATCGCCTGATACAGCACCGTCCCCAATGCAAGCAGCGGAATAAGCGCCGCTGCTCCTAAGAATATCCCAATACCTATCGACGTACGGAAGGCGAAATTCTTGAGCGACTTGTTCGTAAAATAACACCCAACGGCGATGCGATGAGGATGGATACCGTCACAAGGAGCTCATACTCTTTTGACAAGTTAAAAGGGATAGAATGACTTGCCGGCAGTTTATCTGGGTGGTTATAAATCGTGCTTTGGATTCTTTTAATTTTCTTTCTGAGATTAATCTTTATCGGGCTTTTTCTCTTTTCTCATTATTTCCACAATCTTAATACGAAGTGAGGGGATTTTATTTTGAACAACGTCCCAAACAATATCGTAGTCTATACCAAAGTAATCGTGAATGAGCCGGTCTCTCATACCCGCTATGGACCTCCAATCCACCTCAGGATATCTATTCTTTAATTCGGGAGATATTTTTTTTGACGCTTCGCCAATTATTTCGATACTCCTCACAAAAGCACGCTTGAGTGTCGGATCCGCTAAGAATTGTTCTTTGCTTAAATCTTCTTTTTTAGATGAAAGATAGTCTATTTCATCGAGAATATGATTCAAATACTCAAGCTGCAAGAGGGGCATATTCCACTTCTTTTAGAATTTTGGGACCAATATAAGGACTGAGCGATTCAGGGGTACACAGTTCGATTGGATTTTTCAAAATATCCTCCAGGAAAAATGATAGCTCCATAAAATTATCGAATGTCTTTTGGTTTGGATGGAATTCCACAAGGATGTCGATATCACTATCACTGCGTTGATTTCCACTCAAATAAGAACCGAACAGTCCGATTCTCTTTACACCAAAGGCCAATAACTTGCTTCGGTTTTGATACAGTATATCAAAAATTTCTTGTTTTGTTTTAATCTTAGTTTGCATCTTAATCCCGGTTTCCTTAAGTGCATAGTAACTTTAAAAGATAATAATTTCCCGGGAAAGTTGCATCAAGGATAATACGATTCTTAAATCCCATACCGATTGGTAGCTCACCTTTTGAATGGAAATCTTGCAGTGAGATTATGATTCATTCACCTTTCGGACATTTTATATGAAATATATATAAACCTCCGAACGATCTTTGTAATCTTTGATGTACACAAATCCCCCCGTTTTCCTCAGCACATCGAAAAACTCCATTCCCATATCTTTACCATCAATTACTGTAATTCACTCATACTTCAACGTCTCCGTCCCGCCTGACCACTGCGGGATCTTGGCATTAAAATACTATTCGTATTTTAATGCTTCGACAGGATTCGTATACGCAACCCGTACCGATTGATAGCTCACCGTAAGTAAGGCAATCAACAATATTGCCGCCATTGCCAATAAAAATATTCCGATACCTATGGACGTCCGGTACGCGAAGTTCTCCAGCCATTTCGTCATAAAATAATACGCGACCGGCGATGCAATGAGGATGGATACCATTACAAGCAGCGCGTACTCTTTTGACAGCAGCATAAATATACCCGGTATCGATGAGCCGAGTACCTTCCGGATGCTTATCTCCTTTCTCCGCTGCTCGACCGTAAACGAGACCAGCCCGAACAACCCGATACAGGCAATAAATATGGCAAGGAACGATGAGACGGTAAAAATTTGGGCAAACTGATGCTCATCTCCGTATAAGTCATACAGAAAATCATCGTAGAAGAAATAGGTGAACGGGCGGTGAGGTACCATTTCACTCCATATATTTTCTATCCCCGACAGCATAGATGATACATCGTCCGTATTGTACGCAATCGTTATATATTGGAAATTATGTTGAGGGGGAACTGTATTGAGAAACCCCAACGGCTCGACAGGCTGATGCAGCGGTTTGTGATGAAAATCGTTTACGACGCCGATAACCTCACCGGTTAACTCTGTGTTCCATCGCTGCCCGACTATTGTCTCCGGCGGAACGTATCCAAGCCGGCGGGCGGCTGATTCATTGACTACGATTGCTTCATCGACATCAGACGGGCGATCCGGAGAGAACCATCTGCCCGCGGTCAAAGGTATATTGTAAACGTCTTTAAAATCATAACCGGCTTCGGTAATTGTTAGAATCATTTCTCTTGTTCCACCATCTCTTGTTTGAAACAAAAAAGACGATTCTCGAGCTTCTAATCCTCCGATAGCCCGTCCGGATATCGCAACACCGTAAACATCGTGCCGATTTAGAAATTCTTGCTTTAGTGCGTCATATCTTCTACTAACTTCTCTATCCCAGTCGGCATTGATCACCAATAGCGATTCCGTTTTAAATCCGAGTTCTTTGTTATTAACATATCCAAGCTGCTGATAAATTATAATAGTGCTTATTATGATACCGGCAGATATTATAAATTGTAAAACGACCAATGATTTTCGTAAGGATAATTTACCTTTTTGAACGGGTGAATGCATTTTCAGAATGTGAATGGGCTGCATTCTTGATACATATACCGAAGGATAAAAACCTGCAATAATTCCTATAAAGACAGCAAATAACGGAATGGCAATAATCAAGCTATTTAATTGTGAAAAAATGGATGAATAATCCTTATTAGCCAGCGTGTTGAATAGGGGCAGCCCTAATTCGGCAAGCGAAAGTGCAATGAACGAGGAAAGTATGCTTATCATCACCGACTCGAATAGAAACTGGTTTCTTATTGCTTTTCTGTCCGATCCGAGCACTTTCCGGATGCTAATCTCCTTTGTGCGTTTTGTTGCAATTGCAGTCGATATTAAAATATAATTCATACAGGCAAGTAGAATTATTAAAAATGTAATTGCGATGAAGATAACAACATTAGCGGGGTTTCCGGTAGGTCCAATTTGCCCAATACGTGTTGAATTGAGGTAGATCCATGGAAGCGGCTCGAGTTCAAAAGAAAACCTGGCACCAATTTCCTCCCCTTTTAATACATATTCATCGTAAAACCCTTCAAGTTTATTCGTTAATGCGGCGATATCCGCGTGTTGATCGATAAGGAGATATGTATAAGAGTTCCCGCTGAACCAATTTTGCAACCAGGATTCGACAGTTTCAATACCAAAAGTTGACATTGGAAGCAATATGTCAAATTGCAAATGCGAATTTGAGGGTAGGTTTTTTACTAAACCAGTAACTGTAACTGGATATTTTCCATCGACCAGGATGGTTTTTCCCATCGGATCATCATCTCCGAAATACCTCCGTGCGGTTTCTTCGGTAATCACAACATTGTCGGGGTGGGAAAGTGCTGTTTCAGGGTTTCCGCGAATAAGTTCAAAGCTGAAGATATCGAATACAGATTTGTCTACAAGATATATACTATTTTCAGAAAACACTTTTTGGTTATAACTAAATACTTGATTATGTTCACGAAAACGAACATAGTCAAGTATTTCAGGGTACAATTCGGATATTGCAGGACCCACCGGGAAAGCAGTAGTAGCTACCTTTATTTCGTCACTGTCTACTTGAGCGTTCCATCCGAGGCGGTATATTTGGTTTACCTTTTCGTGAAACCGGTCATAACTCAGTTCATCTTTAATCCAGATAAATAAAAGAATACTCACTGAAATACAGATCGAAAGCCCGGTGATGTTAATTAACGAAAACAGTTTGTTTCGCCTGAGATTTCGGAGAGAAGTGATAAGGTAGTTTTTGAGCATGGCGCCTTACCCCTGGTTTGTGAAGGAGGTACTTACTGAATGATTTATTATTCAATTACCGTGCCAATGCTGTTGATTGGTAAATATACAAATTTTTTGCATATTCTTAGTGTGGCACTTGTGATACTGTACGAAAATGAAACACTTGCTGTCCGTTTCCGTACACTTAGTTAGGTGACTGAATTTACAAATATTATCACTTTAACTGATTAAAATCCTAAGCACTAATTTCCTAAATTCTAAACAATATCAAATTCTCAAAATCCAGATATCAAAATATCTGGCTGCTGCTCATTTTATACATTTGAGCATTTGAATTTTGAATTTGTTTAGGATTTCGATATTAGTATTTAGAATTTGGTTTAATAATAAGTGTAAGAAATCCCGGGGTATGAGTTATGCATCCCAAACATGGCAAACTCCTCATCATCGACGACGATGAAGACGTCCTCACCGCGGCGCGGATGTTCCTCAAGCAGCACGTTGCCACCATTCATACGGAGAAAAATCCGGATAAAATACCGTTCTTAATTTCGAATGAGTCATACGATGTCATCCTCCTCGATATGAACTACACCCGCGATGCGACGAGCGGGAAGGAAGGTTTCCACTGGCTGAATAAAATTATGGAGATCGATCCGTCAGCCGTTGTCATTCTTATCACAGCGTACGGTGATATCGAGATGGCTGTCCGCGCTATTAAAGAAGGGGCGATGGATTTCATAACCAAACCGTGGGAAAACGAGAAACTGCTTGCAACCGTAAATGCGGCATTAAATTTGCGACAGTCAAGAATGCAGGTAGCTTCCCTCCGGCAGCGGCAGCAGCAGCTCAGTGCCGATCTCGATCAGCCGTTTCACGATATGATCGGCACATCGCCGGCAATGCAGGAAGTGTTCGGTATGATCGATAAAGTTGCAAAGACGGATGCAAATGTTCTCATCATTGGCGAGAACGGCACCGGTAAAGAACTTGTGGCGCGGGCAATCCACCGGCAATCCGAACGGGCGAACGAAGTTTTTATCAGTGTCGATATGGGATCCATTACCGGGACGTTGTTCGAAAGTGAAATGTTCGGTCACATGAAGGGTGCGTTTACCGATGCAAAGCAGGATAAGCCCGGACGGTTTGAAATCGCGTCGGGCGGTACGCTGTTTCTCGATGAGATCGGAAACATCTCGCTTCAACAGCAGTCAAAGTTGCTGACCGTGCTGCAAAACCGTGAGGTGTACCGCGTCGGCTCGAACGCACCGCGATCGATCAATATTCGTCTGCTTTGCGCAACGAATATGCCGATACACGATATGGTGGATAAGAATAAATTCCGGCAGGATCTGCTGTACCGTATAAACACGGTGGAGATACACGTTCCCCCGCTGCGTGAGCGCGTTGAAGATATACCGCTGCTGGTTGAACACTTTACTTCGGTTTATTCGCAGCGCTATCGGAAGAATGTAAAGCGGTGCGATCCGGCTGCACTGAAGAAACTTGAGAAATATGCGTGGCCCGGCAATGTCCGTGAATTACAACACGCCATCGAGCGTGCAATAATTATGACCGATACGGACGTTCTTCAGCCGGAGGATTTCTTTCTGCAGCGGAGCGAACAGCAGGAAAACGGAATATATACCCATTCAATTAAGCTCGATGATGTTGAGAAGATCACGATATTAAAAGCGATCGATAAAAACGACGGCAATATCAGCAAAGCGGCACGTGAGCTTGGATTGACACGCACATCGTTATATCGCCGGCTGGAAAAATATGGCCTACAATAAATTCAGAATACATGTAATCCTCCAGGTTGTCCTGCTCGGATTGACCATCGGAACCGGCATGTATCTTTTCTTTAATACCAATCTTATCGCAACACTCTTTCTCATCGGTGCGGTAATCATTTTTCAATTGGTGTATCTCATACGGTATGTGGAAACGACAAACCGTGAACTGAACCGCTTTCTCAATGCAATGAAGCATGAGGATTACTCAACCTCGTTTGCCGGTCTCAAGATCGGTCCGACCTTCGATCAATTGCAGAACACGTTTTCCGAGTTTACCAGACAATTTATCCGGGTACGCTCTGAAAAAGAGGAAAGCTTGCGGTTTTTACAGACCGTTGTTCAGCACGTCGGTGCGGGCGTCATATCGTTCGAACCAAACGGCAAGATTGTCCTGATCAATGCCGCGGCAAAACGTTTATTACAGACCTCTGACATCAACAACCTCGCCAAGTTAAACATTGACGGTAACCGAATCGGAGATACGCTTTTGCGATTACGGGCTGGCGAAACCTGTATTATTACTGCCGACCGGAATAACACAAAACAGACGCTTGCCGCTTATGCAACCGAATACAAACTCGGAGAGAAAAAGTATACGCTGGTTTCGCTGCAAAATATTCAAAATGAGCTCGACCGTGAGCGTATGGCGAACGAGCTCGAGATCGCACGGACGATCCAGAAATCACTGCTGCCCGATTCAGATCCCGAAATTCCCGGCTACCGGATTGCGGGGATTTGCCGGCCGGCAAAAGAAGTCGGTGGAGATTATTACGATTTCATCCCGATGCCCGGCAATAAATGGGGGATAATTATCGCGGATGTATCGGGGAAGGGGGTCCCATCGGCTTTTTACATGACACTTACCAAAGGGATGATTCAATCGCAGATGTTGTATACCGATTCTCCCGGTGAGGTCATGGCACGCATCAATAATCTTCTGTACAATACGATTACCGATAAGTTCTTTGTAACTATGTTTTTTGCGGTGCTGGATCCGGCTCGTCATACGATAACCTGTACACGGGCAGGTCATAACGCCGCTATTCATTACGGCGGAACCGGAGGAACTATTAGACACATCCGGCCAGGCGGCATCGGACTCGGGCTCGAGCGGGGAGAGCTATTCGAGACAACCCTGCAGGAGGAAGCATTGCAATTGAAGCCGGACGATATAATGGTTTTTTATACCGATGGATTCAGCGAAGCGCACAACCGCGACCGGGTGGAATACGGTGAAAGAAAACTTGAAGACTTGATCCGTATGAATGCCCCGGAGTCCCCGTCGGTGATAATACAATCGGTAATCAATGACGTTGCATCGTTTATAGAGGGAAACGAACAGCACGATGATATGACGATGATAGCTCTCAAGGTAACGGAATGACGATGATTTATAAACATTTTCGACTGCACGTAATAATTCGTGTTATACTTATCAGCGTTTCGGTATTATTATTTTTCTATTTATTACTGGAAACCGATCTCATTGCTACGACGGTGATCGTCGGGTTATTGATTGCGTTCCAGATATTTTCATTGATCAGATTTATCGATCAAACAAACCGGGATCTTTCGCGTTTTCTGCTCGCGATCCGGCACGGCGATTATTCACAATCCTTCACACCGCGGATGTCGGGTAAATCGTTAGAAGAATTGAATGATGCATTTAATGAGGTCATCTCGTTTATACAAGCACAACGTTCTGAAAAAGAAGAACAATACTGGTATCTTCAGGCAGTCGTGCAGCATATCGGCATCGGGTTGATCGCATTCCGGAAGAACGGCGAGATTGATCTCATTAATAATGCGGCAAAAAAGATGTTACGGATGCTGACAACCTCATCCCGGAAGCTCCCGGGCGATCATAGTTTCCGGAATCTCACGTCGCTCGAAGAAATAAATCCGCCCCTTGCCGGTGCCGTTAAAGAGCTGGGTGAGGGAGGAAAGAAAATTGTAAAAATCCAGACGAGCGATGATATATTTCATCTGGCAGTATACGCTACAGTCTTTAAACTGGGGGGAGATAGGTATACCCTTGTATCATTTCAAAATATCGGTCGTGAACTTGAAGAGAAGGAGATGGAAGCTTGGCAAAATCTCATCCGCGTTCTTACCCACGAGATCATGAACTCCGTTACGCCCATAGCATCGCTTGCATCAACCGGAACTTCATTAGTACGAAACGATACACTCGATGACGTTCTCGACGATGTGCGGGATGCTTTCCGGACGATTGAAAAGAGAAGCGAAGGGTTGCTTCACTTCGTGAACGCTTACAGGAATCTCACGCGTATTCCGAAACCCGCATTCCACATAACTCCTGTAAGGGAAATATTTAATAATGTTATCAAACTGTATAAATCCGGAATAGACGAATGCAATATACAGTTGGAAAAATCCGTTGAACCGCTTAAACTCGACGTTACCGCCGACCCGGAGCTGATCGAGCAGGTGTTGATCAATCTTGTGAAGAACAGCGTCGAAGCATTAAAGGAGAGAGCCGATCCGGTAATTCGACTGGCTGCAAAACTAGATCCGCAGGGCCGCGTCATAATACAGGTTTCGGATAACGGACCCGGCATCGATCCGGCGGCAGTGGATAAAATATTTATACCCTTCTTTACCACAAAAGAGAACGGCTCGGGTATCGGATTGAGTCTTGCACGCCAGATTATGCGGCTGCACGGCGGTTCGATAAACGTGCGGTCGGAACCGGATGTTGAAACGGTTTTTACGCTGCGGTTTTAGCACAGTATGACAATATCTTATTACAGATAAACGGCTTTTAGTTGATTAGAAAAATAAATCCGATACGTATTATCATAATTCCCAATAATCCAGCTTTCCAATAAAACAAGTTGAACCGGTTCATCGAAATCCGAAGCCGTACCAGTTCCTCATTTTCATCTCGACTACTTTCGGGTTGCTGTTCCGTTTATTACACCAGATACACGTTTTCAAAGGAGACTCTTATTTCCGGTTGTAGGATTACCTCACGATATGGGAATATACTTACAATCTATTTATATATTCAATATATTTTTTGTATTTTTTGTTAAAATAATATTCATCATCTCAAGGGATATTTACAATGAAAAGACAATCATTCGAAAGCGGCACACCCTGGGAAACTGAATTCGGTTATTCACGTGCGGTACGGGTCGGAAATTTTGTATATGTTTCAGGTACTACGGCAACCGATGTAGACGGCAATATTGTCGGTGCCGGTGATGCCTATGTACAGACCGCTCAGATATTAAAGAACATTAAGTCTGTACTCGAAAGAGCGGGTGCACGACTGGAAGATATTGTGCGGACACGCATATATGTTACAAGCATTGATGATTGGCAGGAGATTGCAAAGGCGCATACAGAAATTTTTGGAGGAATAAGACCTGCTTCAACGATGGTCGAGGTTAGGAAATTGATTTCACCTGCTATGCTTGTTGAGATTGAAGCCGATGCGTATGTTGAAAATGATACATAATTTGTTTGGAATAATCGTAAGGAGAATTGATAGGTGGGGGTCATAGGAGCAAAGATTCTACAACTATTACCGGATATCCCACGGTGGATCTATGCGCGGTGGATGATTTTGTCCGGGAAAGGACGTATCTACTATGATGAGAACATTGCCGGCTCTTCTTTTATTATCCAGCATCCAACAAATGGCTTAACCTGTTTTATCGGTAAACCGGATATCGATACAATGCAAAAATCCCTAACATCAATAGATGTGCCGGTCAGCATAATTGGCTATGAGGAAAATTATCGGTATATAGAAAGCCAGTTGAAAGGTTTCGAAAAATCTCAGGCAACCCTGTATACTTTGTCTGATGAACTACCGGAATATTATGCTGCAGATTCAACGATTCGGTTTGTTAAAAAAAATGATATAGAAAATACACACCATATACCTGACGATTTACGGAAAGAATTATCCGATGCGTTATTGTCCTCTCCGGTTGCAGCACTGTTTACAGGAGATCATCCGGTTTCTTTTTGTTATGTTGCAGCGGAAACTGAAACCTTATGGGATGTAGCTATCGATACACTTGAACCATATCGCAACAGAGGATTTGCAGCTGCTACAGTGAGATTTATGATAGAATATATGAGTACGAAAGGAAAACGTCCGGTGTGGGGAGCTGAAGAAACAAATCCGGTATCTTCACATCTTGCCATAAAACTTGGTTTCAAACCCATAGACAAATTATACTTGTTCCATAAAAAATGAGAACCCGATGTGAAAGCAATACAAAGAGAAATGAAAACCAAGTATTCCGACGAATTGATACTAATTCGTCCGTACCGGCCAAGCGATGTTGACAACCTGTACGAAGCTGCCCGGGAGTCAATCAATCAAGTATATCGATGGCTTCCATGGTGTCATCCGTTATATAGCATAGAGGAAAGTATTGATTGGATAAGATCTCGGTCTTCGGCTTGGGAGCATGGTAAGGAATATAGTTTCGTAATTGAAGATGCGGTAACTGGAAAGTTCCTGGGGGGGACTGGCATTAATGAAATTAATTCGATTCATAAATCCGGAAATCTCGGGTATTGGGTTCGAAGTACCGAAACCGGTCGTGGAGTAGCATCCGCAGCAACATTGTTAACGGCAGTATTAGCTTTCGAACAATTGCATCTACATAGGGTGGAAATCATTGCCGCAGTCAAAAATCTTGCCAGCCAGCGAGTTGCCGAAAAAGCAGGCGCGATGCGAGAGGGAATACTTCGCCGACGGTTATTAATAAACGGAAACCACCACGACGCAATAATCTATTCTTTGTTGCCTGAAGATCTTACGTGACTGAAAAGTACTGCATACATGACTACAATATCTGTATATAAAAGTATACAGTGAAAAGGTAAATTTTACCTGCCTGTGGTTTATCAATTCTTTTTTACCGGTTGAGTGCTGCATTAAATATTATGTCTAAACCAGTACTTTCCAAATTATTCGCGAAAACAGATGATTTTAAATGTTTTCTAATTGGAGACTAATTTGCATAAACCAGTACGTAATTTGGAATACTTTTTGCACATATTATAGTATAATCAAAAATAGTGTAAGTATGACAAAGTCCGGAAATGTTCTGTAAACTTTGCGGTTCGGAAATATCGCAGGAAGAATCTCACTGCAACCAATGCGGACGGAAATTATTTTTTCTTGGCGATACCCCTTATTACGGTCAGGTGTCATTTCCCGTGCCCGATACGGTAGAAATGGTTTATCCAAATGATCCACCGAGAAGTTATTTCCTCGCTGTCATATTAAGTTTGATGGTAATCGGTATGGGCCAGATGTATGTCGGGCAGCTTGCAAAAGGGGCGGCGTTATTCATAGTTGCGCTTATTGTAAGTGTTTTAATACTTCCCTATGCATATATTGGTATTTGGGGAATTGGCATAATCGACACCTATCGAATATCAAAAAAACTCCACCGGAAACACCCTGTTCGACAGTGGGAATGGTTCTAACATTTCCATCTTCTCTATTTGTCTTATCCAAAAAAACAGCTATATTCCGATACGTTTGATGTAACCGGTTACTATACGCATATGATGGAGTATACTTTGAAATTATTCTTTATTCTTGTGGTTATCATCACAAGTGTTTTTTTGAATGTGTCTGCAGATGAACCACGTCAGATTGTGTTGACATGGCAAAATTCGCCCGATACATCAATGACCATCACCTGGCGCACCGATACTCCAGGTTTTCAAACCTTTGTTGATTATCGTATGGCAAATGAGGTAACAGATCAAACTCATCGTGCTTATGCCCGCTCGTTTACATTTACCGAAACGAAGGCTTGGATACATACTGTTGAATTGATCGGTCTTACTCCCGCGACGTCATATAAAGTGTGGATTTATCACGATGAATCTCGTGCCGAACCGTTCACCTTTCATACAGCACCGGATGATACCCGGGATATAGTTTTTCTCTTCGGTGGTGATTCGCGTTCCAATAGAGATGTTCGCAGAGAAATCAATCGCCTCGCAGTTGTGCAATCACCCGATTTTATAATGTTTGCCGGTGATTTTATCTATGATCCTGTCGGTGAGGAAGCGTGGGATGAATGGTTCGATGATTGGCATGAACTTTTAATTACAGCGGATGGCCGGCGAATTCCCATTATCCCAGCTATCGGAAATCATGAAGTTAAAGGTGGTTACAACGGAACCAAAGCAGATGCACCATTCTATTACAACAGGTTTGTGTTACCAGGTATGGAGAGTTATTATGCATTGCAGTATGGACCGTTATTACGAATTATTACACTCGATTCAGGTCATACAACGTCTGTAACCGGAGTACAGGAAGAATGGTTAGAGAGAACGTTACAGATGAGCCAGCATATTCCGTGGGTAATCGTACAGTATCACGTTGCAGCTTTTCCATCATCACGGGATTTTAATTTGCCGCTGCAAGCGTTGATCAGGAATGCCTGGGTTCCTCTTTTTGAAAGGTACAATGTCGATGTGGTGTGTGAAGCGCATGATCACGCCTATAAACGTACCGAGCCCATTCGGGATGGACAAATAGATCAAGAACGTGGTGTCGTTTATGTTGGAGACGGGGGATGGGGCGCGCCATTACGCGAAGTGATTGATCCGGCGGAGCACTGGTGGCTTGCAGAGGCATCAAGTGATTATCATTTTTTCAAATTTACAGTAACAGAAGAGGGGAACCTGCTGCAAGGTGAACCTATATTCTACAATAAGCGCGGTGCCGGCGGTACACCTTTTAGCCGTGGAGCGGGACGTGTTTCGTACGCCTCGATGCAAGCGGGACGACCGTTATTATTTCAAAACTATCCTAATCCTTTTAATCAGGAAACCACTATAGAATTTTATCTTCCCTCTTCGACCTATGGAGAACTTATAATTTATAATGTTATCGGCAAGAGAGTAACTAA
>PWXV01000201.1 GCA_003568415.1 Ignavibacteriales bacterium
AAGGAGAAATCTAAATGTCTACTCGACAATTAATCGGAATACTACTCATAGTTCTCATGAGTTTACCCGTATACGCACAACGTAACTTCGAACGCGTCGGTCAACAGTGGAATACCGACAAAGAAAACCGGATAGTAGATCTTGATGAAATAATTGCACTGCTTCCACGCGACAGAATTCCTCCGATTGACGACCCGGTTTACTGGGACATTGAACGTGCAAAAGATACCTATTTCGAACACGAACCCGTTATGGTTGTAGATATAGAGGGTGATGCACGGGCCTATCCCCTCAGCGTATTAATGTGGCATGAAATAGTAAACGATGAGATTGGTGGTAAACCTGTATCAGTGACTTATTGTCCGCTGTGTAATGCAGCTATTGTCTTTGACCGTCGGCTTGAGCATGACGGTGAAGAATTGTTGCTCGATTTCGGAACATCCGGTATGCTGCGAAAGAGCGATCTCGTTATGTGGGATCGGCAAACCGAAACCTGGTGGCAGCAGCTGAACGGTTTGGGAATAGTCGGTCAGCTTGCAGGCGCAGAATTAACTATGGTTCCGTCTTTACTTATATCCTTCGAGGAGTTCACCGAAAGTTATCCCGACGGCAAAGTATTGTCTACTGAAACTGGCACAGTTCGTGATTACGGCGCAAACCCGTATGAGCGCTATGATGATCTTGATATTGAACAGCCCCGTTTATTTGACGGGGAAGTCGATGATCGTTTGCCTGCTATGGAACGGGTTATTAACATTACCGTCAATCAGGAACACATTATCTATCCGCTTTCAGTGATTCAAGAAGAAGGAGTTATAAACGACGATCCGTTTGAGAAGCCGATTGTGATATTCCATCAGGCAGGAACTGTATCGGTGCTCGATACACCTGATATCCGGGAAGGACGGGATGTCGGAGCGGTCAGCGTATTCGATCCCATTGTGAATGATACGCGGCTTACTTTTCAAAAGACCGACAACGGATTCGTTGATAAACAGACCGGCACACGCTGGAATATCTCCGGAAAAGCGGTAGAAGGGGAATTGGAGGGAGAACAACTCTCCTGGGTTTTCCATGGAAACCATTTTGCATTTGCATGGTTGGCATTTCACCCGGAAAGCGAGATATTCGGACAGATTGATTAATATACATAGCTACTAAAACACCGGGGCACTACTATTTTGTGTCCCGGTGTTTTTTTTGCTGTTCAATTTTATTGCCGTTGTATCTCCCAATCCTGATCAAGAAGAGACCGTGCAGCGGTTAATAACACGTTCGAGTCAAGCCGGATACGATAATCCGGATGTACAAACGAAAACTTGATTTCAGCATCCTTATCGATTATAAACACAGCCGGTACCGGGAGCAGATTATGATCGCTGCCCGAGTATTCCTCTATATCCATGGCATGCTCCCGCAACCATTCAACCCGTTCTGCCTCTTCCTGAAATACGATCCCCAGTGCCTGCCCGAGTAAAAGATCACTGTCGGAAAGCAGTGTGTATTGCATATCGTGTGTTTCTATACTCTCTGCGAGTTTCCCGGGCGTGTCGGGACTTACCGCATATATATTGTAACCCATCTCAATCAATTCATTCTCTATGGTACGGAGTTCTTGTAAATGCATATTACAATACGGACACCAGCCGCCTCTGTAAAATATAACTATAGCGGGTTCGTTGCGGACTGATTCGGTGATCGAATATGACTCGCCATTGACGGTTGTAACATTCATGTCCGGAAATTCTGTCCCCGGTGTTGCGGGGCAAACCTCCTCAGGTGAGCGTGCAATATTCTTAACGTTGCCGGCATTGATGTTCGTTGCGTGGAGGAACGTGAGCGCAATTACAAAACTGATGATGAGCGATATCCTGTACATAAGAAAATCATCCTTTCAATTAAAGTTGCAGTATAATTTTAACAATAATTATAGTATATAATTCCCTGTATACCGGTTGTCAGGTTCCTGACAGTATTACAGCACATTTATGATTATACTGATTACCATAAATCAAATACTGATTAATTAACCATGTATGAAGGAGAAGGTATGATGAAATACGTGATGTCGTTCATAATGATTCTACTCATTTCGTTTCCGGCGATGACCGCCGATACTCCGGAAGAGACAGAACTAATCGCACTTCGCATGTATGCCGACTGGTGCGGAAAATGCAGGACACTCGATCCCAAAGTTGACGAAGTGAAGGAAGAATTTAGAGGCAAAGGTGTGCTCTTTGCCGTATTCGATCAAACCGATGAGTTTGCGCAGGAGCAATCGATTCTCCATGCGAGGTTACTCGGACTTGAGCACATTCAGAAAGAATTCGGCGGGATGACCGGTTTGTTACTTCTGATCGATCCGGAGACCAAAGAAATCATGGAACGGATTACTCATACGGTCAGTGCCGATGAAATTCGCAATAAAATACAAACAAAGCTAAACTAAAGAAAGGAGACGTTGTATGTCAAAAGCAGCAGTGGTTGTCCTTGCGGACACCGAAACACACGGAGAAATGGGCAGGATGCTCAATGCACTGGAATTGGCGAAGGAATATAAGGAATCGAATGAGGAAGTAACACTTATTTTCGACGGTGCCGGTGCCAGGTGGGTGCCGGAACTTGAAAAGGAAGATCATAAACTGCATAATCACTATATTGCAGTGAAGGATAGAATTGCAGGAGTGTGCAGTTTCTGTGCAAGTGCATTTGGGGTGAAAAATGCCGTAGAGAAAAGCGGACATAAATTACTTGACGAATTCGATGATCATCCGAGCCTCAAGTACTACATCGATAGAGGGTATCATGTCGTAACATTCTGATACATAGCGTGTACCTCCATCACAAGTGCAGGGACATTCTACGGAACGTCCTTGCATTTTTTTATGTGTTGATTGATTTATTTTTTGTATCTTAAGTGTTACTGATGAAATAAATCTGTCGGTCGCTGTCGGTTCTTGAAACGATGGAGGTTACTGTATTATCGTGCGATTTCACAATGTTGTATGGTATACTGGGGTATTGATCGTTGCATGTATGCTTCAATCAGCCGTAATAAATGCCGGGCTGGTGGCAGGTACCCTGTTAACTCCTTTTATTCGTGAAACAGAAATGGAATGTATCTTTACCGACAGGATAACTCTTCCGTTTGATAAAGAAGAACCTGATCGATTTCGTATCGGTGAGGTTATTATACGAGGCAATACGAGAACCCAGGAGCGCGTCATACGCAGAGTCCTCTATACGATTCCCGGTGATTACTTCTCCCGTGAGAAGCTTATCCGCAGTGTTCGGGAACTGCAAATGTTGAATTATTTCAAACCCGGGACAATACAGCCGGAACTTCAATTCGAAGATGACGAAACCGTAAATATCATTTTCAATCTCGAAGAACAATCAAGCGATACCTACAACGTGTCGGTAGGATATACACCCGGTTTTGGGTTCACAGGCGGCCTCGGGGTCAGCTTTAATAATTTCGACCTGCGGCGTCCGTTCCGCGGAGGGGCGGGTCAGCAGTTGCAACTCAATTGGCAATTCGGTGAACCCGGCACATTCAGAACATTCCGCATTTCATTCACCGAACCATGGTTGTATGATACGCCTACGCTATTCGGTATCGACTTATTCGATACGCGGGAGAGAATATTTATCGATCATCACCGGACCGGTGCCGCAATACGGTTAGGCAGACAGTTTCAATGGCCCGATGATAATACCCGCGGAAGGTGGATTATCCGCGGGCAACGAAACGATGTAACAGAAAATCAGGATATATTTCTTCCCGGCGTATCAACACATTTCGGCGTTACGCAAATAGTGAACCGCAATAGTACGGATCACCCGGTATTTCCAATACGGGGTTCCGATGTCACCATTACCAACAAAATTGCAGGAGGTCCCCTGTTACCCGGTAATGTTGAATTTCACCACCACATAATTGAGGTTAATTCGTATACGGCAATCTTTAATGCCGAAAGATTCACCATTGCCGCAAAAACAAAAACAGCATCATTATTTCCTTTAAACGATGCATCAAGGATACCTCCGATCGAACTCTACTTTATGGGAGGCACCGGTCTCGGTCAATTCAACACGGTATCTCTTCGTGGTTATGCAGATCGCAGCGTGGGTCCGGTCGATGAGCAGGGAAATCCGGTTGGCGGTCAGGCAATAACTGTTTCTACAATAGAATTCCGGTATGCTCCTCTTTTGGATTCCTATACAATTTATTTTCTTGCCTTTGCCGAGGCGGGAAATGTTTGGAAAGAATTATGGGATGCACGAGTGAGCGAACTTCGCAGATCTGCAGGCATCGGGATTCGTATATCTGTTCCGTGGCTCGGTATGATGGGATTCGACTATGCATACGGGTTTGATACTGTGTTCGTACCACCCGACCGGCGCCACGAAATACCGGGCTGGCAGTTTCACTTCCAGGTAGGACGGGATTTTTGGTAACGAGATATTTATACTTTTGTAGTATATAAAAATCGATTTTCTGAATAATTACAACTACTCGAAATTATATTAACGGAGAGCACAGCATGATCGGAAAAAATCTTTATCACTTCTTGTGCGGTTTGATAACCGCCTCTATCCTCTTCGCAGTATATTCTATTATTTACGGTGGCCAAAAAGACATTACAACAGAAAATATCTCGCACGCAGAACAGGTAATAGGATTACGATTCTCTGAAGCCGAACGGGACTCAATGATCGAAGGTCTTACACAATACCGTGCAAGTTACGATTCCATTAGATCATTCGGTTTGGATAATAGTGTACCGCTTTCACTTACGTTTGATCCGGTACCTGTGGGCTTTACCTTTGAATCGAAACAAAGAGAATTGAATTTAGAAGATGTTTCCGATGTGCAATTGCCCGACGATCTCAATAACCTTGCGTTTTATTCAATCCGTGAGCTTGCCGAATTGATAAGAACCCGTAAAATAACGTCAGTCGAACTTACCGAATTCTTTCTTGATAGATTGAAAACATACGATCCTGTGCTCGAATGTGTTATAACATTCACCGAAGAACGTGCGATGCAGAAAGCCCGAAAAGTCGATGAAGAAATTGCTGCCGGTAATTATCGCGGGCTGCTTCATGGAATTCCCTATGGAATTAAAGATCTATTCGCCACAAAAGATTACAAAACTACCTGGGGTGCGGTACCGTTTAAAGATCAGATAATATATTATGATGCAACAGTTGTCAAGAAACTCGATGAAGCGGGGGCGGTCCTTGTTGCGAAAATGACCCTCGGCGCTCTTGCATGGGGAGATGTATGGTTCGGCGGCAAGACCCGTAATCCCTGGGATGTCACGCAGGGATCGAGCGGATCGTCCGCGGGATCGGCTGCAGCGGTAGCTGCGGGGCTGCTCCCGTTTGCACTGGGTACCGAAACACTGGGATCGATTGTTTCTCCAGGTACGGTAAACGGGGTTACCGGGCTACGTCCGACCTACGGACGGGTGAGCAGGCATGGTGCAATGGCATTGAGCTGGTCGATGGATAAAGTGGGACCGTTATGCAGGGATGCAGAAGATTGCGCTATCGTATTCGATGCAATACTCGGTCCCGATGGAAAAGATCAAACAGTTTATGATTTCCCGTTTTATTATGAATCGAATGCGGATATTTCGAATCTCCGTATCGGTTATGTGAAAAATGATTTTGAAGCCGACTACCCGTTCCGGGAGCAAGATTCACTATCCCTTAATGTATTACGGGAACTCGGTGCCGAACTCGTCCCGATTGAACTTCCGGATCTACCGGTGTCTGCATTGAGGTTCATCCTGAGTGCCGAAGCAGCGGCTGCGTTCGATGAGTTGACGCGCAGCGGAAAAGATGACCTTATGGTACGTCAGATAAAAAATGCGTGGCCGAATGTTTTCCGGCAATCGAGATTCATTCCGGCAGTTGAGTATATCAATGCCAACAGGATCAGGTATGAACTTATACAGGAAATGTATGAGTTGATGCAAACGATAGACCTCTATGTAGCTCCATCGTGGCAGGGACCGAACCTTTTGCTGACGAACCTGACCGGGCATCCCGCCGTGGTTGTTCCGAACGGCTTCACAGAAGAAGGAACACCGACCAGTATTAGTTTCACCGGAAAATTATTCGGCGAAGGTACGGTGCTGGCAGCGGCACACGCATTCCAAAATGCCAGGGGGTATCACAAAAGACACCCGGAATTGGATTGATTACGGGGAATTATTTTCGGATGTTTTGATGTTTTACTATAACATGTAAATGTTACCCTCAAATTATCCAGATAAATCATGGCACAAGAAACGAAGTTCTGGTATCTCAAACACTTCAACATCCTCGAGGCTGTCGACAAAGCGACGATGATGAAGCTGAACGATATGACCACCATGTCGACCGTGAAGGCAAACCAGCCCATCTACTTCCCCGACGAACAATCAGCTTCAATATTTTTCCTCAAAGAGGGAAGGGTCAAAATATCCCGCATTTCTCCCGAAGGGCAAGAGATCATTCTCGACATTATCGGACCCGGAGAGTTATTTGGAGAGCTGGGGCTTATCGATCCGAACAGTGACCGGGATGAGATCGCTCAGACAATGGAGGAAACCCTGATCTGTACAATGCGGGTGAAAGATTTTGAATCATTAATGATGGGCGATCCGAACCTTAACCTTAAAGTCACCAAATGGATGGGATTACGGTTGCGAAAATTTGAAGAACGTATTCCCGACCTGATGTTTAAAGATGTCAATAAACGGATTGTCGGTTTTCTCGCCAAATATGCCGAAGAGTTCGGGAAAATAAAAGATGGCGTTGTTACAATAAGACCCGCACTTTCGCATCAGGATATCGGTTACCTTACCGGATGCGCCCGTCAGACCGTGACGACGGTGTTAAATAAACTTCGTTCCGATGAGATTATCGATTTCGACCGGAAGCATTTATTAATTAAGGATTATAATAAACTAAAAACTCTCTATAATTAATATGGCCGAACAAACGAAATTCTGGTATCTGAGGCATTTCAACATTTTCGATGGACTTGATGAAGAAACACTCAAGAATGTCGATAAGATCGCAGCAATGTGTACGTTTAAAACGAATGAACAAATATACTTTCCTGCCGAACCGACGCGATCTATTTTCTTTCTGAAAAAGGGGCATGTGAAAATTTCACGAATATCCGAGGACGGAAAAGAAATTATTCTCGATGTTATCGGACCCGGGGAAGTCTTCGGTGAGCTTACCCAAGACGATAACGGTGAATCGAGAAATGAAATTGCAACTGCGATCGGCGAGGTTCTGATCTGTACTATATTACGTTCGGACTTCGAAAAAATGCTGAGGAAATATCCGGAACTTAATTTCAGGGTCACGAAAGAGGTCGGTGAGCGATTACGAAAAGTTGAAGAGAGGGTTACCGAGCTGGTATTCAAAGATGTAAAGAAACGAATTGCGTCGTTTTTAGTACGCTATGCCGAGGAGTTCGGTACAATTAAATCCGGCATAATTACGGTGAAACCGCCGTTATCCCACCAGGAAATCGGATTTCTAACCGGTGCTGCACGCCAAACTGTCACTTCTATATTAAATTATCTGCGGGAGAAAAATATCATTGATTTCGACCGGAAGCAAATAACCATTTATGATATGACGAAATTGAAAAAATTGGGTGAGTAACCCCATTCTGTCATATATCTGACAGCTTAGCGTGTTTTCATAGAGTATATTGAACGCTATGAAAACAACATTACTTGAAGTATTTATCGAACCCGGCTGCAAGGCCTGTGTCTCGGTTATGCACTCGATCCGGAAGGTTCAATCGGACCTCAATATTGAGGTTAAAGTATATCGGCGGGATACTGAACCCGATGTATTCAAAAAAAGGAATGTGGTTATAACGCCGGCAATCTTTATCAATAATGTGCTTATGTTTTACGGTGAGGTAACTCCCGTCGAGATTGAGAAAAAATTATATCAGGTAAATCGTATCTGAAAGGGTGGCATGAGGTATTCGGTTATCATACCGGTAATAAATGAAGAGGAGAATATTGCGGCCTGTATTAAATCGGTGAGCCGGAAAATACCAGACGTCGAGATTGTCGTCGCCGACGGCGGAAGCACCGATGCAACGAGGTATATTGCATCTCGTATGGGAGCAACCGTTGTTGAATCGGATAAAGGTCGTGGTATCCAGTGCAATGCAGGTGCGAAAGCATCACGCGGTGATATTCTCATATTTCTTCATGCAGATACGGAATTACCCGGCGATGCATACTTCCAGCTTGAAAGATATTTTTTATACGAAAGCAACAATGCGGCGATGTTCCGGATGAAGTTTGATCATCCGAGCCGGTGGTTTTCGGTGTATTCGTGGTTTACACACTTCGATTCGGTCTTTACGAGCTTTGGCGATCAATGTATCGTAGTCCGCCGGTCATTGTTTAACCGGCTCGGTGGTTTCCCTGACTGGGTGTTGTTTGAAGATCTGGAGTTTCTCAGACGAGTGCGGCGGTTAAGAACAAAGATAACCAAACTTCCGTCATATGTAACCACGTCCCCCCGCCGGTTTGTTGAGAACGGAATCGTCCGGCAACAACTGTATAATATTTATTTCACCGCTCAGTTTATGTTTAATGTTCCGGTGAACAATATTGCAAAACAGTATGACGGATTACGGAGGAGAAAGATGAGAAATGCATTGATTATATTCGCCCGATATCCGGAACCGGGTAAGGTAAAGACACGTCTTGCATCTTCTATCGGCAAAGAGAAAGCTGCCATGTTATATAAACAATGGGCGGAGAAAATATTTTTTGAATCGGAACAGGCGAAGTTGATATCCCATCGATATCTGTTTTATACGGAGCGAAGGGACAGCCGTAAAATAAAAAAATGGGTAAGGAACGGATTCCTCTTTCATGCACAGCGTGGGAACCAGTTGGGTGACCGGATGAAAGCGGCGTTTCAAAAAGTATTTAATGATAAAATACAAAAAGCGCTTATCGTCGGAACGGATTCACCCGATCTGACCGGGGAATTAATCGACTCCGCTGTAAAGAAACTGGACGAATGTGATATTGTCATCGGCCCGGCAAACGACGGCGGTTATTATCTGCTTGGAATGCAAAGATATTATCCGGAACTTTTCGACGAAATACCATGGAGTACCGGTGAGGTTTTGAAAGAGACGGTTAGAAAAATTAAAAAACTAAATTTACAATATCATTGCTTGCCTGTCTTATATGATATCGACACGTTTGAGGATTTAAATCATTGGGAAATAAACAAATCCGGGCTGGAGGTCGCAAGACTGTGAAGAATTATAGTAAGGTAATTTTAATGAGTTGTATAGTGTTGATTTTCGTTCTCAGCGGTGGATTAGCGGCGTTGAATAATGACCGTCCCATCTTTTATATCGGATCGTTTTCGACATATAGTGTGGAAGATGAGTTGCCCGATCTCTGGGAACCCTTAAGCTTTCGAGGGAAAAGTGATACCGCATACCGGCTTGAAGAAAAAGATGGGAATATAGTCATCAAAGCCGTCAGCGAGCAATCCGCATCGGGATTGATACGGCGAGTTGAAATAGATCCGGAAGAATATCCGGTGATGCGCTGGTCGTGGCGGGTGGAAAATATTCTCGAAAAAGGCGATGTGACGGAAAAATCGGGAGACGACTACCCGGCGCGCGTGTATGTAATATTTGATTACGATATCGGTAATCTGAGCTGGTGGGACCGTACCAGGCTGCGTGCTATACGGACATTTTACGGTGATGTGCCCACCAGGGCAATAAATTATATCTGGGAAAGCAGTGCTGAAGTCGGTACCATCGTAGAGAACCCTTATTCCGATCTGGTAATGATGGTGGTTGTTGAAAGCGGGGAGGAGAATGTCGGTACCTGGATTGAGTATGAACGCAATGTCTATGTGGATTATAAAGAAATATACGGTAAAGAACCTCCGAACATTAACGGCATTGCAATTATGACCGATACCGACGATACCGGTGAATCGGCGGTTGCGTACTACGGTGATATAAAATTCATCAGAGAAGATCAGGTAACGATGAAATAAAGTTTGGAGCAGTGTTTTCCAAAATGTAGGGGCGGTTCGCGAACCGCCCCTACACAACGAATCGATACTAAATACATATTAATAAGGAGATTAAAGTCATGCATTACTATGAATCAAAAGATTTAAAACGCTTTGGTGAAATCGGAGAATTCCGTAAGGAACTTGCAGACAAATTTTTTGAATACTACAATGCCGCTACCGGGGAAGCCGGGGCATTAACCAAACGGGAAAAAGCATTGATAGCACTTGCCGTATCGCACGCTAAGCAATGTCCGTATTGCATCGATGCATACACGACGGCCTGTCTGGAAAACGGCGCGAATCCCGACCAGATGACCGAAGCAATCCACGTTGCAGCGGCAATGGAAGCGGGCATCACGCTTGTGCATGGCGTGCAAATGCATAACGCACTCGGGAAGAACGGGATTTAAAACTTCGTGCCCGTCATGTACCGGTAATATTTGAGGAAGTGTGCCCGCTTAGCAATTTTTTAGTAAATAACCGTGACGGGAACGTTTTTGTATAATGAATAACTGCTATGAAAAATAACATTTTTAATACGGGGTGGTGAATCCCCGGATTCATGAACGCTGATGTTACGCATATTAATGCTTTGGTTTGTTAATATGATGAAAATCCTAAGCACTAATTTCCTAAATTCTAAACAATATCAAAATTCTAATGGTCGAATGTTCAAAACAGCACGAATTCCGTATGATTTGAAAATTTTTGGTTTGGTAATTTTCCCGTTTTTCGGGATTCCGCATCGATTGTATCTATAATAAATTTGTGCGGGAGAATTTGTTTAGGATTTTGGTTGCGGCTATGCTGTGTTGAAATTTAGAGCTTTAATGGACTATTTTAAATTTTGCGTAACATCAGTGTATAACTATAAAAGGATGTAAAATGAGGGAATTGAAAGTATTAAATAATGAGATTCAGCCGGATGGTAATGCTCATTTTGATTTTCATAGATATTTAAAAAAATATGAAATCGAGTTGAAGCCGGTTTCAATTGAAACCCTGCAGGTCAACATAACAAAACTCTGCAATCAGGCATGTCAGCACTGTCACGTTGATGCATCGCCGAAACGTACGGAGGAGATGGATAAGCGTACTGTCGACCGATGCCTTGAAATACTTTCAGAAAACGAAGCGATAAAGAATCTCGATATAACCGGCGGAGCGCCGGAACTGAATCCGCATTTCGATTATTTTGTGATCGAGGCAAAAAAATTAAATAAACACGTTATGGTCAGGCATAACCTAACGGTTACCTTCGACGGACATCCAAATACGGGAGAATCCAAGCGCTATCTGCCCGAATTTTTTGCCGAAAATAACCTGGAGGTGATTTCGTCACTTCCGTATTATCAGGAATTCTTCACCGATAAACAGCGGGGAAGAGGTGTATTCAATAAAAGCATCGAGAGTATCCGGCTGCTGAATAAACAGCGATATGGACAGGAGGGGAGCGGACTCGAGCTGAATCTAGTCTATAATCCCGTGGGAATTTACCTGCCGCCGCCGCAGGAAAATCTCGAGAAAGATTATAAAAAAGAGTTGAAAGATAAATTCGGTCTTGTGTTCAATAAGTTATTTACCATAACCAATATGCCGATACACCGGTTCAAGGAGTTTCTCCTTCGAACCGGCACCTATGATGAGTATATGGAAAAATTAATGAACGCCTTCAATCCCGCCGCTGCCGAAGGAGTGATGTGCCGTTCGATGCTGAGCGTTTCGTATGATGGAAAAATTTATGACTGCGATTTCAATCAAATGATTGATATGCAGATTAAAAACGGAAAACCGTTAACCGTATTCGATTTCGATTACGACGCATTAATTAACCGTAATATCTTGTTCGATTCGCACTGTTTCGGTTGTACGGCAGGAGGCGGAAGCAGCTGCGGCGGCTCGACGACGTGATTGAATATTTATTATTGATTATTGTCTATTGTTTATTTTTTATTGGTTAATGGTTCGAAGTGTCAACGGGTATTTTATTATTCGCAATACGCAACACATAACAAAAAACATAAAACACGAAACCCAAAACCAACAGCTTTGAGGAGCGTATGGATTTCGCAACAATACATGAGTGGTTTATCGGTCTTGGAGCCGAGTATGGTGTTAACCCGTATATTTTCGGGGGAATATATTTGGGTGCAGTTCCCTTTTTCTTTGCATCGGTCGGATGGCTGGTTCACAACTTGAAAAAGAAGCGATCGATCATGCCGCCGGTGTTCGCAGCATGTGGTTGTGCTATTTCAGCATATATATACCTGATGATCGCAGGAGAAAAGCTTCCGTTCTGGGTGTATGTTATAATAGCAGCGCTGATTCTCGCCGGAATATATTCGACGCTGAAGAAAGTTCGTTCGAAAATGAGTGAGGTCGCCCATGAAACATCAGTATGATATGGTGGTAGTCGGCGGCGGATCAGCCGGATTGACGGGGTCGGGTATTTCCGCCTCACTTGGTGCAAAGACCGCAATGATCGAAGCGGCGAAACTCGGCGGCGATTGCACCTGGTACGGTTGTGTGCCGAGCAAGGCGTTGATCAAAGCAGCGAAGATCGCACGAACCATAAGTACTGCGGGAAAATACGGACTAAAAAATACGGCGCCAAAATTCAATTTTGCCGATGTAATCGAGCGCGTACATACAACACGTGAAGAAATATATGAAGAAGCCGATGCACCGCATCATTTCGAAAAATTGGGTATCGATGTGATACCAGCGCGTGCTTCATTTGTCGACAGCCACTCGGTCAGACTCGAAGGAGGCGAACAAAACGGTGAGGTAATCACATCCCGCTATTTTCTTATAGCAACCGGCAGCTCGCCTGTGGTTCCTCCGATAGAAGGTCTACAGGACGTTCCTTATTTGACGAACGAAACGATATTCGATCGTAAAGAATTACCCGAACATTTGATCGTTGTCGGTGCCGGGCCGATCGGTATGGAGATGGCACAGTCCTTCAGACGGTTCGGTTCGCAGGTGACGGTTGTGGATTATATGGATTCGATACTGATTCGTGATAATAAAGAGTTGACGACAATACTGCAGGAATCGTTATTGTGTGAAGGTATCAATTTTGTGTTGAATAACGGTGTGAAGCGTGTGGAAAAGAAAAACGGATCTATCTCGGTAACGGTCGAAGGAAAAGAAGGCCATACTAAATCTACCATAAACGGCGATGCACTATTGATATCGGTCGGGAGAAAGCCGAATATTAACGGACTCAATCTCGAAGCGGCAGGAGTAGAGACAAGGCGCTCCGGTATCATAGTTAACGACCGGGGAAGAACCTCGGTGAAAAATATTTATGCGTGTGGTGATGTCACAGGCGGCTTTCAGTTTACCCATATGGCTGAGCACACCGCGAAGATTGCAGTGAGTAACGCACTGTTAAAACTTCCCATGAAGATCGATACGAAATATGTACCCTGGTGTACGTATACCGATCCCGAGCTTGCACACGCAGGCGCTACGGAGAATGAATTACGGCAAAAAGGCATATCGTTTGAAGTATATAAATTCCCCTATACAAAGATCGACCGGGCACTCACCGACCTCGAAGCGACCGGATGGATAAAAGTGTATGCAAAGAAATGGAACGGGAGAATTCTCGGTGTCGATATACTCGGCGCTCATGCAGGCGATATGCTCGGTGAATGGGTGCTTGCGTTAAAAAATAAGATTACCCTCCGTCAAATGGCGGATACGATTCATCCTTATCCTACTTATTCCCTCGGCAATCGCCGTGCAGCCGATCAGTGGTATGTGCGTAAACAGTCGGTAAGTATGGTAAAATGGATCCAGCGGATATTCGGTTACCGCGGGCCACTTCCGGATTTGAGCGATCCGGAGAGGATTGTGTGATTGGAGTACATTTTATTTTTCAAATTATCGATTCATTTTTCTGATCTTACCCATCTCATACGATAGCGTTTCTTTTAACCCTATCTCTAATGAACGCGGATTGAAATCCAATTCACGTTTTGCCTTGCTATTATCACCTAAATACGTGACGCCGGCCTGCACACGCAGAGATTCTGAAGTATACATATCCGGCAGCGGAATTATTTTCTCAATAATTGAAGTCAATACGGAAGTCATCTTTAGCATAACGGGAGGGACCGATAACGGTGCACGTATGTCGGTGATATTTTGTGCTATTGAAAAAGTTTCGGTCACCTCGTGTTTCGGGCCTGCAATTATATAAGTTTCACCTGATTTTCCTTTTTCAAGTGCGAGAATGTGTGCTTCTGCAGTGTCGTCAACATGTGCCCAGCAGAACGCCGACTTTTTGGGTATAACCGGCAGTTTCCGCTTCAGGTACATACGAAACGCTTCATCACTCATGCTGGTGCCGTCCGGGCCGTAGATCAATCCGGGCATCACGATCACCAACGGCAGTCCGTCTTCGATAAATTGCAGGGCGATATCGTGTGCTTCGGCTTTTGTGCGGTCGTATTCGCTGATATGTTTGCCGGTGAACCGGTAGTTCTCATCATACATTTTTCCTTGAGAGTCGGAATTGACTGCAAGGGTTGAGGTATACACTCCTTTCGGGACTTCGAGTTCCTTCATTAATTCTAAAACGTTGCGGGTCCCGTCAACATTAATTTTTTGTCCGGGAGTTTTATCCCGTACGCCTATTTTGTACCAGCCGGCTACGTGAAACACGCCGTCGCATCCTTCCATAGCCGGACGCATGCTTTCTTTATCGGTAACGTCGCCCTCTGTGACTGTAACTCCGATTTCCCGCAAGGATGTTGCTTTTTCAGGATTTCGCACAAGGGCGATCACTTCATGGCTGCGATCCCGCAGCATAGCGGCCAATCTGCCACCAACGAATCCCGTGGCGCCTGTTAGAAAATATTTCATTTTTTCAATTTCCCGAGGTCGTTTAAAACCATTTCCAGTTCCTCCGGCTTACCGGTTCCGATGAGCAGTCTTTTATTATCGATAAAATCAAAAGGTAATACAAGTTACTAAACCTTTCGAATAACTTCCGGTGTATTATTCTTTGGTGAATTCACCATACGTGAAACTTCATATGCATCCATTTCTTTTTCGGGATAGGATTTCAGTAAGGGTAAGACTTGCTGTTCGTCCTGCACTTCACGATCTAACCATAGATCAATGTGTTCTTTGGGGAGTATGACCGGCATTCGGTTGTGTATCTTCTCCATAAATTTATTCGGTTCGGTTGTTATGATGGTGCAGGTCGAGACTTTCTTACCTTCGGGTGAAGTCCACGTATCCCATAAACCGGCAAATACAAACGGCTTTTGATCTTTTAAGAA
>PWXV01000187.1 GCA_003568415.1 Ignavibacteriales bacterium
ACTATATCGATGGTATGAGGCAGAGAGGAGATGAGCATTTCAATAAAGCACTGAGTCTTATGGATCGACTCACGCTGAGAGAGCGGCTCTGGATACGGGCTGTGGTTGAGGACTGGAGAGGTAACAGGGATGAAGCAATAGATAATTACAAAACCTACCTGACGCAGTATCCCGATGATCATCAGGGATGGTTCCGTATCGGATACACCTATATGATTACAAACCGGTATGAGTATGGGGCCGAAGCGTTTCAAAAAGTGATCGGGATTGATCCCTATGAAGCGAGTGCGTATATCAACATAGCGTCCTGTTACAACGGTATGGGCATAAACGACGAAGCGCTGACAAATTACCAGAAGGGGTTTGAACTATACCCCGATATGATCAAAGGTGTTTACGTCAATAATGAATACGGTTTTTTGCTCGCAAGAATGGGTGAAATTGATAAGGCGAGAGAAACATTCGAACTTATGTTCACTGATGAAATGCAGAAAGCACGCGGTCTGCGGTCGATTGCTCTTCTGAATATGTATCAGGGGAAATATTCGATCGCAATTGATTATTTACGAGAAGCTGTTGTATTAAATAAAACGTTTGACACAAAACTCAGCGAATTCCGGAATCATTTATATTTAGTTTCTCTATACAATGCGAAAAATATGATCAATGAACGCGAGCAGGAGCTGGGCGAGGTGGGACGAATTATATCGGAGCTTTATCTGGGACCTTTTTGGTTATCTGTTGCCGGTAAAGCGTATGTCAGGATGGGAAGGATTGAGAAAGCAAATCAATTGTTGCAGACGATTGAGGAGCGGTTGGGGGATTATCTTGCTGCGTCAGGTGTATCGCAAAACATCCGGGCTGATCAGGCTTCTTACCATATGTTACGCGGAGAGATTTTATTAGAAAAGGAAGACTATAAAGGTGCTATTGAGTCGCTTGAGATTGCCTATAACCTTACGGGAAGAAATCTCGAACCCTTAGCCCGCGGATATTATGTCACCGGGAATCCGGATAAAGCGATCGAAAAATACCTGGATATTATTGCTGATATGCAGTTGGGGGCTGAGTATCAGGAGGATTGGATCCGTGCACATTATATGCTGGGCCAGACTTTCGAACAAATCGCGGATATTGAAAATGCTGTTTTATACTATAAACAATTCCTCGATATATGGAAAGACGGAGATGAAGATTTAATAGATTTGATCGACGTAAAAGAACGGTTAATAAATCTTGATATTACAATTGGAGGATACACATATAATAATGGAACCTGGCCATGATCTTTCTCATGAGACCGACAGTGATATTGTCCGCCGGTGTTTGCAAGGCGACACCAATGCATTTTGTCACCTTGTAAAAAGATATCAGACAATACTTTACAACATAATTTACCGTATACTCGGTGATAGTGACGATACAGCCGATGTACTTCAGGATGTGTTTGTCAAAGCGTTTGAAAAATTACGAACATTCGATCAAAGCAAGAGATTTTATGCATGGATGTACCGGATCGCCGTCAATGAAAGCATTAATTTTATTCATCATCATGATCGGATGATACACTTGATCGAAGAGAGTTGCATTTCGACCGATGATCTTCCGGATATCGTTCTTCAGAAAGCCGATACGGTTCAAATGATCGACAGTGCGTTACAGCGCATCAGGCCCGAACAGCGGGTACTTATAATTCTGAAAAATTTTGGAGAGTTATCGTATCATGAAATTTCCGAGATTCTCGGTATCTCTGAGAAAACCGTTAAATCCCGGCTTTATACTGCCCGGAATGAATTAAGAAAGGAAATGATACATCTTAAAACCAACTAATATATTTTCAAAACCTGCCGATACAAACAAAAGGTATCGTATTCTCGCCATATATTTACAAATGCTCCGGGTTGGAAGGGCCTTCCTAACATCAAAATCACGCGAAAATAAAGAATGTCTGTTTTCTTAGAATTTTAAATACCCTTGATCATTGTATGTTGTGGGTTTCTTCTTTGGTAGCTATCTCGGTGACATAATCTATTGCTTTTCAAATATTTAATATATAGATTTCCGGTACAAAGGACATCGTGAGTTTACCATGAGAACCTGTGATGACAAAACGATCGGTACAATAGAATCTCCTCCGGGAATTGCATTTCTTAGGTACAGATTGACGAACTGTAAATGTCAATCACCGATATATATTATCCACGCCGCTTTTTTATATCCCCAGGAATTGGAGGTCCACAATGAATGAAAAGTTTAAAGCATTTATGCAGGAACATTCACTTCCGTACGAAGTGATTACACATCCGCAGGCATTTACCGCGCAACAGGTAGCCCACGCAATACATGAATCGGGAAAGATTCTGGCCAAGACGGTCGTACTCGAAGTCGATGATTCCCACGTGATGTGTGTTGTGCCGGCACATCATAAAGTTAAGATCGGTTGGGTGAAAGATATACTGAGTGCAAAAAATATCAGGATGGTTGATGAGAATACGCTCGGGAAACTGTTCCCCGACTGTGAAGTCGGCGCTATGCCGCCGATCGGTCCGATCTATAATATGCGGGTAATTGTATCGGAGGATCTGACGCAGAATCCCGAAATTATATTTAATGCATGTACCCATCGCCACTGCGTGAAGATGCCGTATAAAGATTTTGAGAAAGCAGTGAAACCTGTGATCGCGGAGATATCGGATTTTGCAGAACGGACGTATTCGTAAATTATATAAGAGTATCAGACGATTGTTTGAAACATGCAAATTTTATGGAGTAGACGGTATACTCTTGGTCGGGTTCTATCGAGATCAAAGAATCAGTGCGTGTTGAGCATGCTACCACCAAATCGTCAGGCGTCGATACCGATTCAAATCTCCGTTTGCTGTTGCACACCGGGATATAACCTGATCCGGACTGAGCGGTGAGATTTTCAGATAGTACAAAAAACAGCAAGAGGATGAAAATTAGTTTTTCATTACCGTTATCCTTGAGCGATTCATAGAAAATTTTAGTATTTTGATATACTACAATAAAATAATTTAAAAAACTGCCATGAGAAGTTTCTTGATTTTCAGTCTGTTGTTTTAACGATGATACTATTTGATTTTTCAGACGCATCTCGTTCGGGTATATGGTACCCGGTTAACGATGTGATCATGGGAGGCGCATCCGATGGAAGTCTCCGAATTGAGAGTGGAATTGCACGATTTTGGGGAACCGTTTCACCCCGGAACAACGGCGGGTTTGCCTCAGTCAGGTCGAAACCGATCAATGTCGACTTTTCGGGATATGACGGTATTACAATCAATGCCCGCGGTGATTTGAAAACATACAAAGTGAACCTGCGGACCGATGATTCATTTGACGGAATTGTCTATCAGGCAAGGGTACAACCCGGCTCCGGTCAGTGGAATGATTATCGGTTGCCTTTCTCTTCGTTTATTCCCACCTTTCGCGGGAAAATTCAAGCGCAAGCGGAACCGTTACATACCTCGTGTATTGCAACAATCGGATTAATGATCTCGGATAAACAGTTCGGGGATTTTTGTCTGGAGATCCGAAATATAAAAGCGTTTTAAGGTGTATATATGTTGAACATATCTAACGTTATCGCTAACGAACTTACCCTAACAATCGAACAGGTTGATTCTGTACTTGCATTACTTGAAGACGGCGCTACCATACCATTCATTGCCCGCTATCGTAAAGAAAAGACCGGCGGGTTGGATGAAGAGGTGCTCCGTACTATTCAGGAACGGTATCACTATCTTCATGTGCTTGAGGAACG
Organism: Ignavibacteriales bacterium; assembly: GCA_003568415.1. Taxonomy (GTDB): domain Bacteria; phylum Bacteroidota; class Ignavibacteria; order T3Sed10-11; family T3Sed10-11; genus T3Sed10-11. The sequence continues at coordinate 3,785 of PWXV01000187.1, forward strand.
CAAACAGACAATACTTGAAACTATAGATGATCAGGGAAAACTGACATCTGAATTAAAAAAACGTATCGAACTGTGCACCAAACTGCAGGAGCTCGAAGATCTCTACCTCCCGTATAAACCGAAGCGTAAAACCCGCGGTACCATTGCAAAGGCAAAAGGACTTGCACCTCTCGCACAGTTTATACTTGACAACCCTGATTATAAAGGTAACTTCGATGATAAGCTTGCAGAATTTATTGATGAAGAAAAGGAAGTCCGGACCAACGAAGATGCCCTGCAGGGTGCAAAAGACATTATTGCCGAGATGATGAGTGACAGTGCCGATGTGCGGAAAGCGGTACGGGAGTTTGTCCTTGAAAGGAGTATAATCCGGTCTGAAAAAGTCAAAGAGAAGAAAAAGGACAAAAAACAAAAAAACGACCGGAAAGATGTCTATCAGGTTTATTATGATTTTCAAGTCGATATAAAAAAGATTAAACCGCATCAAATCCTTGCCATCAACCGCGGTGAACGTGAGAAAGTGTTAAAGGTATCACTGGATTTTGATACTGCACCGGTGCTTGCAACGATAAAATCAGTATACCTGCCATACCGGACTTCATTTTTTCAGGAAATGCTTGAAGAAGTGATTGCCGATTCATTCTCACGACTTATTTATCCTTCAATAGAACGGGAGGTGCGCGGGATGTTAACCGAAAATGCGGATGAACATGCGACAGAAGTATTTGCGACAAATCTTCGTCAGTTACTGTTACAGCCGCCCCTCGGTGAAAAAATAATTATGGGTATCGATCCCGGTTTCATCTCGGGTTCGAAGGTTGCGGTCATCGATTCAACAGGAAAATATCTGGACGGGACAACTATCTATCCGCATCCACCGCAGAATAAAAAGCAGGAAGCGGTTGACGCGGTGATTGATCTGGTACATACATACGATGTAAACATAATTGCAATAGGGAATGGTACCGCAAGCAGGGAAACCGAGTTGATGATCGCCGATATGATACAGGAGTATACCCTTTCGTGTAAATATATGATCGTGAGTGAAGCGGGAGCGTCAGTGTATTCGGCTTCAAAGCTGGCGAAGGAGGAGTTCCCTGATCTGGAAGCCAGTATGCGGGGCAATATATCGATCGCCCGTCGTGTGCTCGATCCCCTTGCCGAGTTAATAAAGATCGATCCGAAATCCATCGGTGTCGGATTATATCAGCACGATGTGAATCAAAAGCAATTAATGGAAAAACTGGATCAGGTTGTGGAAAGTTGTGTGAATTATGTCGGCGTTGATGTGAATACCGCGTCGGCACCGCTCTTAACGTTCGTATCGGGATTGAACAAACGAATTGCAGGGAATATTATCAAACATCGCGATAAGATCGGACGGTTTACCAACCGTACGCAGCTTATGGAAGTGAGCGGTGTGGGAGAAAAAGTATTCGAGCAGGCAGCAGGTTTTCTGAAAATACCCGGAAGCGATAATCCGTTCGATAATACATTCATTCACCCGGAATCGTATGGTGCAACAAATACGTTGCTTGATCTTTTAAATGTACCGAAGCATCGTATCAAAGAATCAGCAGCTGGTATCGATTTGACCGTCAATAAAAAAGGTATTGAACAACTGGCGAAGGAGATCGGTATCGGTGTACCCACATTACGGGATATAATAGAGAATCTGAAAAAACCCGGCCGTGACCCGCGTGAGGATCTCCCTAAACCTATACTCCGCAGCGACGTATTGAAGATAGAAGATTTGAAAGAAGGGATGAAACTGCAGGGCACTGTACGGAATGTAACCGACTTCGGTGCGTTTGTGGATATCGGTGTGAAGGAGAGCGGGCTATTACATATATCACAGATGGCGGATAAGTTTGTAAAAAACCCGCTGGATATTGTTCAGGTGGGGGATGTAATCGAGGTTACGATAATCGGGGTTGATCTTGAGCGGGGGAGGATAGCGTTGAGCAGGAAAAATTAAAAGTGAATCACCGTGACTTGAAGACACAATGAAGATTAAATACCAATGTAACCCCACACGCCGTGCGGAAAAATATTAACTTTTCGTCACGGTTTTTAGATTTGAATATCGGGCTATCATAGTGAAGTCACGATTTCGATGCAGAACCGGTATTCTGTTCTTTATGCAATATGCAGCAATCAGGCAATCATTGCTCTTCCGGATAGTTTTGCCTCTTTTTCGAATCGAACGATATAATTCGGCAGCAGAAATACTTATCTCTATCGGATTATCCTTCAGAATCGGAAATTCCAGCAATAGGACTTTTGCTTTCTTAAAATCCGAATCATCTATAAAACCCTGAAGTATTTCCTGAAGAATTACCGGGCATATATACACCGGATAATCTTCGCGTATATAATTTATCAGTATCTCACATTCCGGTGAGTTAACCCCGTTAAAAAAGTCGATCCAAACAGTTGTGTCGACAAGTACCTCGTTCATCAGGTTTCTCTCATTTCGTCGAGGTTACCTTTCCACTTCATCTTGCCGCGATATTTTAAAATCGATTTCCTCTTTTGTTGTTTCACGAGTTCTCTCAATGCAAGATCGACGACTTCTTTTTTGGTTTTTGACTTGGTAAGATTCATTGCTTTTTTTATTAATGAATCATCAATTTCAATATTTGTACGCATGATGTTTACCTCCTATTTATACACAAAGTTATGAGTATCTATACACATTGTCAATAGGTAGTTAATCTGACTAATATGTATCAGTTGAAATTACGCAAAACCATTTTTTAGTGTTTTGGTGTTTTCGTGGTAAAGCAAACCTTCGCGCCATTCCCCAAAATTCTCATATTTTTCGTATATTTAATCATATGAACGACACAGATATCAAATACCTCGAACACAAAAGCTTAAAAGATGTACCAGGGTTCAAATCGGCGATACAATTGAAAATACGAAACGACAAGCCGGTTTTTATCGGATTGCGGGATGATGCCCTCTCGGTTTTCACCGATGAGGGGAAACAGTATTTCTACGATCTCGAAGGACAGCCGTGGCGGTTGAGTACGCTGAACTATACTTTACAACGTGGAGTGTCGCATTACGGATTGCGGCTGAGGAAACGTCCAAAGGAACGGGGTGGTGGGTATGACCGCGAACGTCTGAATGACGATGAGCTTGCGGATTTTTGTAAAGAGTTGTGGCAGGTTGGGGGGGATATGCTGGATGCCATTGAAAGGACGCCCCGTGAAAAGATAAAATTCACAAAACCCGATTACGATACCGCAATACTACAAATTAAACCGATAGTAGAGAGGATTGCCGGTTATTCACCGGATCGGATTGAACGGGAACGGGAGCGGTTTGCATCGGTTTATCAGCCGGTACCTGTTCTCCCGCCGGATCATTACCGGGCGTTTGTTTTACAGGCAACGGAAGGATGTTCTTTCGATACGTGCGCCTTCTGTTCGTTGTATAAAGGAATCCCGTTCCGCGTACGCAGCGTTGATGAATTCGATGAGCACATCAAACGGGCTATCGAATTTCACGGCGAAGCTCTACGTCAAAGAAGTACAATTTTTCTCGGACAGGCGAATGCGATTTCAATTCCCCAGCACCGTCTCGTCGCATTGATGAAGCGGATTCCGGAGCACGTTGTTTTACCGCCGGACGAAGAACGACCTGTCAAACCGAAGTGGACCCGCGGAAAACGATTACACTTTTCAGGTATCGGTGCATTCATTGATGGTTTCACCGGATTAAAGAAAACAGCGGATGATTATCGTGAATTATGGAATCTCGGTCTCGACCGGGTCTACCTCGGTGTGGAGAGCGGTTCGGAAGAGATACTCGAATGGATACAGAAACCTGCACAACCAGATCAAATGCTCGATACAATAGAGCGATTGAAAGAGGCAGGTGTTGCAACCGATATCATCATGTTGTTGGGTGTGGGTGGTAAGACGTATGAGAAAGCGCATATCGAGATGTCGCTCGATTTTATTAACCGAAGTGCGCTCACGAAGGGTGATCGGGTTTATTTATCTGAAGTGGTGGAGTATTCCGATGCACCGTATTACCAACGCATGGAACATGACCGGATTGAAAGGTTGAGTGAAGATGAAATGAAAAAGCAATTGGATGTGTTTAAGGATGCGATTAAAAAACGAAGACTTCAGCCAGTGCCCTACAGGATCGATCCGTTTGTGTATTGAATAAAGTTATTCGTTATCAGTTAATGGTTAATGGTACTCTATCCGCAATATTCACAATTAACCAATAACGAATAACTATTAACATCTTTAAACACCAATCTTCTCATAGAGTTCAGGAGTAGTTATTTATTCATCCAGTAACTCATCGGCTTTCTTCCTTGCTTCTTCCATCACTTGTTCTGCCTGCCGGTCAGCTTCACGTATGATTTGCTCAGCCCGGTCGTCTGCTTCTTTTCGCATCCGGTCTGCTACCGGACGGGCTGCTGCCCGCGCGACAGGGTTTGTCGCCTCTTCGAGTAAGCGGTTTGCTTGTTCATATCCTTCCTTGCGGACTGTCTCGGCAAGGTTCTCAGCTTCGTGACGTATTCGTGCGGCGCGGTGTTCTGCTTCCCGTATGATACGATCGGCCTCAACCCGCGCTTTTTCCAGTGCTGCTTCCCGTTCCTCATCCACACGACGTTCGACATCCTCAACCCTTCGATCTACCTCTTCACGAACGGCCCGTTCGACTTCCTCTCGTGCGGATGTTACAACGCTCGCAAAGTCGGTTCGTATAGAAGGGTTGGTGACGGTACCCCCGACGGTGACGTTCAATCTCACGGCATCGGCTGCCTGTAAATCGACCCCGCGGCGTCCTGCTTGAGAAATTAAATCGTTGATGACCCGGTTCGCATCTGCGCCGAGGTCGCCTCTCGGTATTTCAATGCCGAGTACATAGTCCAGTGAACCGTCGATTGCATTTGAACCGGAAACATTCATTTTAGAATTTGCAATTCCGACATCGAAAGGACTAACGTGGAGCCGTCCGTCCCGTATGTTAATCGATGAACGGAAATCTTCTACCTGTGGATCTTTCAGTTGTTGTACATTGATTGCATCTGAGATTCTGTTTAATACCGGAAAATCCTGTATGGCAAGACGTGATGTTTCAATGGTACCCCGACCGTTTAAGACATCGAACAGCGGCATCATATCTTTACCGAGTGCACCATTCATACGAAGGTTTGCCGAGAAATTGCCTCTTGCATATCCGGCAACCGGGGCAAGCATCTGCACGGTGTTAAATGTTGTAAAGGCGTTCGGTATGTCGATGTTATTCATTGCGAATTCGAAATCGAACGTCGGTTCTTCGACATTTGTCGTTTCATAAAATCCGCTCATCACGATCTCGCCGCCGAGTGTGTTCATTGAAAAATTTTCAAGCGTGATCCGCTCATCTTTTATATGAAGACTACCGCGAGCATCCGACATTTCCATGTTGTCATATACCATCCGCGCAATAGATGCATTCATTGTAAAATCGATGTTGGCGGGCACTGGTATTACTTCAAGTTCTTCGTCGTCCTCTATCCATTCATCGAGATCGAAGAAGTTGCTTGTAAACGTTGCACGTCCCCGCAAGTCTTCATCGCGCAGTGCAAATCCGAGCAGATTGTCAAGATAGCCGGTCATCTGCATATCGCTGCTGCCGATGGTTCCTCTGAAGGATTTCATTTCTGCATATTGCGGTGAAAACTCAAGGGATATTTCTTCAATATTAACGGCGTGCGGAAGCTCTTCGTTTTGCACGATCATATTTCTAATGTCGACATTACCCCGTGCAGTTATCCGGTCGTATTCTTCATTCTCGATGAATGACATTCTCGTTCGCATTGCCATATCGGCAGTGATAATGCCGGAGAGCTCTTCGATGCCTTCAAGTTTCATCGTGCGGTTTACTTCGGCAAGATCAATCCGGCCTTGAACGGCAAAGTCGATATCGGGATCGGATACCGGTGTGCGGAGAACCATCCGTGCTTCAAAGGGATCGTTGCCCAGTTCAATATGAAAGCGTTGCATATTTACGACCGTGTTATCAACATCCCCGCCCGGATTATCGATCGAAAGATCTACGAATATATTTTCTGCCGGTAGCGGAAGGTCCGGATAGAGAAACATACCGTCGGCTACATCGACGTTAATCGCAAACGACGGGAAATCGTTTACACTATAGGTTCCTCTCAGATATCCGTCGACCGCAACGTTACCCGATGTTTGCAGTTCTTCAAAGTCCTGCATATAAATTGCCGGCACGAACGAAAGTATATCACGGAACTCGGCCCGTGCCGCCGCAAAGGTCATATCGATATCGATCTCGTCGTCGCGCAATGTGGCAAAGCCGTCGAAACCAAGCATCAGTTCGTTCATGCTGATCTCATTATCCTGAAAGGTAAACCGTTGGTTTACCATGTCGGCTTCGAGATCGGCTTTCACGTCGACCCTGACCCTGTTAAGATAGGGGATACCGGTGAAACGTACGCTCAAATCGTCGATGCTGGTTTCTGTGCTTAGGGTAAACAGGTCCTGCGTGAAATCACCGCGAAGTGTGTGGTTTAATCCGTCTATCGATGCATAGAGATCGGTTTCCCGGTTCTCGAACACAATCCGGGCATTGCGGATTTCAAAACGTTGTAATCCGATATTAAATGCCGGTATCTCAAGTTCTTCGTCAGGTACGACTTCTTCTTCGTCTTCGATCATTATATCCCAGTTTACCCTGCCGTCTTCAAGTACTATCGCGTGAATCGACGGTTCGTTTATTCGTATTGACCTGATAATAATCTGGTCGCCACGACGTACACCGCGTATTACACTGCCGACATCGAGAACAAGGCGAAAATTGCCGACCGAGGTCAGCGTGTCACCTTCGAATGCTTCTATGCCGGTAACGGTGAGGTCATGCAGCGAGAAGGTGAGGTTCGGAAAGTTCCGGAAAAACGTCAACCCGAAATCCTCCCAATCCACACGGGCTTCGACGTTTTTGTTGATCTCGACTTTAACCCGTTCTGCAATCTGATCTTTGAATAAAACAGGTATGAGAATTAATAATCCTATGATGACAACCACAAGGATTACCGCTATAATGCCTATAATTTTCAACGCTTTCATAGTACACCTCGCACAAATTGTTATACTCCCCAATATTAGGAAGTTATTTAACAATGTGCAAGTGGTATGTACTTTGAGGTGTTCTTTATTTATTCACTGAGTATTTCTCTCACCCGGTCAATCATATAATCGATATCAAACGGTTTCTGGATGATATCATTAACCGATAATGCATCGATGTTCGGCATTATTTCGTCAATGTCGTATCCGGTCATGACAATTACTTTTACCGTTGTATTGGTTTCCCTGATCTTCTGCAGAACAGCGTGACCGCTAACCAAAGGTAATCCGATATCGAGCAACACGATATCGATTATTTGCCGGTGCTCTTCAAACAATTCGATTGCTTCCAGTCCGTCTGCGGCGGTTAGAATGGAGTAACCCAAATTTTCCAGGTTATTTGCGAGCAATTTTTGAAATGCATCCTCATCTTCAACAATAAGAATGGTTTGTGATTGTGATATATCAGTACCGGCGGGCAGGCCGGGAGTTTCGGGTTCGGTGATGATATCTGCGGATTCAGACACGATTGGAAGATACATATGGACTGTTGTTCCGCTGCCCGGGGAGCTTTCGACATCGATAAATCCATTATACCGTTCAATTATGCCGTAGGTAATTGTTAAGCCGAGTCCCATCCCCTGACCGATATCTTTGGTTGTATAAAATGGAACGAAGCTCTTTTCCTTGATTTCCTTATTCATCCCTATTCCTGTATCGGTAATCGATAGATGAATGTAATTCTTTTTATTGCTCTGATTTACCTGCCAGGGAAGCAGTGAGATGTTTTCGACAACTCTGGTTGAAATCGTAATGCGGCCTCCTTCGGGCATAGCTTCCCGGGAGTTTATCAATACATTCAAAAATGCCTGACGGAGCTCTCTGTTATCGGCAGCTATATGCGGTTTTGAGGGAGCAAGGTCGAGCGAAACGGTAATGTCTTTCGGGAATGTTTCCTGTATAATCTCGATGGTTTCTTCTATAACCCTATGTAAGTCTATATTCTGGAGTTGTGTGGCGCTCAGTGCACTAAATGTAAAAAGTTGTTTTACCAGCGATGAACCGCGTTCGACTGCTTCGAGCACGACATCAAGGTTGTCTTTGATTTTTTTACGTGATACATTTTCATGTTGTGATAAAGCTGAATAGCCCATGATAACTGCAAGTATATTATTGAAATTATGTGCGATGCCTTCAACAAGCACCCGCAGGCTTTCCATTTTATGGGAATGAATAACCTGTCCTTCGAGTTGTTTTTGCTTTGTCATATCAATTGAAACCACGACCAACCCGGCCGGTTTCCCTTCAGTGTTATATATGGCCGAGGTCGATAGATACACGGGTATATCTTCACCGTTTTTCTTTCTTGCCTGAAGTTCTCCGCTCCAGCCGTTTTTAAACGTTGCAGAAAATATCTGTCGCCTGACGTACGCAGGATTTGAAGGGGATAATAACTCTTGAATGTCTTTTCCGACGATTTCTTCATCCATATATCCGTAGGTTCTACAAAATGCCTGATTGACAAATAGTACTATACCCTGTTTACTGACAAAGGCAATGCTATCGTTGACATTTCTAATAATATTTTCGAATAGCTTAATTTGTTCTTCATTTTTTTTCCGTTCCGTAATATCGTGAGCAGTGGCGATTATAACATCCTGCCCAAAATATGTTCCTTTTGTTAGCGTAAATTCATTCTGTAGTATTGTGCCGTCTTTTGCTTTACATTTCCATTCGAATTTTTCGGTCATACCCCGGTTGACGGATTGCAGCCGGCTTTGCATAAAATCCATTTCTATGTCGCCGCCTGCATTGATCAATGCAAATGTCTGTCCGGTAAATTCATCGCACGAATATCCATAGATATTAACTGCCCCCCGGTTTACACTGAGGAACTTTCCATCCTGATCCTGCACAAACACCGCATCGCTTATAGAGTTAAAAAGATTCTGGTAGGTTTCTTTGCTTTCCGCGATACTCTCTTCGAATTCGAGTCGTTTGGTGATATCCCGAAGAATAACAGTCAGATATTTTTCACCTTCCATATCGAATTGTGAAATTGAGGCCTCGAGAGGAAATTCCTCTCCGTTTGAACGGAGCCCGAATACCGTCCCGAGTTCACCCATCCGTCGTGTCGAAGTGCCGGTTGATCTGAAATATTTGATGTGTTCTGTGTGCTGTGATCTGTACCGTTCAGGCAGCAATATATTAAGGGGTTTACCGAGTATTTCACCGGCTGAATAACCGAATAGTGACTCAGCAGCCTTATTATAGAAAATTATTCGATTTTCCGGGTCAATGGAAACAATGGCATCCATTGCCGAAATAAGAATACTTTCCAGCCAGGTTTCCTTCTTCTCCATTGCCATATCTGAATGGAATGAGGATGTGTGATGTGATCCCGAATATATAGATGAGACAGACTTGATCTCCCTGTTTCTTGCATCTTCTTCCATGCATCCCCCACCGAAATTGAGTAAGAGCGATTACAAATATTTATAAAATCATAAATATTTGCGGGATTAAAGTCAAGTGAGCGGTACATTTTTTTTTGAAATTGCCCGGAATAGCTGTTTTCCGGTAGTTTCGAAACTTTTTGTTACGCTATGTATCTTAATAACAATACAATTGGTTTTTAATCAATGAGCAAAGCGAATTAATTCATACAAGGGAATCTTTATGGGGAAAAATCTTCTTTTTCGTACAATAATCCTGACTTTTGTTTCTTTGCAGCTTCTCGGCGGTGAGTCGGGCGAAAACGATTACCGCTATTCTCAATAATGCCGGCGAAAAATACCCCGAGCTTGTACGCCATGCTCTAACGCGAATTAAAGAAATCAGAGAAGAGTTGTTTTTTGATCGGTAAGGATCGATATGTACGATGGGTTGTGCAAGAGTATATGTAACGCGACTCGTTGAGTCGCGTTGTTAAAAGAGCTCACAATCTCCACGATCGCGAGGCCCCCATCGCGCGATCCCTCCCGTAGTCTTGCGTTACAGGTTTTTATAGTATGAAGTAGACCTGACAGGTATTCAAAACCTGTCAGGTCTAAAAATATTGCGGTTACCTCTCTTGCAACGTTCTTTCTATCCACCCATCCACAACTTCCTCCAGTATATCCAGCGGCATTGCACCGTTTTGCAGGATCACATTGTGAAATTGCTTGATATTGAATTGCTCCCCGAGTTCCCGCTGAGCAAGGTCTCGCAGTTCAAGAATTTTCATCATGCCGATTTTATACGCGGTTGCCTGACCGGGCATTACGATGTACCGCTCCACTTCCGATATTACATCTCCCATCGGCATGCCGGTGTTTTCATACATATAGTCGATAGCTTCTTCGCGCGTCCATCGTTTGTAATGGATTCCTGTATCTACTACTAGCCGGACTGCTCTGAACAATTCCGCCTGCAAGCGGCCGAGATTATCGAGTGGATCTTCCTGAAAACCGTACTCCCACGCAAGTTGCTCTGCATAGAGTGCCCATCCCTCGGTATATGCGGTAAACGGCAGCACATTTCTGAACGTCGGTACATCCTCAATTTCCTGCTGAATTGCTATCTGGAAGTGATGTCCCGGTATCGCCTCATGATATGCAAGCGTGCGCATACCCCATTTCGGTACTTCAGTCATATCGCGGAGATTTGCATAGAAGACACCCGGACGAGAGCGGTCGAGTGCAGGGGGCTGGTAGTAAGCACCAGGTGCGGTTGCTTCTCTGAATTCCGGAATGCGTTCAACCCGCACACCGACAGAAGGGCGGATATCGAAAGCAACGTCGATACGTTCATCGATCTCATCAATCATTGTCTGGTAATACGCGATAGCTTGTTTGCGCCCTTCATCGGTATTCGGGTAGAGATACCGTTCATCTTCGGTTATCGCTCTCATGGCATCGGCAAATGATCCATAATAGTATCCCAGTGATGTGAGAATTTCAATCATCTCATTTTGTATACGATCAACTTCAGCGAGACCGATCTCGTGTATTTCCTGCGGCGGCAGGTCTGTTGTCGTCATGCTGCGAAGTTGATGAACATAATAGGCATCACCGTCGGGTAACTTCCAGACACCGTCATCATCGGTTGCTTTCGTTTTTAGATCTTCGAAGTAATTTATAAATAACTCGTATGCGGGATAAACGGTATTTGCAATTTCAGTTTCAACCTGTTCATATAATTCGTTTTTGTCCTCGATAGCGTCGATAGTATCGACCCGTTCCTTGAATGATGTAAAAAGAATATTTTTCCGTATATCCTGTTCCGTGAAGTTGCGCATCTCGGTGAGCACACGGTCGATGACGAATTGCGGCGGTATGATTCCCATTTCCGCGCGCATCTGTAATCCTTCAAGGACCTGTTCGAACTTGCTTCTGAATTGCGATAACCGGGAGATATAATTCCGGGCGCTTTTATCGTTCACGATCTGATGGCTGTTTGCCATAAACGTCGGGAGCGTATTCTGCACGCCGAATAATTGATTTACCGGATA